>JANYGA010000282.1 GCA_025359485.1 Rhodospirillales bacterium | reverse complement strand
GACGTCGCCGCGCACGAGCGCTTCCTCGCTCCAGCCGTGACGCGAGCCCGAGAGCGCGATGAGGCCCGCGGTGTTGCCGTCGAGATCGTCGAGACGCAAGCGGGCGTCGCGCTTGCGGCCGCGGAGTTGGGCTGCGGAGATCGCGCGTGCGAGATTGGCGTAGCCGGTTTCGTCTTCGGCGAGCAAGACGATGCGCGGCAAGCGCGCCGACTCCGCGGGCGTCATCTTGCGCGCGAGCGTGCGGCCGTCGCGACCGCTCGGGCGAAGATCGGGTGCGTCGAGGGTGAGCTCGACGCCGACGATCGCGCCGAGCGTCGTGGGCTTCGCGGCTTTGGCGAAGCGGACGGCGCCGTAGAGGCCGTCGCGATCGGTCAGCGCGATCGCATCGAGCCCGAGTGCGACGCCCGTTTCCACGAGCTCTTCGGGATGCGAGGCGCCCTCGAGAAACGTGAAGTTCGACCGGCAGTGCAGCTCGGCATATCGCGCGGCGCCCATGGGACGGCAAGCGTAGACGAACGTACGTTCGATGTCAAGGCGCCGCCTGCGTCTCAGTTTGCAAACCTTCTGACGTTGGAATGCGTCTTATCATCGTGCCTCAAACCGTCCACACCACCGAAGCGATCGAAGCCCTCTTGCGCCGCGGTATCACCCCCAAAACCGACAATCTCGATGCGTTGCTCGAGCTCGGTTTCGCGCGTTCGATTCCGCGCGCCGAAGATGGCTACGATGCGACGCTCTTCGAACGGTCGCGCGAACACGATCGCCGGGCATCCGACGGCTCGCGACTCTTCATTCGAGAGCGTGCGGTGTTCGAACGATCGATCGAAACGGCTCCCGAACAGAGCGACGTCGCGGAGGAAGTCGACTCGATCGCGTAACGAGGAGAACGCGAGTGCGGCGCGGAGCGTAGGGCATGCGTTATCGAAACCTCGGACGCTCGGGCGTCAAACTTTCCGTCGTCGGTCTCGGGTCGTGGCTCACCTACGGCGGCTCCGTCGAAGAAGATATGGCTCGCGCGTGCATCGTGCGTGCGTATGAAAAGGGTATCAACTTTTTCGATACGGCCAACGTCTACGCGCGCGGCCGCTCCGAAGAAGTCGTCGGACGTGCGATCGCGGATTTCCGCCGCGATAGCATCGTGCTCGCGACCAAAGTGTATTTCACGATGGGCGACGGCCCCAACGACCGCGGGCTCTCGCGCAAACACGTCAGCGAACAGTGCAACCATTCGCTGCGTCGGCTCGGCGTCGACTACATCGATCTCTATCAGTGTCACCGGTACGATCGCGAGACGCCGTTGGAAGAAACCGTTTCGGTCATGAACGATCTCGTGCGCCAGGGCAAGATTCTCTATTGGGGCGTTTCGGAATGGACCGCCGATCAAATCGCTGCCGCCGTGACGCTCGCGCGTGCGCGCGGATGGGCGGAGCCCGTGAGCAACCAGCCGCAGTATAGCGCGCTCTGGCGTCGGATCGAAGAACGCGTCTTGCCGACATGCGGCGATTTCGGTCTCGGTAACGTCGTCTGGTCGCCGCTCGCGATGGGCATTCTCACCGGCAAATACACCGATGCGAAGACGCCACCCGCGGGCACGCGTGCGGCCGGCGCCTCAAAAGACATGATGGAAGACTACTTCACGCAGCCGATTCTCGATGCGGTCGCGCGTTGCAAGCCGCTCGCCGACGAAGCGGGCACGACGCTGACGCGGCTCGCGCTCGCGTGGTGTTTGCGTCGTTCGGAAGTCACGAGCGTGATCGTCGGGGCGACGAAGATCGAACACGTCGACGATAACGCCGCGGCCGCCGATCTCGATATCGATGCGTCGCTCTTCGCGCGCATGGATGCGATTCTCGTTCCCGTCACGCCGCACGAGCCGTATTTGGCGTGATCGTGACCGAACGCGCGTCGCGACGGCGTGCGCCACGCGCGGTACCGGTCGCGCCGTGGCTCGTCGTCCTCGCGACGCTCGCGCTCGCGTATTTTTTGCTGCCGCTCGTGGCCGTCTTCTTTCGGCTGCCGTTTCCCGGTCTCGTCGAGAAACTGCAGAGTCCGCAAGCCTTTGGGGCGCTTGCCTTGAGCTTGAAAACGTCGATCGTCGCGCTCGTCGCGAGTATCGCAATTGGCACGCCGCTCGCGTATTGGCTCGCGCGCGCGCGGGGGCGATTCGTTCGCGTGGTCGAGACGTTCATGCAGATGCCGATCGTCGTTCCACCCGCCGTCGCAGGTGTCGGTTTGTTGCTCGTCTTCGGTCGATCGGGTTACGCGGGCCCCGCCCTGCACGCGCTCGGAATCACCATCCCGTTCACGCCGGTCGCCGTCGTGCTCGCGCAAATTTTTACCGGTGCGCCATTCTTTATTTTTAGTGCGAAACAAGCATTCGAAGGCGTCGATCACGATCTCGTCAGCGTCGCACGAACGCTCGGCTCGACGCCCACGAATGCGTTCGCGCGCGTGACGTTGCCGCTCGCATTTTCGGGCTTACTCTCCGGTGCCGTTTTATGTTGGGCGCGGTCGCTCGGTGAATTCGGGGCGACGATCGTCTTTGCCGGAAATTTTCCGAACTCGACGCAGACGTTACCGCTCGCCATCTACACCGCGCTCGATTCGAGTCTCGAACTCGCCGTCGCGATGTCGGCTCTCTTACTCACGGTCGCGTTCGTGTTGCTCTTTGCGGTGCGACTCGTCGATCGCGGGCGGACGACGTAAGGCGATGTTCGTCTTCGATCTGCAGGCGACGCTCCCGGATTTCGCGCTACGCGTAGCACTCGACGTCGGTCGTGAAACGCTCGTGCTCATCGGGCCCTCGGGTTGCGGAAAGTCGACGTTGCTCTCGATGCTCGCGGGCATTCGCAAGCCGGGCGAAGGCCGCATCGTCCTCGACGATGAGATTCTCTTCGATGCGAGTGCGCGCATCGATCTACCGCCGGAGCGACGCCGGATCGGCTACGTGTTGCAACAGTACGCGCTCTTCCCTCATCTCACGGTGCGCGACAATATCGCCTTCGGTGTGCGCGGCATCGCCGCAGCCGAACGCGAGCGACGGATGCGCGATGTCGTCGCGCTCTTACGGATCGAGGCGCTCTTAGATGGCCGACCGACGGAGATTTCCGGCGGCGAACGGCAGCGCGTCGCGATCGCGCGGGCGCTCGTTACGCAACCACGCGCGCTCGTGCTCGACGAACCCCTCGCCGCACTCGACGTCGAGCATCGATCGCGGATCCGTTTGGAATTGCGTTCGATTCTCGCTCGCCTCAATACACCGACGATCGTCGTCAGTCACGACTACGAGGATGCGCGCGTCCTCGGCGATCGCATCGCGGTGATGAACTTGGGTGGGATCGTGCAAGTCGCGACGTCGGCGGAGCTCATCCGTCATCCCGCGAGTGAATTCGTCGCGCGGTTCTGCGGCACGAATCTCGTAGAAGTGACGATCGCGGGGACGCGGACGCTCGCGGCATTCGATCCGTGGCGCGCGGTACTCGCCCGGACGCCCAGTGGCGCGCAACACGAATTCGCGGGCCACGTCGTCGACGTCGCGCGCTTGGGCGCGGCGCTGCGCGTGCACGTCGAAGGCGAGCGATCGCTCTTCGTCGACCTTCACGTCGAAGAAGGTGCGGTCGCCTACGACGCGGGCGACGCCGTCTACGTTTCCGTTACGGCGGCCGATTTGCGGCCGTACCTTCCCCCATCAGCGTAAAGAGGTCGCTCGTGTCACATTCGTCATTCCCCATCACTCGGCGCGCTCTCGCCCGGACGCTCGGTGCGTTCGTCACGCTCGTTGCGCTTGGAGTGCCCGGTGCGATGTCCGTACGTGCCGCAGAGACGATCTCGCTCAAGGCGCTCGTCGCCGCAAATGCGACGGGGCCGTTCACCGAACTCATCGCCGACTTCGAAAAGACGCACCCGGGCGTAACGATTGAGGCGAGTTTTACGGGGACGCAGATTCTCACGCAGCAACTCGAAGCGGGCGCGCCGTGTGACATCTTTCTCTCAGCCGACCTCGATCACATCGCGAAACTTCGCGACGAAAAACTCGTCGAACCGTATCGCCAAATTTCGCGTCTGCATGAGGTGATCGTCGTGCCGAAATCGTCGCGGGCGATTGCGTCGCTACGCGATCTCGCAAAACTCGGAACGAAGCTCGTCATCGGCGTCGCCGACGTTCCGATCGGCAAATATACGAGACGCATCTTCGAAAATGCCGATCGGTCGTATGGCGGAGACTTCAACAAACTCGCACTCGCAAACGTCGTGTCGTTCGAAGTCAACGTGAAAGCTGTCTTGCAGAAAGTCGTGCTCGACGAGGCCGACGCCGGCGTCGTCTACCGAACCGACGTCGATGCCGAGGCGCTCAAAGCCGTGCGCGTCATCGAGATTCCAAAAGAACTCAACGTCGCGGGTAAGAACTATCTCGCCGTTGCCTCGCACGCCGAGCACGCCGACCTCGCGCGCGCGCTTGTCGATCTCGCCGCTTCGCCCGCGGGTCAGGCCGTCTTTATTCGATTCGGCTACGATCGCGATCTATCGCTCCGGAAGCGTGGCTCGAAGACCCACGCTTCCGGAGCGGATTCGCACCACGTCTGATGTGGGCGTCGATCGACGGTCTCCGACGCGGCGTCTTTCTTGCGTGCATCGTCGTGAGTGCAGCGCTCGTCGGATGCGCGCGAAGTGGCGATGCACCTCGGATGTCGAGCGACGTGCTACGCATCGCGGCGCTCCAAGATCCACCGGGGTTCGACCCGCTGGTGAGCGATAACGCACAACTCGCGGATATCATCCCGCTCGTCCATGGATTTTTGCTCGGGGTCGACGCGCGCGGCGCGTTCACGCCCGATCTCGTGACGGTCGTTCCGAGCGTCCGCAACGGCGGTTTGCGCGACGGCGGTCGCACGATCCGTTACACGTTGCGGCGAGGCGTGCGCTGGAACGACGGCGCGCCGTTCGATGCGCGTGACGTGGTCTTCTCGTTTCGGGCGGCGATGAACCCGCGCAACAACGTTCCCGATCGATCGGGCTTCGACGATATTGCTTCGGTTAAGGCGCTCGGACCCTATGCAGTCGAAGTGAAGCTCCGGCGCCCGTACTCACCCGCACTCGCGACGTTCTTTTCTTTAGGTGCCAACGATCCGTACGCGATCTTACCCGCACATCTCCTCGCGACGGCGACCGAAATCAACGACGCCCCGTACAACCTCCATCCGATCGGTTTAGGACCGTACCGTCTCACGTCGTGGTCGCACGGTTCGCGCGTCGTCTTCGAAGCCGATCCCGCGTTTCGGCGCGGTCGGGCGAAAATCGGCAAGATCGAGATCGCGATCCTACCCGATTCGAACACGGAGGTGACGGCCTGGCAGTCCGGGGCACTCGATTTTCTCAACGTCCGCGGCTTTGCGGGAAGCCGCGCGATGCTCGCAAGCGCACGATCCGTTGCGGACGCGCGGTCGTGGCTTTCGGATCACTACCAGTTCGATTACGTGATGTTCAACGTCTCGCGCGGGCCGATGCGCGAACGTGCGGTGCGCGAAGCGATCGTCCGCGGCGTCGATCGCGAGCGTATCGAACGCGACGTCCGCGGCGAATTGCACCGCCCCGGTGACGGCGATCGGCTCCCCGGCCAGTTCGCCTACGACGCGACGATCCGTCAAGCACCGTACGATCCCGTCGGCGCGGCGCGTCTCCTCGATGCCGCGGGATGGCGACGGCGGGGCGCGTTTCGGGAACGAAACGGTATCCCGCTCACGCTCGAAATCGTCGGGCCTGCGGGTTTGAGCGGCTCGGAACGCCTACAGGTACAATTGCAAAGCGAACTTGCGAAACTCGGCATCCGCACGCAGATCAAGACCTATCAGTACAATCTGCTCTTCGCACAAGGCGGCATCTTACAGAGCGGGCGCTTCGATCTCGCGTTTTACGGCTGGCAACCCGGTGAAGATGCGGATCATTCGTATCTGTTTCGCTGCGACACGCGGCCGCCGAACGGCGAGAATTACGCGCGTATTTGCGATCCTGCAATCGATCGTGCGGCGGCGATCGAACTCACGACGTCGGACCGTGCGATCGAGGCGCGTGCCGACCGCGATATGCTTCGCGCACTCGATGCGCAGAGCGATCTGCTCTTTCTCGGATTCGATCGTGAGGCGCTCTTCGCACGCGCGAACGTGCGCGGTGTAGAGCCCTCGGTACTCGGTCATCACTACTGGAATATCGAGCGTTGGTCGCTCGTTAGCCGCCCATGATCGTCGCCGACCAAAATCCGGCGCCAAGGAGATTCTGACCACCGTCGGCGACGAGCACCGTGCCGGTAACGTAACTCGCGAGCGGCGATGCGAGGAAGACGGCAACCGCACCGATATCATCGACGTGACCGAGTCGGCCCAGCGGCACGATCTTTGCGAGACGCTCGCGCGCGCCGTCGCCGGGCGCGAGGCGCCGCATGCCTTCGGTATCGTCGATTGGTCCCGGCGCGATACTGTTACACCGGATCCCATAGCGCCCCCAGTCGACGGCGAGATCTTTCATGAGCATATCGACGCCCGCTTTTGCGGCACCGACGTGCGCTTGCATCGGGTAGGGCATGAACGCTTGTCCCGCAGAGATAAAAATGATCGATCCGCGTGATTCTTTGAGTTGTTCGAATGCCGCACGCGATGCGTGAAACGAGCCGATGAGATCGATATCGATCACCGATTTGAAGCCGTTGGGACTAATCTTCTCGGCGAGTGCGGGGAAGTTGCCGGCCGCGCCGCAGACGAGCGTGGCGATCGGGCCGAAGGCGGCGCGCGCCCCTGCCATCGCGGCTTCCACTGCGGCGTAATCGCGAACGTCGGCGGCATGGGTATAGACCTCGCCGCCGAGTTCGCGGAGTTGCGCGGCGGCACCATCGAGGCGCTCTTGCGAACGTCCGCAAATCGAAACGTCGGCGCCGAGTGCGGCAAAGTTTTTCGCGACGCCGAGATTGATGCCGCTGCCGCCGCCCGTCACGAAGACGTGATGGTTTTTGAAAAGATCGCTCGCGAAAATATCTGATACGCGCACGATACTCTGGTTATGAATGAACGCAAATGGAGCCTGCAAATCGCGCTACGGGTTACGCCCAGGTTGCCGCGATGCGACGCGTCTTCTCGAGAGCGCTACGATCGTCGAGGTCGTTAGGATGATAAGATGTCGAGAAATAGCGTAAATAGGGCAGCGCGATCCGACGCATGATGCCGGTATATACGAAGACGTACCATATGAATCTTACCCACGAGATCGGATTCTTTGCGATGCCGAGTGCGCGCACGAGCGCGATACAGTATTTGGCCATGAAGCGTAAGAAGCTCGACGTCGCCGCGAGCATCGAGGCCATGCGGCCGAACTCCGCACCGCGCTTGCCGCGCGAGACTTCACGAAAGACGATGGATCGGCGCCGGCGAGATACTCGGGATGTTCGAGCGCGCATTTGGTGAGCAGCAGAGCGGCAGAAGGCCGGGGAAGCCGCAAGAGAGCGTTCTCGCGTGACGCGCACCGTA
>JANYGA010000278.1 GCA_025359485.1 Rhodospirillales bacterium | reverse complement strand
CGCGCGGCTCGCGGATCTCGGTACGCTTGCCGAATCCGACCACGTGCTCGCACTCGCGGGTGAGGAGCTTCGCGGCCTCGACGCCGCCCTGCCCGTCGCGATCGTGGCCGCGATGCGCGAAGCCTAGAGGCTAGGCGGCGGTGCGGATGGGTTCCGCGCGGCGTAAGACCGACGGCAAGGACGGCAGTCGAAGCATCAATTTCGCGATTGCCGGCAAGACGCTTGGCACGAGCAAGTCCGATGGCATCGCCGACATGTAGCGCTCTTGTTCGCTCACGCACGATTGGAGGAAATTGCGCCACGTAATGTCGTCGAAGATCGCGAACGCACCTTCGGCGCCAAATCCGACGCCCTGTGTTTTGGGCGCATCTTTCGCACCCGGTGCGAACGTGGTCACGATCCGTTTCACGGCGCGCGCATAGCCGAGCCCCGTCGAGACGGCGGTAAAGAAACTCGCGCCGCGGCCGCGACGGATGCGCTCGTAGGCGATCCAGATCACGAAAAACGTCACGTGACGCGCTTCTTCGAGCATGACGATGTCGAAAATATCGGTGAGTTCGGGAACGAAGAGTTGGATCTGTCGCGCGAGCCCAAAGATACCCATGCCGAGAAACGAATCGATGCACTCTTCGTAACCGAAATCCAAAAACGCGCGTTCGGAAAAATCGTCCGACTGCGCGGGGACGGGCGCCACGTCGATGCCGTAAAACGCGAGCATCTCTTCGAGGAGCCGACCGTGGCGCGTCTCTTCCACGCCCTGCATCGCGAGCGCTTCGCGGATCTGCGGATCGGTAACGGTCCGCGCGTAGCGCGTCACCATCACGCCGGCATTCTTCTCCGCCGCGAGCGCAACGCTCCAAAAGGGAATCGAACGCAGCCGGTCGATGGAAACCGCATCGAGCGCGGGCCACGGAAGCTCCGCGGGTTCGAACTGCCGATGCGTCTCGATGAATGATTGGCAGAAGAGGGTCTTGTGGGCTTGCGAGCCATCGGTCATGTCGCTCACTCTCGCGAGGCAGCAAGCGAATCCCTAGTTGAACCCTTGATGGCGTTATCGGCCGTCGCCGCCATCGCGACATTTGTCATTCACATCGCGGTCGCCGGCGCCTACGGCTATCAACGCGACGAGCTCTATTTCATCAGTTGCGCAAGACATCTCGCATGGGGGTACGTCGATCAACCGCCATTGATTGCGGTCATCGCGAAAATCGCGCTCGCGCTCTTCGGCGACTCGTTGTACGCGATTCGCTTGTTGCCCGCGATCGCTGCCTCCGCGACCGTCGTCGTGACGGGGCGCATGGTGCGACGTTTCGGTGGTGGTCTCGTCGCACAAGCCCTCGCGATGATCGGCATCGCGCTCGCGCCGTTCTATCTCGCGGTCGGCAATCTGCTCACGATGAATGCTTTCGAGCCGTTGCTTTGGCTCGGCGCCGCCTATCTTTTTATCAAAGCCGAAGCGAGCGATCGGGTCGCGATGTGGGCGACGCTCGGCGTCGTGAGTGGGCTCGGGCTCGTCAACAAATACTCGATGTTCTTCTATCTCGGCTCGTGCTTGGTCGCGATCGCGCTCACGCCGTCACGTCGCGCACTCGCGCGACCGGGCTTCGCACTCGCGGTCGCAATCGCGGCCGTCATCGTCGCCCCGACCCTCGTGTGGCAGGCGCAAAACGGGTGGCCGCAACTCGCCGTGTTACGCGATGCGGCGGCGACGAAGAACGTCGTCGTCGGGCCGCTCGGCTTTTACGCACAACAAATGCTGATGATGAATCCCCTCGCCGCGCCGATTTGGATCGCGGGCCTCGTCGCGCTCTTCCGCGCACCGCGCGCGCGAGCGTTCCGCTGGTACGGCATCGCGTTCGTACTTCTCTCGGGACTCTATCTCGCGCTCGGCGCCAAGATCTACTATCTCGCGCCGATCTATCCCGTCCTCTTCGCTGCGGGGGCGGCATCGCTCGAATCGCAACTCGCGCGCGTGCGTTTCGCGACGGTCGCGTATCCCGTGCTGCTGCTGGTCTTCGGGTTTGCGATCGCGCCCGAAGCCTATCCGCTCTTGCCACTCCCGACGTTCGTACGATACGAACGCGTCCTCGACGTACGCGGCATCAAAATGGAGAAGCATCCCGAGGGTCGCGTGCCGCAACACTTTGCCGATATGCTCGGTTGGACGACGCTCGTCGCAGCGCTCGCGCGCGCGAACGACGCGCTTCCCCCGAGCCAACGCCGCGAAGCGGTCATCCTCACGCACGACTACGGCCAGGCCTCGGCGGTCGATGTTCTCGGAGCGAAGGTCGGCTTACCGCGCGCGATCAGCGGCCACAACAATTACTATCTCTACGGTACGCGTGAAGCATCGGGACGCGTCGTACTCGCGATCGGCTACGACGCGGCGACGCTCGGTCGCGAATTCGCAGCGGTCGAACGCGTCGGTTTCTATCACGACGACTACGTGTTGCCCGACTTCAACGATTTAGTCATTTACAAATGTACGCATCCACGGCAACCGATCGCCGCTTGGTGGCCGCAGATGCGCCGGTACATCTAGCGCGGGCGACCCACGTACGCGTCGCGTCCCGCCGCGAGCGCCATGCGAGCGAAGGTGAGGTTCGCACGCGCGAACGCCGCTTCGTAGATCGCCTCGGAGAAAAGGCCGATCTCGTGGCGCTCGAAGAATCGTTCGACTCCCCGCAACGATGCGACGAGATAGTGATAGTCGAGAATGCCGATCTTGCCCATCTGCTTGCTCAAGCACATGCGCGCTATTTTGAGATCGGGCTCGTCGACGAAAATACTCTCGAGCGCGCCCGGGCGATAGGCCGCCGCGGCGATGGCGTACGGTTCGATCACGACGATCCCGTTCGGTTCGAGATGCGCTGCGAGTCGCTCGAACATCGCATCGAGTCGTGCGGGAAGGCGCGCGAATGCGCTACTACCGCCGAGCGAAACGATCGCATCGAAGCGTTCGCCGAGGTCGAACGTCGTGAGGTCGGCTGGATCGACGACGATCTCGGGCATGCGCGATCGGGCGAGAGCGACGGCCTTGAGATCGGCCTCGATGCCGCGCGCCAACCACCCCGCGGCCGTGAACGTCGCGAGATGCGGCCCCGTTCCGCATCCGATTTCGAGCATGGTCCGGGCGCCTGGTAGCTGCGACCGCACGAACGCGGCGACCGCTGCTGCCGAAGCGACGCGATCGATGCCACCCGCCGTATCGAGCGTGTCGTAAAATGCGGTCGTTTGCGTGATCATCGCACGTGGATTCCGCGCTCGACCGATGGATGCCGCGTGGCGGGTGAATGTGCGCGCGGTCGGAACGAATTCGCGCGTGGAAGAGCGTTTCGATGTCCTCGTGATCGGCGGCGGTAATGCGGGCTGTGCGGCCGCGCTCGCCGCCGCGCGTTCGGGCGCGCGGACGTTGCTCGTCGAACGCTACGGCTTTCTCGGCGGCACCGCGACGGCCGCGATGGTCGGACCGTGGATGACGTATCATTCCGGAACGGAGCGCATCGTCGGCGGGATCGCGCAAGAGATCGTCGAGCGACTCGTCGCCCTCGGCGGCTCGCAAGGACACATCGTCGATGCCTCCGATTACGTGCCGACGATCACGCCCTTCGATCCCGAAATTCACAAGGCGTTGCTCTTCGATCTCATGCGTGAGAGCGGCGTGCATCTGCTCTTGCACGCGTACTTTCTCGACGCGCTTCGCGACGATGCGGGCAGCGTCGTCGGCGCGCGTGTCGCGACCGTCGGCGGGCTGCGTGAGCTTCGTGCCGCGATCACGATCGATGCATCGGCGGACGCGTACGTTGCGGTCGCCGCGGGTGCGCGCGTGCATCAGGGCGACGAGCGCGGACGCGTGCAGCCCGCGAGTCTCATGTTTCGCATCAGTCACGTCGATCTCGAAGCGACCGCCGCGTACGTGCGCGAACATCCGAGCGAGATGCGGACTTCGCTCGCGCCGAGCGCGCGAACCGCGACGACGCTCACCGCCGTCGCGGGCCTCTACGACCTTTGGAATCGCGCGCGCGAAAACGGTGTCGACGTGCCGCGCGAACTCGTCTCGTTCTTCATCTCGCCCTATCCCGATGAAGTGAGCGTGAACATGACGCGCGTGATCGATATCGATCCACTCGACCCGGACGATCTCACGCGCGCCGAAGTCGAAGCGCGCGCGCAGGCGATGCGGCTCATGGATTTCTTTCGCCGCGACGTTCCCGGCTTTGCGAACGCTCGGATCGCGGCGACCGCAACGCAGATCGGCATTCGCGAATCGCGCCGCATCGCGGGCGCGTACACGCTTACCCGCGACGACGTCCAGAGCGCGCGCACGTTCGACGATGCGATCGCACGCAGCGCGTATCCGATCGATATCCACAATCCCTCGGGCTCGGGGACGACGACGCATCGCTTACCGCCGGGTGCGAGTTACGAGATTCCGTATCGCTGTCTCGTACCCGAAGCGCTCGAAGGGCTGCTCGTGGCGGGGCGCTGCATCTCGACGACGCACGAGGCGCTCGCATCGACGCGGCTCACACCGACCGTCATGACGCTCGGCCAAGCCGCGGGCACGGCTGCCGCGCGTTGCGTCGCACTCGGTCTCGCGCCGCGCGCGGTCGATACCGCCGACCTACGCGCGCGATTGATTGCAGACGGCGTCGATCTGCGCCGCTCGGAAGCCGCGCACGTACGATGACGATCGAGATCGCCGATCTCGGCGA
>JANYGA010000258.1 GCA_025359485.1 Rhodospirillales bacterium | reverse complement strand
GACGTCGGCATCGCCGAGATGCGCGCGCGCGGCCGTATCGTCGTCGCCTCGCCACGGTTCCGCGTTCGCACGCGCTGCAAGCTCGGGTAACTCTTCTCCAAGCGTTTCGAGAAAAGCGCCGATGAGACGATCGTCGCGATCTTTGACACGGACGTGCGCGCCTGCGAGCAGTGCGAAGACGAGTGGAAAGAGCGCGACGCCGATCGTCGTATCGCTCGCGACGATCGTTACGCGCTCGAATGGAGCGAAGGTCACCGCCGGTCGATCCGGGCGCTCGATAAAGCGCTCGAGCGCGTCGATGCTGCCGAGTTCGCTTGCGACCGTCGCGCACATCGCCGCCGCATCGAGTTCTGCGAAGAGCGTATCGAGCGCGTAATCGATGACGGGCTCCGTATATCCGGTGCGTTCGCGCAGCGATCGCGTCACGCGAACACGTGGCGGAAAGTCGGCGTCGCGCCAACGCGTCGCGGCATCGGCAATCGCGCGCGATGCACGTACGACAGAATTGGCCATCGTGTCCCGCGTTCGTCTAAAAAGGATGCGACTACTTCGGCCGTAATGCCACCGGGCCGACGTCTCTTCAAAGCGAGTCATTTTTGTTATCTCGTCGCCCGCGTGCAGTTCTGTATCTTTTTGCGGGTGCCGCATTGCTCGCGGCGTGTGGTGGCGGAGGCGGCGGGGGAAGCGCGCCGGCGCCGGTGCCGACCAACGGCTCGTCCCGTCCCGCCGCGTTCGGCGATGCCTATACGTTCGCGGGTACGTTCTCGCAGACGTTTTTGCGGCCGCCGATCTCGCGCGATCCGGTTCCCTCGCCCAATCCCGCAAACACGCAGACGCTGTCGTACACGATCGCGCAAGCCGTCACCGTCGCAGCGCCTCCCGCTTCGGGAACGTTTGCGAGTGCGACGTACGATATCCGGACGGTCGAGAGCGATCTCTTACTCGGTGGTCTCAAAACGCTGACGACCACGACCGACGCCTACGAAACCTACACGCGCTCGGGCTCATCGACGGTCGTGCGATCGCTGGGATCGACGACATCTTCGAGCGACGGCAGTACTTTTCAAACGACGTTTGGTGTCGGCAACGGCCTCATCGATATCTTGCCCGAAACCGCGGGTCCGCTCGTTCCGACCAACAACGCCGCGATGACGCTTTCCGAGGTCGACGCCACGACGCAATCGACGCTGCGCACGACGAACGCCGACGGGACGGCGACGCTTGCGATCGGCTATCCCGACGGCAGTGCGGCCAATGCTTCCTTCGCAAACGACGGGTCGGGAACGTATAGTTTACCGCTGCTGGTTCCGAAGCCGAGCACGTTTGCCGTCGGTGCGCCGCGGCCCAATGCATCGGGCGTCCCGATCATTCCGATTACGATCACCTACGCAGCGGGTCTCTTCCCCACACCGAACACGACACCGACGCCGACGATCGTGACGCGCACCGTTGCCGTGTGGTATCCGCAACCGCTCGTCCTCGCGCGAGCATCGCTCGTCGACAACGGGACGGTCACGATTCCGCCCGAGTGCAACGTCGGAAAATTTGCTCGAAGCGGCAATCAACTCATCGATACGCGCTCGAGCGTCGACCCGATCTTCGGGGAACTCGACACGCAGACGACGACGTCGTACACCGTGCCCGGCATCGGTGTCGCGTGCGTCCAACTCAGCGATATCGTCACGACGTTTTACGATTTTTCTCGCCAGACGGCGTCGCTCATTCGCACGCAATCGACGCCCGATCAAATCACGACCACAACCGAAACCCTCGGGATCACGCAGGCGACCGTCTTCGGTACGACGGCACGCACGCGACGGCTCGCGACGAGCCGTGCATTCGTCGCGGCGAGCGGCGCTCGCTTTACCGCGATGCTCGCGCAGATGCGCGCGAATCGTCGCGATGCAATCTTCGCCCACGTGGGCGAGAGAGGTCGCTAACGTGCGGACGACGCGAACGATTTCCATCTTTGCCGCGCTCGCACTCGCGGCGGGTTGCGCGGGATCGCACGGCACGCCCGTCACACCGATCGCGCCCGCAACGGCTGTGGCGGTCGCTCCCGCATCGACGGCGTTCGCCTACGATGCCTCCGCGATCGCATCGAGCACGTTCGTCAGCCAGGCAACCTTTGGGCGCCTCGCGATCGACGTCGTCTTACCGATGCGCGATGCCGACGGCTTGCGCCGCTATGCTGCGGCCGCAAGCGATCCCAAAGCTCCGCAGTATCGCCACTTTCTCGAACCGGCCGAGATTGCGGATCGCTTCTCGGCAACGGCCGCGGATCAAGCACGCGCGATCGCGTACTTCCACGCAAACGGGCTTGCCGTCGCGACCTGGAAACAGCGCATGCTCGTGCGCGTCGCGGGATCGCAGTCGCAACTCGAGCGCGCGTTTCACACGCACTTCGGCGCGTATCGCGATCGCAACGGCACGACGTTTTTGGCACCGATGACGCCGCCGTCGGTCGATGCGGGCGTGCCCGTGTCGGGTTCGCCAAATATCGTCGCGCGCGCGACGGCGTACGCGACGCTCTTCGTTCCATCGACGGGCATCGGAACGGGGCTCGCGCCGCAACAGATCGCGGCTGCCTTCGATTTCACGGGCGCCTACGCGGCCGGGTATACGGGTGCGGGAATTACGATCGGCATCATCGGGACCGGCCCCGTGCAAACGATGTCGGGTGGCCGCATCGGCGACCTCGAGGCGTACAAAAGCCTCTATCACGTCGTCGGCTCGAGTGCCGTTACGATCGTATCACCCGATGCAACCGATCCCGTGGTCAACGCCAATAGCGGATTCGCGCCACCGCCGCCGGTCACCGCGCCGTGTACCGCCGCGAGCGTCCCGGGTGCGCCGCCATCGGAGTTTCCGACGACGAGTTGTAATCCCGAAGACTTCGAAGCGCAGATCGACACGGAACAAACCGGTGCCCTCGCGCGCGATGCGGCGATCGCGTTTTTTCTCGCGTATAATCCGAACGACGGTTGCCCGAACGTCGGCGTCGCGAGCCCGTGTCCCGCAGGCACGGGCCCGACCGCAGGCCACGCACAACAGGGCCTTGCGGAAAACGACGAAGAGGTGCAGACAGCGATCGATCGCAACAGCGCGGACGTTCTTTCACTGAGCTACGGCGGCAGTGAAAAGGGCACGGTCGCACCCCCGGGACAAGCGAGTCCACCATATGAGTTTAGCGCGAATGGAACTGGTTTAGCACCGAATCAATTCGCGATGCTCGCAGCCGAAGGGATCGCCGTCTTCGTTTCGAGCGGCGATAGTGGGGCGAGTGAATGTCAGGGGCCGCCGCTTACGGGAAGCGTCGATAATCTCTGCGTTTCGTATCCGGCTTCCGATCCGAGCGTGGTCGGCGTCGGCGGCGTCACGACGCCCGTGAATTCTGCGGGCCAACTCGTCGGTCCGATTTCGGCGTGGGGTCTGCAGACGAGTTCGGGAACGAGCGGATCGGGCGGTGGCGTGAGCGGATATTTCACGCAGCCCGCCTACCAAATCGGCGCGCCGGGCGTGCTCGGGTCGACGCGAAATTCACCCGACGTCGCACTCGAAGCGTCGCCGTCCACCGGCGTTGCGACGCTCGCGAACGCCGACCCCGCACTCGGCGGCGCACTGTTGCGGCCATTCGGTGGCACGAGCGTGGCCGCGCCGCAGATGGCGGCGATGTGGGCGCTGGTCTTGCAGGCGTGCAAAGCGACGGCATCGTGCGTGAGCAAAGGCTCGGGCGCGCGACCGTATCGATTAGGCAATCCCGACGCGCTCTTTTATGGCATCTACAAAGATGGAACGGCGTACGGCAAGACGTTCCTACCCGTGACCTACGGGAACAATTCCGTCGCGCTTTACTGCTATTATCACGGCGGCGATCCGGCGAATTGTCCCACGCCCGCACCCGGATCGACCGCGACGCCGTTGCCGGTGCCGATCCCGATCGACTCCGGCTACAATGCAAATCCGAACGGCGGCTATAATCAAATCACCGGCATCGGCGTGCCCTTCGGACGTGCGCTCATTCGCACGGTTGTCGGAATCTAAGATGACGTTGGAGGTAAGTTCGTGATTGCGTTGGTTTCGTTGGTGCTGGCTTTGGTGCAGGCATCGGTTGTGGCACTCGGCGGTTCGTGCGCGGCGAAGCGGCCCGGCGACTACGGCGTCGCGTGCTCGACGCCGATCCGCCCGAGCGTCGCGAAAGCTTGCGCGGTGACGGAGAAGCAACGCCGCACGATCGCGAGCTATTACGATCGCACCTCGCTCCACCATCGCTCGCAACTTCGCTACGCATTTCCGCGCGGCGAAGCGGGCGATCCGATCCTCGCGGTTTTCTTGCAGAAACCGGTTTCCGGGACGCCCGATAGCTACGAAGTCCTCAACCTCGAGTCGACCACGTCGGAAGCACTCGTCTACGAACGTTGCGGAAACATGGTCCACACGGGAGCGCCGTACCGAATTTAGTTCGCCTTCGCTTGATAGTTTTCGGCATCGAGGGAACACCCGCGAAGTGGCGCGTCGATATCGCGGCCTAAAAGCACGATGCCGTCGGGCGTTGCATAGCCGCGATCTTCGGTATCGATTGCAATGACCGACGAGCGATTGCCGAGGTCGACGTGACGCAAGAATCCCGTCGCACCGGGCGCGACTTCGCGTCCGCCGATATCGAGAACGATCGTGCGCAGCCACGGGACACTCGCTTTTACGCGCGTCGGCGACGTGCGCGACGCCTGCGTGTCGTAGAATTGCGAGACGAGCTCGGTCATGCCGTATTCGGCGACGATATCGTGTTGCGCGATGCCGAGCGCCGCTTCGAGCGATGCGTACAATTCCGCACGCTCGACGACGCGGGTGCGGCCTTTGAAACCGCCCGTCTCCATGACGCGCGATCCCGCAGGCGCGACGAACGTGCGGCCGCTCGCAGCGAGGCCGTCGAGCAACCCTACGAAAGCGAAGGCCGTACCGGCGATACAAACCGGTTGCTGCTGCGCGATCGCGAGGTCGAGCGCTTTTGCGAACGCCGCGATATCGACGGAATCGTCGTCGAGAAAATATGCCGCTTTGCCATCGCCACGCAAGACCGCGATGTGGCCCATCATGTAGCCCAGCGACGAGTGCGGCTTGTACCGCGGATTCGGTACGAGCTGCAGATAGCGCAGCTTCCGTCTCTCCGATAACATGAAGCGATCGAAGCCGGCGAGCAACGCGGCATCGTAGAGTGCCGCACGTTCGATCCAATGTTTGCCGCTCTGCGCGGCGGTCGTGCCGCTCGTATGAAATTCGAGTTCGCGGCGCACCGTATCGAACGTCGCGAGTGTCGCGTCTTTGAAGGCCGTCGTGGGTACGGCGGGTATGTCGCGCCACGATGTGACCGCGCGCGGCTCCGTAATGCCGAGCGATACGACGAATGCGCGATATGGCGCGTTGGTCGCGAACTGATAGGCGAACGTCGCGCGCGCGAGTTCATCGAACGTGACGTCGCTCGGGCCTTCGCCCGTCGCCGCGTACGCGCGCACGATAGCAAGAAAGCGCTCGTCGAGCTCGTGTGCGAGCGTTTCGGCAGCGATGACCACAACGTCCGGGTGCGAATTCACGCTAGTTCGAGCGCGAAGGCGGCGCGATCCGTTTCGAGGTGATGAGGCCGCTATTGAGGCCACCGACGGAAAGCCCGCCATCGAAACGCGCCGTCTCGACCTTGATGCAGCGATCGACGACGACGTCGAGGCCCGCCGCATCGGCGAGCGCGATTGCGACGTCGTCGATCACGCCGTATTGATACCAGATCGCTTTCGCGCCGATCGCGATCGCTTCGCGCGTGACCGCAGCGGCTTCACTCGAGCGACGAAAAACGTCGACGATATCGGGTGCGCCGTGCACGGCTGCGTACGCCGCGAGCGATGGAAATGCGACGACGCCGTCGATATCGTGCGCGTTGGGATTGATCGCAGCGATATGCATGCGGCCTTTCGTGCGCAGATACGAGAAGACGAAGTAACTCGGGCGCGTCGTCGTCGGCGATGCGCCGACCATCGCGAGCGTGTGCGAGCGCGCTAGGAGCGCGCGCCGCTGCGCGACCGTTTCGAGGATCATACCGTCGCTCCCGATTTCGCAGCCGCGGCAGTCGCGGCGCGCAGTCCATTTTCGAGATCCCAGAGCAAATCGCTCGGATCTTCACGGCCGACCGAAAGGCGAACCATGTCGGGCGAGACGCCGCTCACGAGCATCTCTTCATCGCCGAGTTGTTGGTGCGTCGTCGATGCGGGATGGATGACGAGCGATTTGCCGTCACCCACATTTGCGAGATGACTCCATAACTCGAGCGCTTCGATGAAGGCACGACCGGCTTCTCGTCCACCGCGTAGGCCGAAGGTAAAGATTGCGCCGGCACCGAGCGGCAAATATTTTGCTGCGAGCGTTCGGTACGGTGAATTCGCAAGCTCGGCATACTTCACCCATGAAACTTCGTCGCGTCCGCGCAAAAAATTTGCGACGATGCGCGCGTTCTCGACGTGCGCAGCCATTCGAAGCGGAAGCGTCTCGAGACCCTGCAAGAGCATGAACGCATTCATCGGTGAGAGCGCCGCGCCCACGTCGCGCAGAACCTCGACGCGCGCGCGCATCAACAGCGCGTATTCGCCGAAGGTCTCCGCGAAATTCATGTCGTGATAACCGGGGCTCGGCTGCGAGAGGAGCGGATGCTTCCCCGCGCCCCATGGAAATTTGCCGCTCTCGACGAGTACGCCCGCGATGACCGTGCCGTGGCCGCCGATAAACTTCGTCGCCGAATGCGTGACGATATCGGCGCCGAATTCGATCGGCCGACAGAGCGCGGGCGACGCGAACGTGTTATCGACTACGAGCGGTAAGCCGTGCGCGTGCGCGATGTTCGCGAGCGCTTCGAGATCGGCGACGTTGCCCGTCGGATTGCCGATCGTCTCGGTGTACACGAGCTTCGTATTCGGTAAGATCGCCGCTTCGATCGCGCGCGGATCGTCGCCGGGTACGAGCGTACACGCGATGCCCATGCGTTTGAGCGTCACCGTAAATTGCGTGACCGTGCCGCCGTAGAGGCTCGCGGTTGCGACGATGTGGTCGCCCGATTCGGCGACGCAGAGGACGGCTGCGAGTTGTGCTGCGAGGCCGCTTGCGAAGGCGACGGCACCGAGGCCGCCCTCGAGGCTCGCCATGCGTTCTTCGAATGCGGCGACCGTCGGGTTGCCGATGCGGCTATAAATGTTGCCGTAGGTGCGTAGCGCAAAGAGTTCGGCTGCGTGCTCGGTCGAGTCGAAGACGAAGCTCGAGGTGAGATAGATCGGCATCGCGCGCGCGCCCGTCGTCGGATCGGGCGGCGTGCCCGCATGCAACGCCCGCGTCCGAAATCCGAAACTGTGGTCGTTCATGCTAGACGCCCTTGCGGAAAATGCTGCCCTTCGACGACGGTCGGTGCTCGGCGGTAAACGCCGTCGGATCGGCTTTCCCGGTACCGGAATCGACGTTGCCGACCATGTCGGATGCTCCTTCGACGTAGCCGCTCATCGTAACGTTACCCTCGGACTCTTTGACGAGCATGCGAATCAATCGGCCGTCGTAGGTGCCTTCGAACGGGAACGTCTTCGTGTTGACTTTCCAGGTGCCCGTGATGGCGCCGGCAGCTCCTTGGGCGATCGTGAGATACGAATACTCGGTGTGGTCGATGAATTGCAATTGCACTTCCCAGGTGCCGTCGAGCGTCGCGAAGGCGGGCGAGGTCGGCGTCGCCGAGGGCGCCGGAGCGGCCGTTGGTTTTGCGGCGTCGTCGGAGCGTTTGCCCTTACGGCCGCGCGGTTCGGGGCTCGGGGACGTCGTCGGTGCGAGCGTCGGTTGCGGTGTCGCGACGCGCGCGGTCGCATTTGGCGCGGGCGGCGGCGGCGGAGCGCTTTGGGCACCCGCGCGAGCACTCGGGCCGAAGCCAATCGCGCAAGCGAGCGCCGCGAAGAGGGCGAGCGACGGAACGGGGCGCGGGAGACGTACGTGCTTCAAGGAGCCTCACATGGGTTCGGTACGAGGGCCGGTCAAAAGGCCAACGCGGCGCGTTCGGCTCGAGTTCCGGACTGTCTTGCCCGCGACCCCGGTATCGACGCATTTGCGGTGCGGTAGGAAAGTCGTCTCACTCGAAGCAAGGCGGTCGGAATGGTGGTTCGACGCGCCCTGGTGCCGTTGCTCGGCAGTCTTTTTGTTGCGAGCGCGGGATGCTCCGGTGGTGGCGGAGGCGGCGCGCCAAAAACGTCGCCGACATCGATGCCAACGCCGGCCCCGACTGCGACGCCGACGTCGGGACCGACGGGAACGCCGACGATGACCCCGACCCCGATGCCGATCGTTACGGCGTCGCCGACGCCGATGCCGACGTCGCCACCGGCAGGACCCGCGCTCGCGAACCCCGCGCGACCGCTGCATAATAACGACAGCTTCGCCTATAGCGGATCCACGCAGCAAACGTTCGTCTACACCGGCGCGTCGCCGAAGCCGTCGTCGAGCACGCTCTTTGCCGTGAAGCAAAATATTGCGGTCACGAGCAACGCGACGTTCAACGGAACTTCGGGCCTGTACGATTTTAAGACGGCCGAGACGGACACGTCGCCGCTTCAGTCGATCTCGATTTCGACGGACACGTACTACGGCACGGTCGCGGGCGTAGGTTCCACGTATCTCGTCGATTACGGTTACGCGTCGAGTGATTCCAACGGCGAAAAGTTTATCGTAACGTACGCGAATCCGGGTCCGACTAGCGGGCTCATCGACGTCTTACCCGAGACGAGCGGGACGGCGTGGTCGAACTCGGGCGCACAGACGATCGCGCAATCCGAATCGAGCGGCTTCACCGCATCGCGCGCGTATGCGGCCGACGGTAGCTACACCGATACGTCGAATTATCCGCAAGCCGGCGCCGCGCGGCCGACCGCAACACCACTCGTCGCGACGATCGCGACCAACGCCGACGGGTCGGCGACCTATAATTTACCGCTCTTCGGGCCACCCAATGCGACGGTTTCATACAGCGCGCCCGCGAGCAACGGTGCGATCTCGATCGTGCTTACGGCGCCCGGTTCGACCCCGCAGTCGCCGCCCGTGGTCGTGCAGTCGGCGGCGGTCGGCGCGTGGTTCCAGTTGCCGCTCCGGCTCTATCAAGAACTCGATCGCGACAACGGCGCCGTGGCGATCCCGGCGGCTTGTAACGTGCCGCCGTCGTTCGGAAGCCAGGCGAATCAAATCGAGCAGAAGTCGGTGCGGGTCGATCCCGTGCTCGGCACGCTCGACACGTTCGATCAACTGAGTTACGTCGTACCGGTGACGGGCGTCGTGTGCGTCCAGTTGCAAGATCGTACGCTGACCTATTATGACTACTCGGGTCAGGGCAGTGCGGGGCCGACGGGAATCTCGTTTGCCGGCGGCAACTCGCCGTTCGAAACCGCGACGCTCGCGACGACGATCGGGCTCACGGGCGCGACGATCCAGCCGATGTCGCTACGTCGATCGTCGGTGGAGGCCCAAAGCGGCTTCCGGCTCGCGAACGCACGCGCGAATTTTCTCAGTACGCTCGAGCACCGCCGCATCGCCGCGCAGCGCCGCGCGTTCGACCGTTTGCAAACGATGATTCGCGAAAGGATCGCCCGATGATCGCCCCGTCAACGCGAAGTATCGCGGTCGTCGTCGCCTGCGCGCTGCTCGCGGCATGCTCGGGCGGCAGCTCCACGTCGGTTACGCCGATCGCGGCGTCGCCCGCGCCCGCCGCCGTCGGTAGCGGCTCCGTGGTACCGTACGGCGCCGGATTGCTCGCGAATGCAGCGTATCTCGGGCTCGCTCACGTGAAGACCGTCGGGCTCGACGTTTTCGTGCCGATGCGCGATGAGGCCGGGCTCGAACGCTACGCGCGCGATGCGAACGACCCGACCTCGCCTTCGTACCGGCATTGGATCACGCCGCAAGAGATCGGCGATCGCTTCGGTGCGTCGCCCGCGGATTACGATGGGCTCACGCGATCGCTCGTCGCACAGGGAATCGCGGTCAAGACCTACCCGCAGCGGCAGATGGTGCGTGTGAACGGCCCGCAAGTCAACGTCGAACGCGCGCTCGGAATTTCGTTCGGAATCTTTCGCAACGGCGCGCGTACGTTTCTCGCGCCGTCGACGGCACCGCGCGTGCCGTCGAATCTTCACGTCGCCGGGCTCGGCAACGCCGTCGGCTACACGACGCGGTCGCGCAATCTCGTCCCCGTCCGCGCCGCCGGTTCGTTCATTCAAGGTTACACGCCGCAACAGATCGCAAACGCGTTCGACTATACGGGCGCGTATGCTGCGGGGTATACCGGCACCGGCATCAATATCGGAATCATCGGTACGGGGCCGATCACCGATGGCGATGCGCGAGTGAGCGCGGGCGACGTCGCCGATTTCAAGAAACTCTTCGGCATCGGCGGGTCGGGCGTCGTCACGCAGATCGCCGACACGGCTAACGTTTCACCCGGCACGGGAACGCCCGGTTCGTCGTATTCGACCGGTCTCGCAACGCCGCCACCCGTCACCTCGCCCCGGTCGCCCGGCTGCGTGAAGCAGGGCTACAATCCGAGCAATCCCGCGTCGGCCGCGAACATTACCGATCTCACGACGTGTAATCCCGAGGATGCCGAATCGCAACTCGACACGGAGCAAGCCGCCGCACTCGCACCCGACGCCAACGTGCTCTTTTACATCGCCTACAATCCGGCGGAGTGCTTCGGTCCGTGCGGTGCCAAAGGTAGCGCGACGCCGTCGCCCCAAATCGGACTCAACCTCTCCGATGACGAGATTCAACAAGCCATCGCCGACAACAAAGCCGACATCATGTCGATGAGTTTTGGCGGCAGCGAGCCGAGCAGCAACGGCATCTACTTCGGGGCCGGTTCGAACGAGTACGGCACCAAAGAGCTCGCGATGCTCGCCTCGATGGGCATCGCGATTTTCGCCTCGTCGGGCGATGCCGGTGCCGAGGGCTGCAAGGGCGACGTGAGTGCCATGAGTCGGCCGAACAATCCCTGCGTGGGATATCCGGCGACCGATCCCAACGCGGTGAGCGTCGGCGGCGTCAACGCCCCGCTCGACGCCTCGGGTCGCCTCACGGGGCCGCTGACGGGTTGGGGCATCGCAACGCAGATTCCAGGCCAAACCGCGGGCGGCTCCGGCGGCGGATGCTCGGCATTCTTCCCGGCGCCTTCGTACGAGACGGGCATCGCGGGCTTTCCCTGTGGCGGCAAGCGCGCGCAGCCCGATATCTCGCTCGATGCCGATACCAATACCGGTGTCGCCGTCGTGGTCGACGCCGCACCCGAACTCGGGAGCCGCAACGTCGCGGCGATCGGCGGCACGAGCGTCGGCGCGCCGGAGATGGCCGCGATGTGGGCGCTCGTACTCCAGGCCTGCCAGAAGACGGCGAGCTGTACGAGTAAGGGAACGGGTGCGAAACCGTATCGCCTCGGCAATCCAAACGCCGCATTTTTCGCCGCGTATCGCAACCCGGCCACGTATGCCTCGACGTTCGCCGACGTCCTCTTCGGGAATAATGCGCTCCCGGGCGCCTCGCCCGCTCCCGGCATGACGGGCGTCGCACCCAACGGCGGCTACGACGCCGGAACGGGGTACGATCTCGTGACGGGTCTCGGCGTCCCGTACGCGCGCAATCTCATTCGGACCGTCGTCGGTGTCTAGGTGTCGACAGGCCTTGCGCCCTCTGGTATACTTCCGAAGTTGTGAAAGAGAAGATCCACCCCACTTGGCACTCAGAGGCCGCCGTGCATTGCGCGTGCGGTAACACCTTTACGACGGGATCGACCATCAAGTCGATTAGCATCGAGGTGTGCTCCGCGTGCCATCCGCTGTTCACCGGCCAGCAAAAATTCCTCGACACCGCGGGCCGCGTCGACAAGTTCAACCAGCGCATGGCCGCGGCCGAGCAGAAGAAAGCCGAAGCAGGCGAGCGCAAGCGCAAGAAAGCCGAAGCCGAGGCTGAAGCCGCCGCCGTCTAGCGAGGCACGCCGTATCCCAGGACGAGTTGCAGCAATGCGGCTCGTCCTTTTTCATACCGCTTGCAGCCTGATTCATCGCGAAGGATAACCGACCGTGTTCAATCTCCAACGGCTCGAGACGCTCTCGAAACGCTACGACGAAATCGAGATGGAACTCGCCAATTCCGGCGGTGCCTTCGATCAAACGCGCTTCACGATGCTCGTCAAGGAACGCGCCGCAAACGAAGAGACGGTCGCCGTCTATCGCGCGTACCGGAAGCTGCTCGCCGACGTCGTTGCAAACGACGAGTTGCTCGCCGACAAGAGCGATCCCGAGATGCACGAGATGGCCGAAGACGAGGCCAAGGGTCTGCGCGAACGGCGCCGCGAGCTTGAAGCGGAGCTGACGGAGTTGATGTTGCCGCGCGATCCAAACGATAGCAAGGATATCTTCGTCGAGATTCGCGCGGGCGCGGGCGGTGATGAAGCCGGGCTTTTCGCAGCCGAACTCGCGCGGCTCTACGTGCGCTACGCCGAGTCGATCAAGATGAAGACCGAGATTCTCTCACAGACCGAAAACGATGCCGGTGGCGTGAAAGAGATCACGCTCGGGATTCGTTCCAACGAGCCGTATCGATTCTTCAAATACGAGTCGGGCGTGCATCGCGTGCAGCGCGTTCCCGCCACGGAATCGCAAGGCCGCGTGCATACGTCGACGGCGACGGTTGCCGTGTTGCCCGAAGTCGAAGAGACCGAAGACATCGAAATTAAGTCGACCGATCTCCAAGTCGATACGTTTAAAGCCTCGGGTGCGGGCGGCCAGCACGTCAACAAGACGGAGTCGGCGATTCGCATCACGCACGTGCCGAGCGGCGTGATCGTTTCGTGTAGCGAGGAGCGGTCGCAGCTGCAGAATCGCGAACGTGCGATGACGATGTTGCGCAGCGTGCTCGCCGATCGCAAACGTCGCGAAGCCGAAGAGCTCGTCGGAAATTTACGACGCAGCCAAGTCGGCACGGGCGATCGAAGCGAAAAAATTCGGACCTATAATTTTCCGCAGGACCGCATTACCGATCACCGGATCAACGAGAATTTCGGGAATATTCCGGGCATCATGAACGGCGATCTCGGTCGTATCGTGGCGCGTTTGCAACAGGACGAGAAATCGCGGTTGCTCGCGGGCGAGACGACGGCGGCGTAAGATGGCCGCCGACGCGCGCGATCGCGACGCGCTCGATCTGCTCGCGTCGCGCACGTTTGCGGATTGCGCGCTCGTCGCGCTCGATCTCGACATGCAGACGCGTCGACTCACGATGCGGGTCTACGGCGCGCTGCGCGCGAGCGATGCGACGACGGTCGTCGCGACGCTGACATTTTTCGGAACGAGCGCGCTCGGGATCGAAGGTGTAACGACGTCGTTCCCACAGAGCGCACGCATCGCCGAGATCGCAATGACGTATGCGGACGACGACGATGCGGGCACGGTTGTGGTCAATGGGCGCGCCGGCTGGTCGATGCAATTTTCATTCGAAGGCGTCGCGTGTGAAGAGCATGCGGCGGTCGTCGCGTCGCTCGTCGATGACGAGTAGCGCGGTTACTGTTTGACCATGATCGCGCCGCGCATCATTTTCGAATGATAGGCGCAAGCAAAGTAAAACGTCCCCGGAGTTTTCGCGGTAAAGACTTTCGAAGAAACGGAGTGCGGACGGACGTTGCCAGTACTCCACTCATTCGCGCCGATCGCATCGCCACTCGGTTTCGTGGGGTCGCCTTGGAAGCGATAGTCGGATGGAATTTGGCTTCCGCCGAATGAATACCCGGTAGCCGTATGCTGAAGATCGTCCGTATTCGTGAAGCGAACGCGGTCACCGACGTGAATCTCGGCGACGATCGGATCGAATCCAGCGAGCTTGCCTTGATCGGGACGTTTGTGCGGCTTGAAATCGATATCCATACTGATCATCTGGATTCGGTGTGATGGTGCGTGTGTCGATTTATGGTGGCCGCCCTGGTCTGCACGAACCGGACTCGCCCATGCAGTCGACGGCGCGACGATAAGTGTTAACAGCAGCGCAACCGGTAAAGTTTTGGAGCGAAAGTACAAAGTCGAACCTTTTCGCGGAAGTGAATTACCAAGCGGCATACCGCAAAGTGGCGATTGCTAACACAGCGATGGAGTGATGCTTTTCGAGGAATCCGGGTGGAAGACGCAGTGCGAGCGAATCGGCCCGGGTGGGTTCGGAGTCTCGGGTGACGGTCGGTGACGGATTGTTCTACGGTCGTCGGGCGCTCGCCGCGTTCGGCGATGAGGGGCGCTTCGATGCGCTTCGATTACTCGAAGAGATACTCGAGCGCAATGCGGCGTGGATCTTCGCGCACGGTGACGACCGTCTCGACGCGACGGGGGTCGCGCAATATATGACGGCGATCGCGACGCGCGCGACGGGCGTGCCGGTTGCCTACATCGTCGGCTCGGCCGGATTTTTTGGCCGCACGTTTGCCGTAACGCGCGACGTGCTCGTGCCGCGTCCGGAGACCGAGGCCGTCGTCGGATTCGCGGTCGCCGCAGTCGGCGATTTGAGCGACGCACCGTGGACGATCTGCGAGCTCGGCACGGGAAGCGGTATTATCGCAATCACGCTGGCATGCGAATTACCGAACGCGCTCGTCACGGCCGTCGACATCTCGCCCGCGGCGCTCGGCGTGGCCGAAGGCAATGCGCGGACGCACGCCGTTGCCGCTCGGGTGAACTTCGTCGTCAGCGATATGTGGAGCGCGCTCGCACCCGACGCAACCTTCAATTGCATCGTGGCCAACTTGCCGTACGTGCGACGAGACGACCTCAAAAGCGCACCCGATGCGACCTCATTCGAGCCCGTGCTCGCACTCGACGGCGGCGACGACGGGCTCGATGCATATCGCGCGCTTTTGGCGCAAGCGCCAAAACGATTACGCGGCGGGGGTGTGCTCGTCATGGAAGCGGGACCCGATACGGTGCCCGCCCTTGCGACGCTCGCAGAAGAAGCCTTCGCCGCACCCGCGATCATCGAAATACACCGCGATCTCGCGCTCCACGAACGAATCGTCGTCGTTCGACGCTAGCCGAGCGACGACAGGGGACGTTCTCTGTCGGGGCCGAAAACGGGATTCCTATCGTGGCGAAGTTTATCTTCTTTACCGGTGGCGTCGTGAGTTCGCTCGGTAAGGGCATTACGGCGGCGTCGCTGGGTCGGCTCCTTAAGAGTCGGGGCGTTTCCGTCTCGATTCAGAAGCTCGACCCGTATATCAACGTCGATGCCGGAACGATGAACCCGTATCAGCACGGCGAGGTCTTCGTGACCGAAGATGGCGCGGAAACCGATCTCGATCTCGGCCATTACGAGCGGTTCATCGACGAATCGCTCACGCGCATCAACAACGTTACGACGGGTCAGATCTACCAATCGGTCATCGAAAAAGAGCGTCGCGGCGATTATCTCGGCGCGACCGTGCAAGTGATTCCGCATATCACGAACGAGATCAAAGCGCAGATCAAACGCGTCGCCGAACAAAGTGGCGCGGACGTCTGCATCGTCGAGGTCGGTGGGACCGTCGGCGATATCGAATCGCTCCCGTTCCTCGAAGCGATCCGGCAAGTGCGGTACGACGTCGGCGAAGAGAACGTCATGTTCGTCCATCTCACGTTGATGCCGCATCTCGGCGCCGCGGGCGAACTCAAAACGAAGCCGACGCAGCACTCGGTGCGCGAACTGCGCGCGATCGGGATCTCGCCCGATGCGATCGTCGTGCGCACGAATTCCGAAGTCGCGATTCCTATCGAACTCAAAGAAAAGATCGGTCTTTTCTGCGACGTGCCAGCGAAGAACGTCGTGCAGAACGGCGATGCGCCGACGATTTATAAAGTACCGATCAATCTCGAAAAAGAAGGCCTCGCCGAAGCCGTCATAGCGCGGCTCAAACTCGACGTGGCGCCGCTCGATCTCGAAGCGTGGGAGGCGATCGTCGATCGCGTGATGACGCCGCGCAAGCACGTCAAAATCGCGCTCGTCGGTAAGTATGTCGAACTCAAAGACGCCTACATCTCGATCGTCGAGGCGCTCTATCACGCCGGTATCGCAAACGACGCGCGCGTCGAGATCAAGCGCATCGATAGCGAGACGGTCGAAGATTCGGGCACGGGCGTGCTCGAGGGCGTCGATGGCATCTTGGTCGCGCCGGGATTCGGCTCTCGCGGTGTCAAGGGCAAGCTCCGCGCCGTGCAGTTCGCGCGCGAAAAGAAGATTCCGTATCTCGGCATTTGCTTCGGGATGCAACTCGCATGCGTCGAGTTCGCACGCAACGTCTGTGGATTGCCCGACGCGATGTCGTCGGAAGTCGACGAGACGACGCCGCATCCCGTCATTCACTTCATGGCCGATCAGCGCGATATCAAGCTCATGGGCGGCACGATGCGCCTCGGGGCCTATACGTGCGCGCTCGAAGCCGATACGCTCGCGGCCCGCGCGTACGGCGAACTCGAGATCAGCGAACGTCATCGCCACCGCTACGAATTCAACAATCGCTATAAGGCGCTCTTCGAAGAGCACGGCATGATCTTCTCCGGTCACCACGTCGTGGGCGGCACGACGCTTGTCGAAACCGTGGAACTCCACCCCTCGCTCCATCCGTGGTTCGTCGGAACGCAAGCGCACCCCGAATTCAAATCCCGTCCGACGCGCCCGTCGCCGCTCTATCGCGATTTCGTGACCGCATCGCTCGCAAACGGCGAGCACGCGCGCGAACGCGAGAGCGCGACGTCCATCGCTGCATCCTCCTGAATCCGGCCGAGATCACGTTCGTCGTTCTGACGAAAAACGAGGCGCGCAACGTGCCCCGGGCGCTGGCGAGCGTACCCCTGGGTTCACCGCTTCTCGTCATTGACGCCGAGTCGCACGATGCCACTGCCGAGATCGCACGGTCGCTCGGCGCCACCGTCGTCGTGCGACCGTGGACGGGCTTCGTCTCGACGCGAGCATTCGCGCTCACGCATGTCGCGACGCCGTGGACGTTCATGCTCGATGCGGACGAGTCGCTCGATCTCGGGCTCGCGACGGCCTTGCACGCGCTCGAACCCGCAGCGACGACCGATGCGTACGGCGTCGCGCGTGCGACCTATTTTTGCGGCCGCGCGATGCATCATGGGGCGTGGGGTGGCGAAGCGCCGGTGCGGCTCTTTCGCACGGCGTGCGCGCGTGTCGTTGCGGAGCCTGCGGCGGGTGGCGATGCGGAACTCCACGAGCACTGGGTCGTTCCGGGTGCGACGGCGCGTTTGGGCGGCACACTCCTCCACGATTCGTATCCGACGATCGGCGCGTATCGCGAGAAATTCACACGCTATACGACACTCGAAGCGCGCGGCATTCGGCCTTCGCGCAGACGTTTTCTACGCGCCTGCGCGGTTGCGGCACTGCGATTTCCGTGGTTGCTCGTCGCACGAGGTGGATGGCGCGATGGGTGGCGCGGCGCTTTCGTCGCGGGCGCTTCGGCTTGGTATCCCGTTGCGGTCGCCTGGAAAGCACTACGGTCGTGAAGCGATCGGTCGCGCGGCGGCCCGACGTCGCGTTCGATCTACCGCGCATGCGGCACATGTCGGCCGGCATGACGGCCTATGCGGAAGAACTCGTCGCGCGCCTACCCCGCGTCGCACCCGATCTCGGTTTTACGACGTTCGTACGCGCGTCGCACCTCGATCTGCGCGAACAGATCGTCCTACCGCTGCAACTCGCGCGCGCTCGGCCGCGGCTCGTCCATCATCTCTCGGTCTACGCGCCGATCGTCGGATTCGCACCGACCATCGTGACGATTCACGATCTCATCCATCTACGTTTCCCCGAGATGTTCAAGGCGGCGGTCGGACCGTACTACGCGACGGTCGTACGCGCGTTGTGTCGTCGCGCCGCGCGCGTCATCACGGATGACGAGCGCACGGTCGACGATCTCGAACGCTTTCTCGGTGTGACGCCATCGAAAATCGCGGTCATCCCCCTGGGCGTCGACGATCGCTTTCTCGCCGCCGCCGCTCGGGCCGATCACCGAAGTGACGCCATCCCCGCGACGGATGACGTGCCGTATTTTCTTTTCGTCGGTAATCATCGCACGCACAAAGACGTGCCGACCTTGCTCGCGGCTTGGGCATCGTTGCCCGCACACCATCGTATCGACATTCGCTTGACGGGGATCGACGATCTTCCGCCGGAGCTACCGCGACCGGAACGTTCGCGGGGGAAGATCACGTTTGTGGGAGATGTCGATGCGAGCCAACTCGTCGCGCTCTACGCGGGCGCACTCGCGCTCGTCCATCCGGCGCTTTGCGAGGGCTTCGGGTTGCCGTTGGTCGAGGCGGCCGCGATGGGCACGCCCGTGATCGCGTGCCGCGAAGCGATTCCAGGCGTTCTCGCGGGGCACGTCGCCGTCTTCGAGCCGCGCGATGTCGCGGGTGCGCGCGCGCACATGATCGCCGTTCTCGAAGGCAACATACCGCGTGCTGCGGCGCGAGCCATCGCGCGGGATCTCACATGGGATCGCTGCGCCGAGCACACCGCCGAGGTGTATCGGACCGTCTTGGAGGACAGGCCCAGTCGATGAAACCGTTCGCTGCGATTTTGGCCGCGCTCGTCGTGATGTGGGGATCGTCCCCCGCAATCGCCGCGCCGCCGCATCCCGATTCCGGCGAGAAACCGATCCGCAGCATTTCGATCGCAGTCAACGGCGAGCCGCTCGCAACCGATGCGCCCCCGATCTCGGTCGTCGGCCGCCTGCTCATCCCCATTCGCGATGTCTTCAACGCGCTCGGCATCGCGATCGCGCGGAGCGGCGATACGATCACGGCAAAATTGCCGACTGGCAACGTGCGCATGCGCGTTGGCTCGCGTGAGATCGTCGTCAACGAAACGACGTTTCCGCTCGATGCGAAGATCGTCGATATCGACGGGGTGACGTACGCGCCGTTACGCGTGCTCGTCGCGGCATTCGGTGCGCGCGCGACCTACGATCAACGCGCCGCGAAAGTCGAGATCGTTTCGGCCTACGTCGGCCGCACGAGTCGCACGGATCAGCAACGTGCCGGCGGTGGAACCGACGTTCAGGGCGTCGTCTCGGCGCTCGATATCGGCAGTCAGATCCCCACGATCACGGTCGTGCGGGGCGGCACGTCGCGAACGATCTCGATCACTTCCGATGCGAAGATCTGGGCTGAAGACGTCACGATTCACTCGCAGTTGCGCAGTACGCTTGCCGATATTCGCGTCGGCGATGCGATCCATGCGATATTAGCGAAGGATGGCCGCGTCGTATCGGTCTTCGATTTTTATAAATCGACGAGCGGTACCGTTGCGGCGGCGACGTCGTCCGCGCTCGTGCTGGAAAACGGTCGCGTCGTCACGAGTGGAAAGACGACCGAAGTCACGCTCAATAGTACGACCGCGCGACTCGACGAGTTGCGTGTCGGCGATTACGTGACGGTGCGCAGTAATCCCGAGAGCGGCGAATTACGACAGATCGTCGCGTCGCGAACGCTCGCGGCCGTCGCGCAAACCGCAACGCCGCTGCCGGGAACGCCGAGCCCGACGAAGATCGATTCCGTCGCGCTCTCCGTGACGCATCCGATCCGTGTCGGCGAATCGTTCGACGTCACGTTGCGCGGGACGGCGGGCGGTCGCGCGAGTTTCGACATCGGTGATTTGTTACTGAACTTACCGATGCGCGAGACGGTGCCGGGCACGTACGTCGGGCACTACACGATTCCCGACCGTTTCAACGTGACGCAAATACCCGTGTACGGAAAGCTCGCCGTCGGTACGAACGTCGCACCGCGCACGCAAGCCGCGCAGACGCTCTCGGCCACGTCGACACCGCCGACGATCGGGGAAGTCGCGCCGCCGCCGGGACAGAGCGTCAACAATCGGCATCCGAGTATCTTCGCGATGTTTTCGACTCCGACGGAGATTCCGATCAACGTCTCGAGCGTCGCGCTCGAAGTCAACGGTCACGACGTCACGTCGTCGACGACCCGCACCAATAATTTTATCACCTACAGCCCCGGCGTCGATCTTTCGAGCGGTCTCGTGACCGTCATCGTTCGCGTCTCCGACACCGCGGGCAACACGTCCACGAAAACGTGGACGTTCACCATTGCGAGGTAATCGGTTGAGGCAATCGCTAGCAGCGGCGCTCCTTGGAACGCTCGTCCTTTCCGCATGCGGCGGTGGCTCGACGACGACGTCGCCGGGAACGGCGAGCGCGCAGCTCATCGTGGCGCGCGTCAAGGACGCGGTGGGCCTCGATCCCGCGGTGCAGACCGACGGGCTCTCGCTCAACATCTCCCAAGAAGTCTTTCAAAATCTCGTTCGCTTCAAGCCGGGCGGATTTGATATTCGGCCCGACGCCGCGAGCTCGTGGAAGACCTCGGCCGATGGAAAGACGTGGACGTTTACGATCGCGCCCGGCCTCAAGTTTTCCGATGGGACGGCGCTCGATGCAAGAGCGGTAAAGTTTAATTTCGATCGCTGGCGCGATTCGAAGAACGCGTATCGCGGAAATTTTCCCTTCGGCTATTTCGCGAGTATGTTCGGCGGCTTCGATGCCAAGAGTGCCATCGCGAGCGTCGAGGCGCCATCGGCGTCGAGCTTCGTGATCCACATGCGCGCGCCGTCGGCACCGCTGCTGCACGATCTCGCGATGCCGTCCTTCGCGATCGGCTCGCCGACCGCGATCGCGAAGGGTGCCGAAGCCTTCAATCAGTTGCCCGTGGGCAGCGGCCCCTACGTGGTCGCGGAGTGGACGCACGACGATCACATCACGCTGACGGCGAATCCGAATTATGCGGGTGCCAAGCCAGCGTATACGACCGTTCTCGTGCGCGATATTCCCGACCAATCGACGAGCGTGCTCTCGATGAAGAAGGGCGATATCGATATGCTCGCCGATCCGCGGCCCGACGACGCAAAAGATCTCGGCGCGACGGCGGGCATCTCGATCTACCATCCGCCCTCGAACAACGTCTCGTATCTCGCGATGAATATCGAGAAGAAGCCCTTCGATAACGTGCTCGTTCGCCAAGCCGTGGCGTACGCGATCGATACGAACGCGCTGGTAAAGAGCTTCTATAGCCAAGGTGCGACCATCGCGAATAACTGGACGCCCGTGGGCATGATGGGGGGCAATCCGGCGGTCAAAGCCTACCCGCACGATGTCGCGAAGGCCAAGGCGCTCCTCGCGCGCGCCGGCGCCGCGCGCGTGACCACCGAGTTGTATTATCCGACCTCGCCACGGCCGTACATGCCCGAACCGCAGCGCATCGCCGAAGCCATTCAAGCCGATCTCAAAACGGTCGGTATCGAGGTGACGCTGCAACCCTTCGAATTCGGCGTCTTCCTCACCAAAATACGGAACGGCGAACATCCGATGTGCCTGATCGGATGGACGGGCGATAACGGCGATCCCGATAATTTCATGTACGCGCTGCTGGATCAAGATAGTGCCGTCAAAGGTCAAGCACAAAACTATTCGTTCTGGCGCGATCCCGATTTCCACAAGCTGATGCTCGCGGGCCAGCAGACGGTCGACGAAGGGAAGCGCGCGAAAATCTACGCCGCGGCGAACGCCATGATCCACGATCGCGCGCCCGCGATTCCGCTCGTTCATTCCGTCGTCTCGTTTGCGGCAAAATCGACGATCGGCGGCGTGACCGCGAGCCCCGATACGACCTTCAATTTCGTCACCATGAGCCCGAAAGCAAATCCGTGAGCGATACCTGTATTTTCTGCCGCATCTTTCGCGGCGAGATTCCCGCAGAAGAAGTCCGTCGGACGCCCGAATCGCTCGTCTTTCGCGACACCAATCCCCACGCGCCGACGCATCTGCTCGTCATTCCGAAGCGCCACGTCAGCGATCTCGGAACCTTCGTCGCCGAGGCACCCGCCGAAGAGATCGGCGATTTTCTCAAAGTCGTGGGCGAAGCCGGGCGCTCCGAGACGACCGGCGGCTACCGCGTCGTCTCGAACGAGGGTGCCGATGGCGGTCAGACCGTGCACCATCTGCATTTTCACGTGATGGGCGGGCGCAAGATGGCGTGGCCGCCGGGATAGGACCTTCGCCGGATCGTTCTTGCAAAAACGTTGGGCCGGGAGTACAGTCAGCTCCCGGCTCAATTCGTTGAGCGACGATCGTGTTGCTCGAATCGGCCGGGAAAGATTGGAACGTCGATGCACGTTGTAATCCGCAGATACACCATCAAACCGCAAGACGCAGATGAAATCGTCGGCCTCATCCGAGAGTCGTTCGCACCGTTAATTAGCAAGAGTCGAGGCTTCGTGAGCTACGGCGTGGCTCAGGGCTCGACGAGCACCACCGAAATCGTCACGACGAGTACGTTTAACGACCGTACCGATAGTGAAGCGTCGGTCAAGCTCGCAGCGGATTGGGCCAGAGAGCATCTCGCGAAGTTCGCTCTATCGCCTCCGCAGGTCACCATCGGCGAAGTGCTCATTCGTCATATGAAAGAACATATACCGGCGAATTTCGGCGTGATGCGCATCTATACGGGCGTCTCCGACGTCGATGAGATCAACCGTCGCGTCAGCGCCAATCTCTTACCATCACTCCTGGCAACGCCGGGCTTGGCAAGTTTTCTCCTCATCGACGCGGGCGCCGGCAAGGGGATCACGATGAGTACGTATACGGATCGCCATGCCGCTGAATCTGCAGGCCTTCGCACGATGAAGTGGGTCAAGGAAAATCTCGCGGATCTCGTGCCGAACGCGCCCGAGGTCCTCGTCGGAGATATCAAACTACGCATCGTCCAAGCAGGCGTGCTCGCGCGATAGCCTCTGCGTAAAGTAGTCGCGGGATAAATCGTAACGGAATAGATCTTGCATAGACGTGTTCATGCGAGTATAGTCGAAAGTGGATTAGTAAATTTTAGCTGTTTTGCGTTACCATTCGGGCCGCGACTATTTTTTCGCGCGAGTAGGCAACGGAGATTGGAGCTCGTATGCACGTTGTGATCCGCAAGTATTCGATCGACGCGAAAGAAAGCGATCAGATCGTCGGCCGCCTCCGAGACTCGTTCGCACCGCTGATTACCGGTCGACACGGTTTCGTGAGCTACGGCGCCGCGCTTGGAACGAACGGCTCGAGCGAGCTCGTGACGATGAGCACGTTCGAAGATCGTGCGGGCAGTGAGGCCTCGAACGCGCTCGCAGCGGATTGGGTGAGAGCGAACCTCGCGCAATTCACGCTCTCACCGCCGCACTATACCGACGGCGAAGTCGTGGTCGGATATCGAAAAGATAACGTGCC
>JANYGA010000247.1 GCA_025359485.1 Rhodospirillales bacterium | reverse complement strand
CCTTACGAATCTCGTCGGATTGGTTCAGGCATAAATCGATCGAGACCGGAAGCAATTTCGTCGATTCGGCGATTTCGCGCAAGCGTTCGATCGGCTCGCTCTCGCGGACGCGAGCGAGATAGAGCGCGAAGAGTACCATCGCGATCGTCTGCGAGACGTAGGTCTTGGTTGCGGCGACGCCGATTTCGGGTCCGCCGCGTGTATAGAGTACGCCATCGGCGAGGCGCGTGAGGTGCGAGCCGAGCACGTTGCAGATGCCGAGCACGGGCGAGCCCGCGGCCTTCGCAATCTTCACCGCTTCGACCGTATCGGCCGTTTCGCCCGACTGCGACATCGCAATCGTTAGCGTGCGCGGATCGAGCTTGCGATCGCCGTACCGAAATTCACTCGCGAGCTCCATTTCGACGGGCAGTTTGCAGAGCGCGCGCAGCAGGTACATCCCGACCATGCCGGCGTGATATGCGGTTCCGCAACCCGTGATGGAAATTTTCGTAATCGCACGCAGCAGATACTCGTTCATTTTGAGTTCGGCTGCGAGTTGCGAATCGCCGGACTCGTCGATGCGTCCCGCGAGCGTCTCTTTCACGACGCTCGGTTGAACGAACATTTCCTTGAGCATGAAATGCTTGAAGCCGTCTTTTTCAGCCGAGCTCGCATCCCACATGATCTGCGTGACTTCGCGATCGATCGGCCGGCCTTCGAAATCGGTAAGCGCGTAGCCGTCTTTCGTGATCACGACCATCTCGTGTTCGCGCAAGATGATCTGCTTGCGCGTGTATTGCAAGATGGCCGGCGTGTCGGAGGCGACGAACATCTCGCCCTCGCCAATGCCGACGACGAGCGGGCTCGCGCCGCTGCGTGCGAAGACGAGTTGCCCGGGCGTCGCTTGCGAGATCACGCCGAGCGCGTAGGCGCCCGTGACCTGTCGAAGCGTGGTGCGCACCGCTTCGATCAAATCGCCCGCGTCGTTGCTCTCGATGAGATGCGCGAGGACTTCCGTATCGGTCTCGCTGCGGAACGTGTGGCCTTCGGCGATTAGCTTTTCGCGGAGCGCCGAATAATTTTCGATGATGCCGTTATGGATGACGGCAAATTTGCCCGAGCAATCCATGTGCGGGTGGGCGTTGGCATCGGAGGGTCGACCGTGCGTGGCCCAACGGGTGTGCCCGAGTCCGGTCATTCCGTGAAGCGGCTCCGTAAGAAGACGCTCGGCGAGGCGGCCGAGTTTGCCCTCGGCCTTCGAACCCGCGAGCGCGCCCGCACCGTCGATGACGGCGATGCCGGCGCTATCGTAGCCCCGATATTCCAAACGCTGGAGCGAATCCATGATGATTCCGACGCTGTCGCGGAATCCGACGTACCCGACGATGCCACACATATCGCTCTATCGTTTCGGAAGTGGGTTTTGTTACGCTACTTGATGCCGTCCTTGACGCGCGTGTATGGAATCTTGCCGAGCTCGACTTCGGCGAAGGCCGTCGAGACGGGCTTGTTCGGATTCGCATCGTCGCTGAGTGCGGGTGCGCCGTTGTTGAGCTGCTTCGCGCGCTTGGTCACGACGTTGACGAGGGTGAATTTCGAATCGACGTGCGTGAGGAGGCCGTCGAGGTCGCCGAATACCGTTTTGCTCATGCGTTTTCCACGTTTCTGAAAGTGTCGTCGTTGTAATGATGGATGCGGAAGCGTTCCGCGCGCACGATCGCTTCCAAATCGTCGACCGCTGCGAGGTGATCGCGGCGGTCCGGGGGCGCTTGCTCGTTAATGATCACATAATCGAAGTTCCGAATTTGTTTGAGTTCGTCGTGCGCGATGGCGAGACGTGCGGCGATCTCGTCGCTGGATTCGGTGCGTCTCGCCGCGAGACGCATCCGGAGATGTGAGAATTTATCGGGGAGGAGAAAGACGAGGACCGCACTTTCATACGAGCGCCGAATGGCGAGTGCACCGTTGACCTCGGGCTTGAGGACGACGTCGTAGCCCTCGGCGAGCGTCGCGTCGATGAACGTTCGGGGCGTGCCGTAGAGATTGCCGTTATATTCTCTCGTCTCGAGGAAAGCGCGGTCCGCCATCTTCTTCTCAAACCTCGCGCGGTCGTAAAAGAAGTAGGCCTCGCCGTCGCGTTCGCCATCGCGTGGCGCTCGCGTCGTTGCCGACACCGAGTAGCGTAAGCGCGGCAGTCGCGCGCGGAGCGTATCGACGACGGTGTCCTTGCCGGCTCCCGAGGGGCCCGAAACGACGAACAACAGACCCGGTCCCGGGGACGCCAATCGCTCTCCTCGTAAAATGGTGAAACCGCAACGTTCACGGAGGTCACGCCTCGGGCCTCCTGCGCTTGAGACGCGAACCTCCGGGTACAGCAGCCACAACAGCGCGAGCCTCCCATGGCGCGTGCCGAGGGAGAACTTTTTGAAGGTCTGGCCGTTACGGCTCCTGATCGCATTAGGAGCGCTCGGGGTCGTCGCGCTCGTCGTCGCGTTCGCGCACGGGCCGCTGATCGCAACCGGCATCGGTGCGGCCGCACGCCTCGCGGGCTACAACGTGCGCTACGACGACCTCAAATTTACGGGCGGTCACGTGGTGATCGCACGTCCCGACGTCAGCTCGCTCGGCGGCGAACCCGTCCTCACCGCCCGCAAGCTCGATATCGCCTACGACACGCGCACGCTCGGGCGCGGGCCGCATTTTTTCGGCATCTCCGGCATCGTCATCGATCGGCCCAAGCTCACGATCATCCACCATCGCGACGGGAGCTTCAACGTCAACGTGCCGCGACCGAAGCCCGGCGCCACGAGCGCGCCGTTCGTGTTGCCTCAAATACATGTCGTCGTGCACGACGGGTCCGTCGGCGTGCTCGACGAGACGCGGATCTTCCGCCATAGTCGGCGCTTCGCACTCGGCGCCGTACAGATGGACGCCAACGTCGATCCGCACGCGCTCTCGCAGTTCGTCTTCTCGACCACCCTCACGGAAGACGGCGGCCGCTTTCCCATCGCCGGGCGCGGCCGATTCGATCCCGCACGCGGCTACGAACTCTCCCACATCACCGCGCCCGCACTCGCCCTCGCACCGCTCCTGGATTACGCGCTCAATTCGCCGGCATTACATATCGCCAACGGCACGCTGCACGATATCGACGCGCGCGTCTACGGGCTCCAAGATCGCCGCGGAACGATCGCTCGCCACGTCTCGGTAACGGCGCGCCTCGATCACTTTCAGCCCTATCTCAATAGCCTCGCCAAACCCTTACGCGACGGCCGAGGGGCCCTGCGCGTCTACGATTCCGGGCTTGCGATTCCGCAGATCGACGGATCGATCGCGGGCGTGCCCGTGCGAATCGCGGGCGCGATCTACGATCTGGGCCATCCGAGCTTACACCTGGGTATCACGGGCGCGGGCGAACTCTCGAAGCTCCTCACGCTCTCCGACGGCGCGAAAGGGCTGCCGTTGCACGGCGCGCTCGCATTCAAGCTCTTCGTCGAGGGCGACGCGACGGCGCCGCAAACCCTCGCGAGTTTTCGTTCGCGACACTTGGTGTACGACCGCATCGCCCTCGACGACCCGAGCGGTCTCGTCGCACTCAATGGAGCCGAGACCGCCATCGTAAAAAGTTCGGCGCGCTACGCGGGCATCGACGTCGGCGTGCGAGGTCGCGTGCTCTCGGTGAAACATCACGCCGACCACGATCTCGTCGCGCAGTTCGCGGCGCCCGCCGCACGTATTCCCTACGCGAGCATCGTCGCGCCCGCGATGGTCGCCCGCGGAACGGCCGTCGTGCGCGGTATCGATACGCGACTCGCGGCGTCCGGATCGATGACGGGCGACACGGCGACGCAGCATCTGCAAGGCCCATTCGCACTCGACGGTCGCGGCGTCGGAACGATCGGGCCGCTCGCGATTTCGGGTCCGGGCGACGCGTCGCTGCTGGCGTTCGTGGCGTTCGATTCGCCCCAATTTCACAGCGGGGCCGCGTACGTTCACGCGTCGCGCTTCGCGTTCTCGACCCTGAGCGCGGGCAGCGCGATTGCGCCCGTACGCGGAACGCTCGACGCGAACGTTGCCACGGCATTCGACGGTGGTCGCGTCATCGCAGGCGGCGACGCTCGACTCACCAATGCCGACCTCTACGGCGCGCACGTCGACGATCTCGCCGCGCGCACGCACGTCGCAGAGGACGGGCGCATCGCCCTAGATGGGCGCTATCGCGGCTCGCTCGCGGCGCTCGCTGGCGCGACGGGCCGTCGTTTTCGCGTCCGCGGCACGGCCGACATACCACTTACGGTGCTCGCGACGAGTCCGATCGATGCGCTCGTTTCAATCGACGGGGCGCGGTTCGCGCACGCGTCGATCGGCGGTGTCGCCGTGCAGGCGCTTTCGGCGACGATCGGCGTGCGTAAGAACCGTTACGACGTGTATGCCGCGCGCGCGACGCTTGCGGGCAACGACGTCGTCGCGAGCGGCACGTTCGGGAACGGCGGAACGCTTGCGGTCTCGGCGCGCGACATCGATCTCGCAGCATTTCGCGAGCTCGGTCTGCCCGTCGTGGCGGGGAACGTGACGGCGCTTGCCGATCTCGGTGGCACGCTTGCCGCGCCATCGCTACGCGGCGGAATCTCGGCGCGCGATTTGCCCGTTCCGGGCAATCGCGTCGGTCTCCGCGACGTCGATGCGAATGCGTCGCTCGCATACGCGGGCGACACGCTCGTCGTCCTCAACGGTCTCGTGCTCGCGGGTTCGACGGTCGGTTCGCTCGACGGTCGCATCGCGGGCTTACGCAGCGGAGGCGCGACCGCATACGCCTTCGATACGCGCGTGCGTCAAGCCGACGTCGCCGACGTTATCGCGGCATCGGGCGTGCAGCTCCCCTACCCCGACGGTTCGCTCGATGCCGATCTCCACGTCTCGGGTTCGGGATCTCAGCCTGCGATCTCTGGGCGCGTCGCCATTCCCGAGGGATCGCTTAATGGCTTGACCTTTCGGCGCGCGAGTTTCGCGATCGCGGGAACCGCTGGAAATTTCCGCGCGACGGCCGGCACCGTCACGGTCGGATCGTCGATTCTCGGTTTCGATGCCGCGGAGAATGCGACGAACCAAAGCGTGGCGATCCGCGCACCGCGCGTCGACCTCGGTGATTTCAACGATTACTTCGATCGCGGCGATACGCTCGGTGGGGCCGGAAGCATCGCCGTTTCGTTGCGCAACCGGACGAATTCGCTCGTCACCGACGGTCGCGTCCGACTCGAGCACGCGCGGTATCGTCGCTTCGATCTCGGCACGGCGCGTGTCGATTGGTCGACGCGCGGGCGTACCGTCACGCTCGATGGCGCGCTCGGCGGAGCCGCGGGCACGCTCGCGACATCGGGCACGCTTTTCCTTGCGGATCGAGCGCCGTTACGCGACGCACTGCGTCGCACGAACGTCGACCTCACGACGCACGCGCGCGGCATCGACCTCGGCATTTGGCTGCCCGTCGCGGGCGTGCAAGCCCCCGTACTCGGACGCGTCGATGGCGACGTGCGCGCGCGCGGCCGCTTTCCCGATATCGCACTCGACGCGCGCGCGTCGCTCGCGAAGGGACTCGTCGGCCGCATTCCTATACGGAAGGCAACGCTCGCGCTTCACGGCGCGCGCGGTCGCGTCGCACTCGATGCGGCACGCGTCGAAATCGACGGGCTCGCAATCGACGCACGCGGCTCGGCGGGCCTGCGTCCACGCGATCCGCTCGACCTGCGCCTCGCCGCAACGACTCCGGATTTCGGCGCGCTCGCGAAGACGGTAACCGGCAAGCCACTCGATGCATCCGGCATGCTCGCGACGACGATCGACGTTTCGGGAAGCTTCGCGCGCCCGCTCGCGCACGCGCTTCTCGATGGCTCGAACTTGCGTTACGGCGCGTACACGCTACCGAGCGCACACTTCGATGCGGAGCTTGCAGCAAATCGCCTTACCGTCGCGCAGGCCGCGATCAACTTCACCGACGGTCGCCTCGTCGCGACGGGCTTCGTGCCGATCGTGCGCAAGGGCGGCATCACGATCGGTCCCGCGTCTTCACCGATCGCGCTCAGTCTCGCGGCACAGAACATCGGGCTCGGTCAGTTCGGGGTTTTTCTCCCAAAAGGTACGAAAGCTGCGGGGAAGCTCGACGGCATCGTCGGCCTTGACGGCTCGATCGCATACCCCGCGTTAGTCGGTACGCTCGCGTTGACCGATGGCACGTTCGTCGGCCCGCAGTTCCGCTCGAAACTCGAGCGCGCGCGCGCGGAATTGACGTTTGCGGGATCGTCGGCGCGCTTACACGATGCGAGCGCGACGGTCGGTGGTGGGACGCTCACGGCCGACGGCGGTGCGAGCGTCCCGAGCCTTCGTGCTCCGGGTCGCGAACTCGCCTACACACTTTCCGTGCGTAGCGAAAACGCGGTCATCGATGCGCCGCAGTATCTGCGCGGCCGCGTCAACGGCGATCTCGCGCTCACGCGGAAGCTCGGGTCGATGCCGCTCCTTGCCGGAACGCTCGCGCTTTCATCGACCCGCGTGCCGCTTTCGGCAATCTTCAATCCCAACGCTCCGCAGACGACGGCGACGACTGCGCCGATCGCACTCGGTCTCGATCTTGCGATCGAGGCAGGGCGCGACGTGCGCGTGCAAGGCGGCCCCGCCGACGTGGGCGCGCAAGGCACGGTTCGCGTCGGCGGCACGCTTGCCAACCCGACGGCATCGGGCGAGCTCGATTCGACAGGCGGGACGATTGGATTTTACCGGACGTTCCGCATACAAGATCCGAGCACGGTCATCTTCGATCCGAGCAACGGCGTCATTCCCAATATCGACGCGCTCGCGACGACGACGGTCGACAATCCGCCGACCGATGTAACGCTGCACGTAACGGGAATCGCGACGCAACTCGACGTCGCACTCGCGTCGAATCCGAATTATTCACGCCAACAGATCTTGGGTCTTCTCGTCGGTGCGCAAACGCTCGGCGCGGTGAGCGGCATCCAAACGGCGTCGGGTGGGCAACAGCAAAATCCGTTCACCGCACTTGCGGCAGGTCAGCTCGGAACGTTGCTCACGCAAAACATTCTCGAACCGTTCTCATCGCAACTCGGTGGTGCGGTCGGCTTGAGCAATCTCGCGATCAATTACTCACTCGGCGGCAGCTTCGATATCGGCGCGCAGAAAAAGCTTTTCAAAAACGTCAGCGCCGTTTTTGCCGAATCGTTCAATTATCCACCGCGCCAGAGCATTGGCTTACGCATCAATCCGAGCGACGCGACCGCGATCCAACTCACGGTTTTCAGCCAGCCCTCGAGCAATCGCTTCGACACCTTCTCGGCCAACGCCGCGTTGCAATCGAACAATCAGAGCGTCACGTCGGCGCAGCCCGCAAGCGGCACGAGCGGCGTCTCGCTCTCGATTCAACGCAAATTCCGCTAGGCGGATTTCGGACGCGAAGCTAATCTGAGCGACCGTGCTCACGGATTGGCTCATCGTACGGCGGCTCTGCGCCGAACTCGAACGCGCGTTGCGCGGCGCGCGGATCAAAGACGTCGGACGGCTCGCCGACGGCCGGTTCGGCTTGCGCGTGGCAGCGGGAATCGTCGCAATCGACGCGTTCGGACCGACGCCGATCGTCGCGCTCGAAGCCGACGCGACGCTCGACCGCGCGGCGGGATGGGTCCGCACGTTCTCCGATGCGCTCGTCGGGCTACGCATCGATGCGATTCGCGCACGTCGCGGCGATCGACTCGTCGCCATCGAATGTTCGTCGCGGTCGCGCTTCGGCGTGACGAGCGGTTATCGGCTCGTCGCCGAACTCGTGCCACGATTCGGTAATATCGTCCTACTCAAAGACGATACGATCGTGAGCGCCGCCAAAGAATTCTCGCGCAGCGAGAACGCGCGTCGCGCGACCACCGTCGGCGAAGCTTACGAGCCGCCGCCGCTGCCCGCAAGTGCACCCGATGTCGCATCGGTCGCCGAAGCCTTTGGGGATCTCGCACGTCACGATACCGAATCCGCGCGTGCGAGCGCGAGCCTCGCGCTTCGCGCCGCCGTGCCGCTCGTGCCACGACTCGTCGCCGAAAGTCTCGTCGCCGAATGCGTGTCGCTGCTCTCGGATTCGACCGTCGTCGCGCTCGCCGATCGCGCCGTCGCACGCGCGCAAAACGTGCTCTCGTCGACCGAGGGCACGCCCGACGGCATCGGCGATGTTTTCGCGTATCGCGACGGCGAGCGACTCGTGCAATGTCACGTCTTCCCGCTCGCGCAATTCGCCACGCTCGCGATGACGCGCCACCCCGCGCTCTTGCCACTGATCGCCGAAACGGTCGGCGGTGCGACGCAGGCGCGCGCTTCGCAGGCGTTCGACGCGCGACGCAAGACGCTGCGCGGTCGACTCGAGAAACGACGCACGACCCTCGGCACCGAACGCCGGACGCTCGAAAGCGAACGCGATGACGCGAGTTCGCGCGATGCGCTGCGTGCCGCGGGCGACGCGCTCTACGCACACATCACCGAAGTCCCGCCGCGCGCGACGTCGTTCGCACCGTCGTCCGATCCGACGCATACGATCGCGCTCGATCCCGAACTCGACGCCAAAGCCAACGCCGCGCTCTATTTCAAACGCTACCGAAAAGCTGCGACCAAACTCGATCACGTGGCGCGCCGAC
>JANYGA010000196.1 GCA_025359485.1 Rhodospirillales bacterium | reverse complement strand
GCGAAGGCCTCGGCGGTGAAGTCCTCGCGTACGTGTGGTAGGGCAACATGTCGAGAATTGGTAAACTCCCCGTCTTGATCCCGGAGAAAGTCGACGTCAAAGTCGGCGAGAACTCCGTCACGGTCAAAGGCCCCAAAGGCGAGATGACGCAGCATACGTTGCCCGTCGTTTCGGTGAAGGTCGAAGATGGCAACGTGATCGTCGAACGTCTCGGCGATTCGAAGCCGCATCGTTCGGCGCACGGCCTCACGCGCACGCTCGTTTCCAACATGATCGAAGGCGTCTCCAAGGGTTTCCGCAAGACGCTCGAGATCAACGGCGTCGGTTATCGTGCCGCGAAATCGGGTGAAGATCTCAATCTCACGCTCGGGTATTCGCATCCGGTTTCGTACCCGGCGCCCGTCGGTATCGCCTTCGCCGTCGAAGGCACGAATAAAGTGCACGTCGACGGCATCGATAAACAGCGCGTCGGTCAAGTTGCCGCGGAGATCCGCGACCTCCGGCCGCCCGAACCTTACAAGGGCAAAGGCATCCGCTATCAGGGCGAAGTCGTTCGCAAGAAACTCGGTAAGGCCGGAAAGGCCGGTAAGAAATAATGCCGACCACCTCACGTAACCTCAAGCGCGTCAAGCGTCACGCACGCCTACGCCGCAAGGTCATCGGCACGGCCGAGCGTCCGCGCCTGCAGATCCATCGGACGCTTCACCACATCTACGCCGCGATCATCGACGATTCGCGCGGGCACACGATCGTGACCGCGTCGACACGCACGAAAGAAATCGCGGGCGATTCGTCGCGCACGAACGTCGAAGCCGCCAAACGCGTCGGCGAGACGATCGGCAAGAAGGCCAAAGAAGCGGGCATCCACGCCGTCGTGTTCGACACGTCGGGATTGAAGTATCACGGGCGTGTCGCAGCACTTGCTGATGCCGCGCGCGCAGCCGGGTTGGAGTTCTAATGAATTATCGTGGTGGTGGTCGCGATCGCGACAACTCCGGAATCGAAGAGACCGTCGTACGCGTCAATCGCGTCGCCAAGGTCGTCAAGGGCGGTAAGCGGTTCAGCTTTTCCGCGCTCGTCGTCGTCGGCGATCGCAAAGGCAAAGTCGGATTCGCCATCGGCAAAGCGGGCGAAGTACCCGAAGCGATCCGCAAGGGCGTGGAACAGGCGAAGAAAGCCATGATCACCGTCCCCATGGTCGAGCGTACGATTCCGCACGAAGTGACGATGACTGTCGGCGCGGGCCGCGTATTCATGAAGCCCGCCGCTCCCGGTACCGGCGTCATCGCCGGTGGCCCGATGCGTGCCGTGCTCGAACTCGCGGGCATCCACGACATCCTCACAAAGTCCCTCGGCAGTTCCAATCCCATCAACGTCGTGCTCACGACGTACGAAGCGCTCAAGTCGCTGCGTACCGCCGAGAGCATCGCGAAGCTCCGCGACAAGACCGTCGCCGAACTGTATCGGTAGAGGCTCACATGGCGAAACCAGCAGCAAAATCGATCTCACGCGGCGAGGGTCTCGCGACCGCGTCGACCGGATTCTCGCTCAGCGAAATGCGCGAGAATAAAGGCGCTCGTCCGAAGCGCACGCGCGTCGGTCGTGGTCACGGCTCGGGTATGGTCAAGACGGGCGGCGAAGGCGGCAAGGGTCAGACCGTGCGTTCGGGCGGCGGCAAGGGTCCCGCATTCGAAGGCGGCCAGACACCGTGGGCACGTCGCTTGCCGCACAAACGAGGCTACTCGCAGAAGGCGCGCGACATCGGCCACTTCCGGTCGATGTACGCGGTCGTCAATGTTTCCGCACTCACCGGCTGGGATGCCGCGATCGAAGTCTCGCCCGAATCGCTCATGGCGCACAAGCTCGTGAGCAAAGAGCGCGACGGTATCAAAATTCTCGGTGGAAATAAAGACGCGAAGACGTTGCCGCAGGGCCTGAAGTTCCGCGATGTCGTCTTCTCCGCAACGGCGCGTGAAGCGCTCGAAGCGGCCGGTGCCGATTTTGGTCCGGTCGTCGAAGAAGTCTCGATGTCGGGCAAGAAACTGCAGAAGAAAGTCTAGGCGTTCGTGCTCGATAACCTCCGCGCCGCGATCCTCGTCCCGGATATCCGCAAGCGGATTCTGTTCCTGATGCTCGCGTTCGCGGGCTTCGTGTTCATGATCCACGTGCAGCTGCCCGGTGTCGATGAGGCGAAGTGGCAGGGGCTCTTGCGCAACGGCAGCTTCTATCAGTTCCTCGGTTTTCTCTCCGGCGGTGCGTTGCAAAAGCTCTCCATCATCGCGATGGGGATCACGCCGTATATCAACGCGTCGATCATCATGCAGCTGATGACGGTCGTCTTGCCGCAGCTCGAGGATCTCGCGAAAAAAGGCGGCGAAGAAGGCCGCAAAAAGATCAGCCAATATACGCGTTGGCTCACGATCATTCTCGCAATCGTGCAGGCGACGACGATGTCGATCAACATGTCGCGCGCCGGCGTTTTCTACGATAGCTCGGCGTGGTTCATCGCCTATGCGGTCGTCGCATTCGTCTCGGGCACGCTCTTTCTGATGTGGCTCGGCGAACAGATGACGGATAAGGGCATCGGAAACGGCGTCTCGCTCATCATCTTCATCGGCATCGTGTTGCGCTACCCGACGTACGTCGGGCAGACGATTCAGGCGGGACAGAAGGACGGGCTCAACGTGCTCGGTCTCATTCTGTTCCTCGCGATCTCGCTCTTCACGATCATTTCGATCATCTTCATGTATCAGGGTCAGCGCCGCATTCCCGTGCAGCAAGCGCGCCGCGTCGTCGGTCGCAAGATGTTCGCGGGCCGGTCGAGCTACATTCCGCTACGCCTCAATAACTCGGGCGTCATCTCGATCATCTTCGCGATCTCGATTTTGCTCTTGCCGCAACAGGCGCTTTCTTGGTTCCAGCATTCGCAGATCGCGCCGACGTACGGCTTCCTCGGGCTTCCATCGAACACGACCGCGCTCTCGCTCGCGTTGCAGACGTATTTTAGCCCGAATAGTTTCCTGTACAATTTCGCGTACTTCATCTTGGTCGTGATCTTCACGTTCTTCTATAGCTCGATCGTCGTCAACGTCAAAGATATCGCCGACAATCTCAAAAAGAGCGGCTCGTTTATTCCGGGCATCCGGCCGGGTATCCCGACCGAAGAATATATCAAGCGCATTTTGTTGCGTATCACGACCGTGGCCGCCATCTATCTCGGCTTGCTCGCGGTGTTGCCGTCGATCTTGCAAAAAGGCCTCGCCGTCACGACGTTCTATCTCGGGTCGACGTCGCTGCTCATCGTCGTCGGTGTCGCGCTCGATACGATGACGCAGATCGAAGCGCGCCTCGCGATGCGCGATTATAAGGGGTTCATCAAACGGTGAGCCGCTCGTGAGCGCCGTGGAAACGCGGACGATGCGTTTGGTCCTCCTCGGGCCGCCGGGTGCCGGAAAAGGCACACAGGCGAAAGTGCTCGAGGAGCGCTTCGGCGTGCGCCAGATCTCCACGGGCGATATTCTCCGCGCGAACGTCGCGCAGGGAACGGCGCTCGGCGCTCAAGCGAAAGCGTTCATGGAATCGGGCAAGCTCGTGACCGACGACATCATCATCGCAATGATGGAGAACGAACTCGCGGGCAAAGACTCGTTTTTGCTCGACGGCTTTCCGCGGACCGTCGCGCAGGCGCAAGCCCTCGGTACGTTGCTCGAACGTTTGCACTTACCGCTAACCGGTGTGCTGTTGTTCGATGCCGATCGCGACACGCTCTTCAAGCGCCTCACCGGCCGTTGGACCAACGCGCGCACGGGTCGTAGCTACCACGCGGAATTTAATCCGCCGAAGGTCGCCGGGATCGACGACGTCGATGGCGGTCCGCTCGTGCAACGTCCCGACGATACGGCCGAAGTCGTCGCGAAACGCCTCGACACCTACGAACGCGAAACCGCGCCGCTCATTGCGTATTACGGAAGCCATGCCACGTTTTCGAGGATCGATGCGCTCGCGCCGATCGCGACCGTGAGCGCCGCGGTCAATCGCGCCGTCGCGCAATCCGGGACGGTCTTACCGTGATCACGATGAAGTCTGCCCGCGAGATCGAGATCATGCGGCGCAGCGGCAAGATCACGTCCGCCGTGCTCTCGAGCCTCGTTCGCGCGGCGAAGCCCGGCATGACGCTTCGCGAGATCGATCGTCTCGCCGAAAAAGGTATCCGCGATCGCGGCGGCATTCCGACCTTCAAGGGCTATCACGGCTACCCGGCCTCGGTCTGCGCGTCGCTCAACGATGTCGTGGTTCACGGGATTCCCGGCGACCAAGTCCTCAATGATGGCGACATCCTTTCGATCGATATCGGCACGACGTTCGAAAAGTACGTCTCTGACACGGCGATCACGATCGGCATCGGCGCCATCTCCGGTGAAGCGCAACGGTTGCTGCGCGTCACGCAGGAATGCCTCATGCGCGGCATCGCCGCCATGCAAAAAGGCAATCGTCTTTCCGACATCGGTCACGCAGTGCAACAGCACGCTGAAGCCCACGGCTACGGCGTCGTTCGCGCACTCGTCGGCCACGGCGTCGGCACCAAAATGCACGAGGAACCGCAAGTCCCCAATTGGGGCGACGCCGGCAAGGGTATCGTCTTGCGGCCCGGCCTCGTGCTCGCCATCGAACCCATGATCACCGAAGGCACCTTCGATGTGGAAACATTGAAGGACGGCTGGACGGTCGTGACCGCCGATGGTAAACTAGCTGCGCACTTCGAGCACACCATCGCCCTCACCGACGATGGTCCGCGCATCTTGACGCTCCGCGAGAACGACTTCATGGAACTCGACGTCGCTCGCTATCGCCCCGACGCCGAACTCGCCGCGTAGTTCGATCGAAATAGGAACAGGAACGCACATGAAAGTCAGACCGTCCGTCAAGCGCATTTGCGAAAAATGCATCGTCATTCGCCGCGAGGGCAAAGTCCGCGTTATCTGCGAGGCTAACCCCAAACACAAGCAGGTACAGGGATAATGGCACGTATATCCGGCATCGATCTTCCGCGCGAGAAGCGCATCGAGATCGCCCTCACGTACATATATGGCATCGGGCTCCCGACCGCGCAGAAACTGCTCGAACGCACGGGCGTCGATCCCAATACGCGCGTGAAGAATCTCACCGAAGACGATGAGAAGAAGCTGCGCGAAGCGATCGACGGCCAGATCAAAGTCGAAGGCGATCTGCGGCGCGAAGTCGCGGGCCACATCAAACGTCTCACCGACATCGGTTGCTATCGCGGCCTGCGTCATCGTCGTGGGCTGCCGGTTCGCGGCCAGCGTACGAAAACCAATGCCCGTACGCGCAAGGGTCCGAAGAAGACCGTCGGCGCGAAAAAGAAGGCCACCAAGAAGTAGCCTTCGCGCGCCCGAGCGATCGGGGTTGCGTTCCAACGAGGGTCGGTGCATCGCGCCGGCCCTCGTCTCATCTCAGAGCTCCGGAACCTGGCTCGCCCTCACGCGCGAGGGCGGGCCTTTTGTCGTTGTTTCGGGCTTGGGCGCGTGGTAACTTCGGCTTCAGTATGATCTATCGGTGTTGCCGTTATGCATGCGGGACCTGCGCCTTCGCGGCGCACGGGCGAGTCGTCATCTGATTTTTACGCGAGGCGTAAGATCGACGGAACGGCCGCCCATCAGGTGGCTTTTTTCATTCCAAATCTCCGGAGTACGTGACACGTGGCGCAACCTACCAAAGTCGAAAGCATCAAAGCGGCGAGCAACGCGCTTCGCGGAACCATCGCGCACGAATTGGCACAGCCGACGGAAAATTTCGGCGACGCCGATATTCAACTGCTAAAGTTTCATGGGATCTATCAGCAAGAAGACCGCGACCTTCGCGTGTCGAGCCGCGGCCCCAACGGCGAGCGCCCGCCCAAGGCCTACTCGTTCATGCTCCGCACGAAGAGCCCCGGCGGCTACGTGCCGGGCCCACTCTTTCTCGCGCTCTCCAATCTTTGCGAAACGCACGGCAACGGGACGATGCGCGTCACGACGCGTCAGGGTTTTCAGCTGCACGGCGTGCACAAGTCCGATCTCAAAGAAGTCATCGCGACGATCAACGAGACGCTCGGTTCGACACTCGGCGCGTGCGGCGATATCAATCGTAACGTGATGGCACCGGCGGCTCCGTTCGCGACGAAGTCGTACGCGATCGCACGCGAAACCGCACATACGATCGCGGAATTGCTGACGCCACGGACGGCCGGCTATTACGAGATTTGGCAAGATGGCGAAGTCGTCCACTCGAGCGAAACGGAATCCGATCCGCTTTACAAAGACGTGTATCTTCCGCGCAAATTCAAAGTTACGACCGCGGTGCCGGGCGATAATTCCGTCGATCTCTACACGAACGATCTCGCAGTCGTGCCGATCCTCAGCGACGTCGACGTCTTACTCGGCTACGATCTCTATGTCGGCGGTGGGCTCGGAAATACACATCGCAAAGCCGAGACGTTCCCGCGCCTTGCGGACGAACTCGGCTTCGTCGATGCGGCCGATCTGCTCGCCGTGGTGCGCGCGATCGTCGAAGTGCAACGCGATTACGGCGACCGGACCAATCGTAAACACGCGCGTCTCAAATACACGATCGCCGATCGTGGACTCGCGTGGTTCAAGGCCGAAGTCGAAAAATACGCGGGCAAAACGGTGCAGCCATTCCGGGATTTGCCCGCATGGGAACACCGCGATTATCTTGGCTGGCACGAGCAGGGCGACGGTCGTCTGTTCGTCGGTCTCAATATCGAAAACGGTCGTGTAAAAGATTCCACGGATTCGCAACTCAAATCGGCGCTCCACGATATCGTCTCGCGCTTCGATCTCGATCTCGTGCTCACGCCACAGCACAATGCCCTCATCGTCGATATCGCGCGCGAATCACGCGGCGCGATCGAAGCGATCCTCGCCGAACGCGGCGTGCGCCCGATCGAAACGGTCAGCCTCTTCGAGCGTCACGCCATGGCGTGCCCCGCCCTCCCGACGTGCGGGCTCGCGCTTGCCGAAGCCGAGCGCGCGCTTCCGGCAATCGTCGATAAGCTCGAAAAGCGGCTCGCCGAACTCGGTCTCGGGAACGAACCGATTTCGATTCGCATGACCGGCTGCCCCAACGGTTGCGCGCGGCCGTACATGGCGGAGATCGGCCTCGTCGGCGTGAGCGCCGATAAATACAACGTCTATCTCGGCGGTCGGCTCGGGCTCACGCACCTCAACAAAGTCTATCGCGAGGCGGTCGCGACGGCCGACGTGGTCGCGCTGCTCGACGAACTCTTCGTCGCGTATAAAAACGGCCGCGAGCGCGACGAATCGTTTGGCGCATTTTGCGATCGCGTGGTCCTCGACGCGGTCGCAGCCTAACCCGTCCCGTTAGCGTGTGATGGCGAGCGTTTCGAGCGGCTCGTAGAGGGTCGCATCGACACGCTCGCCGACGATTGCGAGCACGCGTCGATCGTGCGTGACGAATCGTGCCGTGAGTATGGCCACGAGCTTTCCATCGCGCGTGAAGATACCGCCACCCGAATCGCCGCGTTCGCACGCGTCGCAGGCGATCGCGACCAGCGGTGGCGCGTCGCGATCCGCGGGCGACGCGAATGTGGAATCGACGATACTCGCGCGATGTTCGCGCGGCCCACGGCTATCCTCGCCCCACACGACGAGATCCGTCGCATCGGGTTGGACTTCGGTCGCGAGTTCGACGACGTGCGTGCGCGCGGAAACGCTCGGCGGCACGATGGCGTCGACGATGGCAAGGTCGCGATGGGCGAAAGTCCGCACGATCTCTGCCGGATATGGCACGCGATCGATCCAAAGCGTCACGGGTCCGTCGATCACGACGTGTCGTGCTGTGAGGACGCGCAATCCGTACGTCGTGCGACCGACCGCGACGCCGGCTCCGATCGCATCGCGACGATCGCCCAGATGCGCGGAAACGATGACGACCGATGCGCGTGCCGCCGCATCGAAATCGGCGCCGGCGCTCCCCTGTGCGGGCGTCATCGACAGCGCGATGATGAGAGAAACGACAACGTAGCGATACGAGCGCACGAACTACCTCCGCCTTTCGCAACGCAAAACCGCAATGCGCGTCGACGTCGGATCGGGAGATCAGTATGCGCGCATCTTAATCCAAAGTTAAGATGCGTATCGAGATTTGTGCGCCGCGCCTCATTCGAGGACGGCGTGGACCTCCGCCTTCGATCCCGCACGCGGCTCGCGCAGTAAGAACACCGTCGGAATCGAGAGGACGAAAACGATCGCGCACAAGCGGAAGACGTAGTCGTATGCGACGACGGTCGAGTTCACGCTCACCATGCCCGCGAGTGCGCCGAGCGCTTGCGCGCGATCTTTCGCACCGGAAAGCATCGCGCCGACGGCGGGATTTCCAAGGGTGACGTGCGCGGAGAAGATGGCTTGCGCGAAATCTTCGCGGCGCGTGAGCACGAGTTCGAGGATCGCGATGCCGAGGCTTCCGCCGAGTTGCCGCACGAGCGTGTAGAGGCCCGTTGCGTTGCCCATCGCGGCGTTGGAAATGCCGGCGAGCGATGCCGTGGTGAGCGGCACGAAGAGAAATCCGAGCGCGAAGCCCTGCAGCGATCGCGGACCGAAAATATCCCAGAATCCCGCGTATTGATTGAGGCCGCCCATCCACCACGAGCCCGCGGCGAACATCGCGAGGCCGATCGCAATCTCGATGCGCGCGTCGAGGGACTTGGTGAGTCGACCCGCGATCGGCATCGAGATCGCCGTCGCGAGAGCGCCCGGTAAGAGCGCGTTACCGGTGTCGAACGCGCTGAAATGGAGCACGTTTTGAAAGAACAGCGGCAAGACCAAATTGAGACCGTAGAGGCCGAAGCCGCTCACGACGCCGATAATCGTGCCCGCCGCGAACGTTCGCGATCCGAAGACGCGTAGATCGACGAACGGATGCGGATCGCGCAATTCGCGCGCGATGAAGAACCCGAGTCCCCCAACGGCGAGCACCGAGAGCAGCACGATCGTCGACGATGCGAACCAGTCGTCGCGTTGCCCTTGTTCGAGGACGAATTGCAACGACGCAATTCCGACGGTCATCGCGCCGAGCCCGATCCAATCCGCGCCGCGTTCGGGCTTCGTGATATACGCGGGATCGCGGATGAAGAGCATCGTCATCGCGAGTGCTACGATCCCGATGGGCACGTTGACCCAGAAGATCAGCGGCCACGAAAAATTATCGATCATCGCGCCGCCGAGCGATGGTCCGATTGCGGGACCGACCATGGCGCCGAGGCCGAAGATCGCCATCGCCCCGCCGCGCTTTTCGGGCGGATACGTTTCGAAGAGAATCGCCTGCGCCGTCGGTTGCAACGCGCCACCGCCGAAGCCTTGGACGATACGCCAGAACACGAGCGTCCAGACGTCGTGCGCGGTGCCGCATAGAAGCGATGCGAGCGTGAAAACGATCAGCGATATCGCGTAGAATTTTTTGCGCCCGAGCAATGCCGTAAGCCAGCCGTTGAGCGGCATGATGATGACGTTTGCGAGGATGTAGCCCGTGGCGACCCAAGCGATTTCATCCGATGCCGCGCCGAGATTCCCCGCCATGTTCGGAAGCGCGACGTTGACGATCGACGTATCGATGATCGCCATGATGACGCCGAGCATCACCGTCGCCGTCACGAGCGCTCGCGGCGGCGCCGGTCGCTCCGCGCGCGCCCGTGCCGGGGTCGCCGTCGCGCTCGTGGGAGAGACGTTGGGAAGGTTCGAGCGTTCCGGCGCTAGGGATGCGATGACGATGCCTCGCTGAGCTTATCGTGTAGAGGGTATGGATTAAATGACGTTTAAGTCATTATACCACTCCGCAATCAGGACGGTTTCCAATGGCGCATGAAGTCATCAAGCATGTCGGTGCGCGGGCCTATCGCTACCGTGTCGAGAGCTACCGCGATCCCGAATCGAAGAAAGTTCGTTCGCGCTGGACGTATCTCGGGCGTGTCGGAAGCGATGGGAAGCCGGGGGAGCCCCGAGCCGCACAAAAGCCGCGTCGCGACGCGATCCGTACGCGCGACACCTTGCTCGATGCGTTCGCGCGCATCGCCGAGCGGCGACCCTTCGCCGGGATAACGGCGGGAAGCGTTGCCGAGGAAGCGGGTCTCGCGCACGGGACGTTTTACCGATATTTCCGCGACAAGCGGGCGATCTTACTCGCGGCGGTCGAGCGCGTGCGGGCGGAGATCGAACGCGAGCGGCCGAGCTTCGATCCCCCATACGGCTCGCGCGAATCGGAACTCGCGCGGGTGCGCGCGTGGACCGATGCGCTCGCGAACGTCCCCGTCTCACACGGCATTTTGCGCGCGTGGTACGACGCACTCGATCGCGATCCGGGCCTCGCCGGGCTTCGCGCGGCGCGGGTGGCGGAGCGCACGGGTGCCCTCGAAGCCTATCTCGCGGGCCTCGTCGCGACAAAGACGACCGACGTCGAACGACCCGCCTCCCTCGCGATGGCGCTTACCCTTTTGATCGATGCGGCGTTTCGGAGCGCGACGGTCGCGGGCGCACCGCCAGACGCGAGACTTCTCGCGGGAGTCTCGGATGTTTTCGCCCGAGCGATTTTTCCGGCACCATCTGGAGGTACGGCTGCCGAAACGCGTTCGAGCGAGTTGCCGCTCGGATAGCCGGCTGGAGACGATATGAAAAAGACCCGGTGCGGAACCGCACCGAGTCTTCGAGTCACGGGTCGACTACATCTTCGTGACGGGGCCCATTGGGGTGTGGCCCGAGAGCATCTGGATGCTATCGAGGTGGCGTCCGCCGACGCCCTTTTGGTCGAAGGTGGCGCGGATGCGATCGCCCGCGTGCACCTTGTGCTTGGCGCTTGCCATGCCCAGACGCGGGAGGAAGTCGAAACTCAGGATCTGCTTCTCGTGGCCCTCGGTCCCCTTGACTTTGATATTGGTTTCGGAGACGTGGACGACCGTGCCATCGAAGGTGCGGTGGTCGGTGTTCGTCACGGCGAGTGCGCCGACGGATGTGCCCAGAACGGCTGCGAGCGCGGCGGCCGCGACCGTGATACGCGGATTGGTCATGAAGATAACTCCTTTGTTCATTATCGCTTATGTACCGCACTCCGTTCCGTTTTAACCGTCCAACGCTCCGAATCGATCGTCGATCGCGCGCGAATTGACGAGAGCGGCTAAGATCGAGTATAGTTTTGTGTCGGCTGTCCTCACGGATGCCGCGCGTCCCCATGCGGGCCGTGACCGAACGCAATCGCCGCACGTTCGGGATGAGACCGGTTTTACCACCGGTCGAGGCGACGACACCCCGGGTTCGTAACGCGGGGCAAGATAAACGTAATGGAGCACCTTTGGCCGCCAAAAAACAGACGAAGACGCGTA
>JANYGA010000155.1 GCA_025359485.1 Rhodospirillales bacterium | reverse complement strand
CCGATCTCGGCGCGGCCGTTCGAAAGCAGATCGAGCGTTGCAAACTGCTGGAAGACGCGCACGGGATCGGCGGCGCTGAGCACCGTCACCGCGCTCGCAAGGCGAATGCGCGACGTGCGCGATGCGGCCGCCGCCAGGATGACCGCAGGCGCCGAATCGAGGAAATCGTCGCGATGATGTTCGCCGATACCAAATGCGTCGAGCCCGACGCGATCGGCATGCACGATCTCTTCGATGAGATTGTACAGATGCTCGGCGGCGCCGATATCGGAACCGCTACCATCGTGCGGGAGAGCCGCGAAACTATCGACGCCGATTTGCATGCTCCGCCCTTGCGTCACGACGCGAGAATGCCCCTCGCGGCAGGGACCGTCGCATCGAGGACGGATTGCTCCACATGCTCACGTTCGCGGATGCGGAGACGGCCTACGATTATTTCGTGGAGTCGTACGGCGACGGATTACCGGTCGTGTTGCCGACGGCGCAGCGTGTCGACGATCTGTTGCGCGCCTGCGGTCGCGATCCGAACGACGTGCTCGGCGCCATCTTTCCCAGTGGCACGCGTGCGACCGTGCGCGACGTCGCCGTCAACGCGGTGATGGCCGGCCTGCCGAGCGCCGCATTCTCAATCGCGCTCGCAGCGGTCGAAGCGGCGACCGATCCCACCTTCAATCTCAACGGCATCCAATCGACGACGCATCATGCCGCGCCGCTGATCATCGTGAGCGGTCCGCTCGCGGCGCACGCTGGAATGAACGCTGCCGGAAACGCGCTCGGTCAGGGCAATCGCGCGAATCTGACGATCGGGCGAACGTTGCGACTGGTGATGATGAACGTCGGCGGCGGTCGTCCCGGCGAAACGGATATGAGCGTGCAAGGCTCACCCGCAAAGACGGGTTTCGCCTATGCGGAGCGACTCGATCTCCTCGCATGGCCTTCACTCGCACAGCGGCAGACGGGTCGCGCGGATTCGACGACCGTCACGCTCTTTGCAGCGGAAGGCCCGCACATGCTCGGCGATCATCGCAGTGCCACAGCCGATCGTTTACTCCAAAACTTTGCCGAGACGATGCGAGCGCCCGGTTCCACGAACTCGTGCGCGCCGGGCGACATGGTGCTCGCGATCTGCCCGCAACACGCAGCGATTCTCGCACGCGACGATTTCACGCCCGAGACGATCGCCCGCGAGCTTTTCGAACGCGCCCGCAACCCGCTCGGCTTTCTCGAAGGGCTCGGCGAATTCGACGAAACGCGCACGCGGCGGTTCGCCTCCGCCTACGGCGATCCGAACGATCCGCAAACGCGCGTGCCCGTGATCGCGCGGCCGGAATCGTTGATCGTAACGGTAACGGGCGGCACGACGGGCGGGTTCTCGACCGTCGTCCCCACTTGGCCCGCGAGCACGCACGTCTTCCGAATCGTCCGAGGCAACGCATGATCGAACTTCACGACCCCCGCGGCTCGCCCGAAACGCCGAGCGTCCGCATCGCCACGCGGCCAAAATCGCTTTATGGCTTAACGATCGGCCTGCTCGAAAACGGTAAAGAAAACGCCGATGCGTTGATCGATCGCACGGCCGAACTGCTGACGGAGCGCGGTGCGACGATCGTCCGCGCGCGCAAGCCGTCGTTTTCGCGACCGGCGCCGACGGACGTCATCGATTCGCTCGCGCATTGTGCGGCGGTCATCGCAGCGCACGGGGGTTGAGGCAGTTGCGTGTCCTGCAGTGTGCGGGACGCAGCCGAACTCGAATCGCGTGGCGTGCCGACCGTCGTCTATGCAAACGATGTCTTTCGTCCGATTGCCTACGGCACGGCCGAGATTCTCGGATTCTCGCGTGCGTACGTCGATGAGAACGTCGTATTTTTCGCACATCCGACATCCAATCTTACACGCTCACACGTCTTCGGTCTCGTCGACGACGCGATCGAAACGGTCGAGCGTGCCTTGCTCGGCACGCGTGACGTCGTCGCGCCGAACGTCGCGCGAAGCACGGATACCGTCGACCTTACGGAGATCGGGGAACTGCTCGAACCGCTACGTGCGAGCCTCCGCGAAGATGGTGCGACGCTCGCACTCGATGACGTCCGTGCGGGCGTCGTGCACGCGCGACTCGAGGTCGATGAAGCGGCCTGCGCGGATGGCACGTGCGTTCTCCCGCGACGCAATCTCGTCGCGCTCCTGGAGGCGGCGCTGAGAGCGCGGTACGACGGAATGCACGTGGAGCTCGATGACTCACGCGAGCGATCGCTCGCCGGAACTTAGAAATTCCAACGGTGAGAACTGCGCCGCGCGCGATTGGCGGTAGACTTCCATGGCCGACGTCGCATTCGTACAGCTATTGACGTAATCGAGCGCGCCGACGAAAAACGTTCGGCCGCCCGGTTTGAGCGCGGCGTCGTTCCACGCGCGCAAATCGGCGACGACGCCGGGGTCAGTTTTGAGGACTTCGGCAGAACCGACTTGCTGCGTAAAGACCGATTCGTGCGCGACGCCGTCGAGGAGCGAGGCGTACGTCGATGTGCCGACCGTGCCGCGACGTGTCGTGGATTCCGTGCCCCCCTGCATGACGAAGAGCAAGTTCGGATATCGCGCCCGCAACGTGGCGACCAGTTCGATTCCACCGCGCACGCATGTTTCGTCACATGCCGGCTTGGTTGACGTTTCGTCATGCGTGAGAATTTCGAGATTGTTGAAAAAGAAGCCGTCGATGCCCTGCGCCACGAGCCGTGGTGCCACGACGTCGACGAGAACGCGTTGCCACGCGTCGTTGGCGGGATTCATCCACACTTCATCGGGATAGCCCGCATACGGTCCGAGCTGCGCGTCGGTGTTCGCAGCGGGCGCGACGAACCCGGCTGGAACCTGTTTCCAGTACGTGCGAAACGATTCGATCGCTCCGATATTGAAATAACTCAGAACGCGGTTGGCCCCACCGGCGCGTAGCGTGGCGATGTGGTTCCTCGTGAAATTCGCGATGCCGGGGTCGGCATCGATAACGATGATGCGATAGGCGGCAGCTGTTTTTATGAGATCGAGGCTCGCTGCCGCACCGTAATACGTCGCCCACGGACCGAGTGTCGGGAACCCGCGTCCCGGTCCCGCCGCGGAGATCGCGACACTCGGGCTCGCGTCGACCGCCGTCGACGATGGTTCGTTGCCGCGAGAAGCGGAACTACATGCGTCGATGCTCGCTGCCAGAAGCATCGCTGCCACCACGCCGACGGCTCGATGAACGAACGGCGCGAAGAATCAACGATCGTCGTCTTCGACGCCCTTACTCGCAGCGTTGACGTCGAGCGAGCGCGATCCGACGATGGAATCGAAGAGCGCTTCGACGTTCGCGCCGCGTCCCGATTCTTCGAGCGTGATCTTTCCGATCGTGATTGCGGGCAGCGACTTCGCTTTGAGCTTTTCGTTCACGGCGGGAAGATCGCGCGCGGTTAAGAGCGCGAAACTCTTTTCGACGTCGGCGAGATCGCGATCGAGCGCATCGACGCGCGCCATCGCATAATTCGTCGGCGCACCCTCACTCGAAAGCAACGTGCCGTAGATGTCGGCGGTGAGTTCGCGCAGGCGCTCCTCGCCTGTAATCGCGCCGCCTTCTTTGGTGGCCACGAGTTTTTTGCGCAAGCCATCGGCGCGATCGGCGATCTGTGCGAGATCGCCGCGAAGCGCATCGCCTGCGGGCAACTTCGCGCTTTCGCTCGCCGCGCTCGAACGCACGATCGCAATCGCACTCGCGACGGTCGACATGCGCGTGAAGATGCCCTTGACGCGATTGGCGGCATCGTACTGCGCTTTACGATCGGCGAGCGAAAACGTCGCGCGACGATCGAGTCCTACGACGAAGGGCATCGTGTACGTCTTGCCTTCTTTGGTGAGGCGCGCCGTATAGGTGCCCGGTAAGACGCGCGGCCCTTGGTTCGCACCGCCGGCGATCGTCGCCGCGGGCGGAACGATCGGGGCCTTCGTCCGCATCGACCAGACCACACGGTTGAGGCCCTTGCGAATGCCGGGCGGAATCGTATCGATCACGTGCCCTGAGGGATCAAGAATATCGAGGTTGAGTTTTCCGATGACTTGGCGCGAGCGGAGATAGTACGAAATCACGGCTCCGTTTGCCGGATTTTCGCCGGCGTACGTCGCGTCGCCCTCGGACCATCCGCCGCGCGATTGCAGGCGCTGTTGCACGGGGCGCCCGGGAAGAAACGTCACGTCGGAGGCGAGCGTTCGTGCCGACATGTTGCGTAGGGGCGTGAGATCGTCGAGGATCCAAATGCCGCGGCCGTGCGAGGCGATAACGAGATCGCGATCGCGTTCTTGCTCGACGATGTCGCGTACCGCAACCGCCGGAAAATTCGCCGGCCGCAGCGCCGCCCACGATTGGCCCGCGTCGACCGATGTCCACAAACCGAACTCGGTCCCGAGAAAGAGCAGGTTGCCATTGACGGCGTCCTCACGCACGACGTGCGCGTAGCCGCGCACGCCCGACTGCGCGCCGACGAGTTGCGTCCACGTTTTGCCGTAATCGGACGTGCGGTACACGTACGCGTCCATATCGCCGAACGTGTGGCGATCGACCGTGGCGTAGGCGGTTGCGGGATCGTGGCGACTCGCCTCGATCCAACTGATCCACGAGCCCTTCGGCACGCCGTGCATGCCGCTGCCGACGTTGTGCCAGGTGGTGCCGCCATCGCGCGTGAGTTGCACGTTGCCGTCGTCGGTGCCGACCCAGATGACCTTGCCGTTTTTCGGGCTCTCGGAGATCGAATAGATCGTCGTCGCGGTCTCGGCTGCCGAATTATCGACGGTGATGCCGCCCGACTCTTCCTGTTTTTGGCGCGCGGGATCGTTCGTCGAGAGATCGGGTGAGATGCGATCCCATGTGGTGCCGTGATCGCGACTGCGAAAAAGATATTGCGTGCCGATGTAGATCGTGCCGCGTTCGTTCGGGCTCAGCGCGATCGGCGTATTCCAATTGAAGCGGAGCTTCTCGCCGCGCCGTGCTTTCGGTTGGATTTCGCGCGTGGCGAGCGTGCGCCGATCGACACGGCCGATCGAGCCACCTTGCGATTCGACGTAGGTGAAATTGCTATCGCTCGGATCGGGAAACGCCCAGAATCCATCGCCACCGTAGAGATTCTCCCAACGGCTATTGGTCACGCCGCCGGGATAGGCGCTATCGCCGACCCACGCCGAATTGTCTTGCAGGCCGCCGTAAACTTGGTACGGATCTTTATTATCGGTGCTCACGTGGTAGAACTGGCTGATCGGAAGATTCTCCGATTTCCACCATTTCGACCCGCCGTCGTAGCTGAACCAAAGCCCGCCGTCGTTGCCGCCGATGATGTGCTTGGAATCTGCCGGGTCGATCCAGATATCGTGCCAATCCGCGTGCCCGCCACCCGAAGAATCGGAGAAACTCTTGCCGCCGTCGTCGGAGACGATCATGCGCAGATTCATCTTGAAGACGCGCTTATCGTTGCTCGGATCGACGACGAGTTTCCCAAAATAAAACGGCCGCCAGACCATGCGTTGGCTACGGTCGCGTTCTTGCCACGTGAGCCCGCCATCTTCAGATGAGAAGAGCGCCGACCGCGGGCTCTCGATGAAGGCGTACATATGCTTCGCATTCGATGGTGCCGTCGCGATCTCGACGCGGCCCCACGGGCCTTTCGGCAACCCCGCATTCGAGTCGGCCGTCATCGCCGTCCACGTCGCGCCACCATCGGCCGAGCGGAACATGCCGCTTCCCGACGGTGCGGTCGGGCCCTCGCCGCCCGAACGAAACGTCCAGCCCTTGCGCCGAAAATCCCACAGCCCCGCGAACAGGCGCCGGGGGTTGCGCGGGTCCATCGCGAGGCCGGAGCAGCCGGTCGACAGGTTCGGGCCCTTCAGCACGAGCGCCCAGCTACCACCGCCGTCGGTCGTCTTGTAGAGCCCGCGATCGGCGG
>JANYGA010000150.1 GCA_025359485.1 Rhodospirillales bacterium | reverse complement strand
CAAACCGAGCAGAATCTTCGTGACTTGATTATCGAGACCGGCGGAGCCCCAATCGCGATAGAGTTGCACCGACGTCGTACCGCCCACGACGAGGGCGAGGATGAGGGCGAGGCCCTTTTCGAGCGTTGCTGCCATAATGTGTTCTCGCCGCCTACATCAAATAGAACAGATAAAAGAGTGCGACCCAGATGACGTCCACGAAGTGCCAATACAACGTGCCGGCCGTGAGGCCGAAATATTTGCTTCCCGTGTACACGCCCTTATTCGCTTGCCAATACAATACCGCGAGATAGATGACGCCGACGAAAACGTGGAATCCGTGGAGACCCGTAAGCGTGAAGAACGTCGCGCCGAGCGTCGAGCCCGACCACGTGACTTGCGCGTTGTGGTACTCGTACGCCTGACCGCCTAAGAACAACACGCCGAGAACGATCGTCGCGATCATCCACATATTGAACGCGGGTTTTTTGAGGTGCTTCCACGACTCCATTGCGAAGTGCATCGTGGCACCCGATCCGAAAAGCACGCACGAATTGATCGCCGCGAATGCGACGTCGAAACGTGGAAGCTGATGGCCGTCTTTATTGATCGGCGGCCAATTCGGCACCGAGTTGCGAAGATAGAGATACGCGAAGATGTACGCGCTAAAGAGCACGACGTCGGAGATGAGGAAGAGCACGAAGCCGAGCAGCCGCATGTCGCGGGTCTCGCGGTACAGAGAATCGACACTTTCGTACCGAGCGTGAACCGCTTCGTGGCTCGTATTAAGCGAGCTGAAGCTAGTGACGGCCATGAACTCCTACGTTTCGACTACGCGTGTGCGGGCGTGCCGGACGACGCCCGACCCGTGCTCGGATGTTCGGGATTCGAGGCATCGCGCACGAGACCGACGTACGGCAACGGTTCGCCGAAGTCGTACGGGTTCGTAAGGACGGCCGGAATCTTCTTGAAGTTGTAATACGGCGGCGGCGACGAGACTTGCCATTCGAGGGTTCGCGCGCCCCAGGGATTTGCGGGAGCCTTCTTGCCTTTGAGCATGCTCTCCGCAATCGCGTACAAGAAGATGAGCGTCGAGCCCGCGAGGATGAACGATCCGATCGACTCGACATCGTTCCAGAATTGGAATTCGGGGCGATACTGCGCGACGCGGCGCGGCATGCCTTGCAGCCCGACCCAATGCATCGGCAAGAACGTGATGTTGAAGGCTACGAACGTCGCCCAAAAATGTGCGACGCCGAGTTTGTAGCTCATCATGCGCCCCGTCATTTTCGGCCACCAATAATAGACGCCCGCGTAGATTCCGAAGATCGATCCACCGAAGAGCACGTAGTGGATGTGTGCCACCACGAAATACGTGCCGTGGAAGTACAGATCGGCCGGCACCGAGCTCAAGAACACGCCCGTGATGCCGCCAAACGTAAACACGATGAGGAAGCCGAGCGAAAAGAGCATCGCGGGATGAAATTCGATTTTCCCACCCCACAGCGTCGCGAGCCACGAGAATATTTTGACACCTGTCGGTACCGCAACGACCATCGTGAGGATCATGAACGGCAGTTGCAGCCACGGTGCCATGCCCGAAGTGAACATGTGGTGCGCCCAAACCATGAAGCCGAGAAGCGCGATCGCGATCGACGAGAATGCGATCATCTTATAGCCGAAGATCGGCTTGCGCGAGAACGTCGCGAAGACTTCGGAGACGATGCCGAACGCCGGCAGAATCATGATGTACACGGCGGGGTGTGAATAGAACCAGAACATGTGCTGCCAGAGTACGGGCGAACCGCCACGTCCTGGATCGTAGAACGGGATATCGAATTGGCGCTCGAGGAAGAGCGCTGCAAGTGCGGCTGCGAGCGCCGTCGTCGCGATCATGTTGAGCATCGCGGTCGCCATCTGCGCCCAAACGAAGAGCGGCATGCGCGTGAAAGTCATGCCCGGTGCACGCATCTTGAAGATGGTGACGAGAAAGTTGATGCCGGTGAGCGAGGAGCTGATACCGACGAGGAAGATCGCGACGCACCACAGCGATGTGCCCGGCGGTCCCTGAAGCGAGATCGGCGGATATTCCGTCCAGCCTGCATCGGGCGCGCCGACGAGGAACGACCCGAAGAGCAACACGCCGGCAACGGGAAACATCCAGAATGCGACGAGATTGAGCCACGGAAAGGCGACGTCGCGTTGGCCGAGCATCAGCGGCATCACGTAATTGCCGAAGCCGCCCGTAACGAGCGGAATGATCGTCATCCAGATCATGCCCGAAGCGTGGAGCGAGTATACGCCGTTATAAGTGTCGTTCGAAACGATGGCGCCCGTGGGCGTTAAAAGTTGTGCACGAACGATCTCGGCGAGAAGCCCCGAGACGATGAAGAACAGCAGCCCGACGACCATGTACTGGATCCCGATGACCTTGGCATCGATCGAAAAGATGTACTTCCCGATAAACGACTGCGGTTCGGGATGGATGTGATCGTGGTGGCTGGCCACGCCGATGTGGCCTGCGGTTGCAATTGCCATGCGATCTTCCTTACGACTTCTTCGCGCTGAGGCTGAGCAGATAGGCGGTCAAGTTCGAAATATCCGTGTTGCTGAGGGCGTTTGCGGCTTTATTGGGCATCGCGCCAGCCGACGGGCCCTCTTTACCCTGCGATTTGTCGGGACCCTGATAGCCGTTGATGAGGATATGTGAGATACCCGCAGCATCGGGCTTTTCACCCGTGACGAGCATTGGATGCGTGGGGTCGGACGCGAGCTTTCCGAGTCCCGGACCGACGATTTTCGCTTCGTACCCGCCATTTGCGTTATGGCACGAAGCACACTTCGCCGAAAAGAGCGTCGCTCCGGTCGCGGCATTGCCGCCGGTCAACGCGACGGGACCGCCGCCCGATGCCTGGATCTGCGCTTGCTTCGTGAGCCACGTGTTGAAGTCGCGTGGGGTGTCGATGACCATTTTCGCGGCCATATTGCTGTGGTTCGTACCGCAGAATTCCGTACAGATTACGGGATACGTACCCGTCTTATTCGGCGTGAATCGAATCGTCTGCACGAGGCCGGGCACCATATCGTATTTGACGCGAATTTGAGGGACCCAAAACGAGTGGATGACATCGGCTGAGGTCACGTGCAACGCGACGGGCGTTCCGACCGGCACGTGCATCTCGTCGTAGATGGAATTTTTGAGCTTGGGGTACCGAAACTCGTACTTGAACTGATGGCCGATCGACTCCATCGTCAGGACGTCGCCCGACTGTGATTGCAGATTCGCCCAGACCTTCACCGACAAGACCCCGAGAGCGATCATGAGGACGAGCGGCACGGCCGTCCACCAAATCTCGAGCTTCGGCGAATCGTGCACCTGAATGCCGATCGAATCCGGTGCGTCGCTCGCGCGGCGGCGCCACACGATTGCGAAGTAGATGATAAAGCCCGTGACGTACACGAAAATCGCGTTGCCGAAAACGGCCATGAATTTGATGAGACCGTCGATCTCGCCCGCGGGCGCCGCAGCGGCTGGCAAATACGTCGCGAGGTCGGTCGTCGCGATAAAATACGACGCGATCAGATTGAAGATCGAGAGGCCGATGGTGACGGGCCAGAAGCCGGGGCCGAGATCGACCTTCTGTTGCGGCGCCGTGTGCTGAGCCAAGACTTCTCCTAACGCGTACTGTTGGCGGAATCGCCGCCGGTCTCTGGGAAATTTGACGACCGAATGACTCGTCCCGTCATTCTTTCGGATGAATGGTAAACGCCGCTACCTTGAGGCGACGATGACTTATGTGGACGGAAGATCCGCCGCGCCGCTTCGAGCACGAGTCGCAGTTGCGACGAAGCGGCGTACGAGGGCATCGACGTTCGTGATCGCCGTACCCACGACGACCGCGCTCGCCCCCAACGCGAAGGCCGCGGTCGCGGCCGCCGGATCGCCGACTCCGCCCTCGCAAACGGGGAAGGGATGGCGGCGAGCGATCCACGCGAGTAAATCGAGGGCGGGAAGATCGCGACCGGCCGATGCCGACGTATACCCGGCGAGCGTCGTTGCGACGATATCGGCGTTCGCGACAATCGCCTCCTGTGCATCGCCCTCGACCGAGCAATCCGCCATCGCGACCAGCCCCGCCGCTTGTGCGGCCTCGACGAGATCGCGCACCGACGCACCGCAGAACCGCGAGCGCTCGGTTGCATCGAACGCCACGATATCGGCACCCGCCTCCGCAACGGCCGCTATTTCTTCCCGCGTCGTCGTGATGAACGGATCGAACCCAGGATACGAGCACTTGATGATGCCGATGATCGGCACCGCGACGGCCGTCCGCACGGCAGCGATGCGCCGAGCTCCCTCGATCCGCACGCCGACTGCACCGTTCTCGACCGCACAGCGAGCCAGCAGCGCGATCGCTTCAGGCGTGTTGAGCACGGATTCCGCATACGCCTGGACCGAGACGATGAGCCCGCCGCGAAGCCGATCGAGGATCATTCGCGAAGGTTCCGGGCGAGCACGAGTGCGCCGCTTGCCGGATCGCCCGCGGGCGCGACGAGATCCGCGTGCGGTACGGCCTCCGTGAGCGCGGTGCCGAAGACATCGACGAATGCTGCGTCGCGAAAAACGCCTCCCGCGTAGGAGACGAAGCGAAACGACGCGGGTTCGAGGCGGCGATCGACCGTCGCGACGCAATCGGCGAGTTCGAGCGCGGCCGCGGATCGGACGTCGCGCGCATCGGCATCGCCGCCCGACGCAGCGTGCAACACGTCGCTTGCAAAAGCCGCGAGCGTCACACGACTGATTTCGCCGTGCGCGAAAGCGTGCTGGACCTCGCGCAAACCGAGCGCTCCGAAGGATGCGAGCGCGAGGTCACCGAGTTTCGAGAGCTCGTCGCGATCCGCTCGCACCATCGCGCGCCGCAACGCCGAGCGAGCGATCCAAAGCGCGCTCCCCTCGTCGCCGAAAAAATAACCCCAACCGCCCGCGCGAACGAACGGCGATCCGGGTGCCTCGTTACCGAGCGCGACACTGCCCGTGCCCGCGATCACGACGATGCCGGCAGCGCCTGCAAGCGCGCCCGCGTGCGCGATCTCGGTATCGTGCACGATGCGCACGTGCGTCGCGCGGTGAGCGAGATCGGGCGCGTGCGAGATACCCGCATCGAACCCGCTAATTCCGGCAACGATGCAAGCGAAGTGCGCGTCGCGCGCGACGTGCGCGGCGTCGCAAGCCGCATCGAGCGCGGCTTCGAGCGCTTCGCATTGGCGAACGGCATCGCGCGATTCGCCGACGAGATCCGCCGGTGGCCCGCTTCCACGTCCGAGCGTTGCCGACGCGTCACCGATCGCGGCGACCGTCGACGATTGACCACCATCGATGCCCGCATAGAGGCTCATTTCGCGAGCAGCGCTCCGAATGGCGCAGGGTCGATGCCGGTCGCCTCACGCGCGGCGGCGTGCGCCTCCGCTTCCGATGCATGTGGGAAGGCGCGATGATGACATTCGTGTGCGATCGCTACGGTGGTAAAGCGTTGGACGGCTGCATCGCCGAGAACTTCGCGGATCGTGCCGATCGCGCGCGCGTTAATCCGGATCGTATCGCACTGCGGATCGTATTCCGAAACCAGGGTCGCGGCACCCCAGTCGCCGAGATCGGCGA
>JANYGA010000144.1 GCA_025359485.1 Rhodospirillales bacterium | reverse complement strand
GACGATCGTCGTCTCCGGAAGTGCGCGCGCCAATTCACGCGTGACCACGCCCGTGCCAGCGGCAATTTCGAGCACCGATGTGGGCTCGACACGCAGAACGCGCGCCGCGACTTCGCGCGCATACGGCGCGAAAAGAAACGGCCCCAAATGCCTGTCGTACAACTCGGGAATCGATCCCGAAAAGGTGGCATCGGCTTCGTGCATCGATCGCTCCTTCGCGCGGCTAGCGCTCAGTGGTAGCGATGCTTAACGACTCGACCGTTTCCCTTCGCGCTCGGCACGAAGGCGGCAAGGCGCGCGATTTACGCGTGGACGGCGAGTTGCAACACGTCGGCGGTCTGGTCGCGAACCTGTTTGCAGAGCGCCGCGTCGTCTGCGATCGAGCGACCGTACGACGGAATCATCTCCGTCAATTTCGGAGTCCACGCGCGAAGCCGATCCTTCATCGCCTTCGCGAGGACGCCGAGCATGATGCTCACCGACGTCGATGCTCCCGGCGACGCGCCAAGCACGGCTGCAAGCGAACCGTCGGCCGACGTCACGACCTCGGTGCCGAATTGCAACTTGCCCGTCGGCATGATCACTTGCACGCGCTGGCCCGCAACTTCCAAGCGCCAATCTTCTTTTTTCGCATTTGGGAAGAACTCTTGGAGCGATGCGAAGCGGCCTTCGGGCGATTCCATAACCTGGCTCACGAGATACTTCGTGAGATCGAAATTATCGCGGCCTACCGCGAGCAACGGTCCGAGATTGTCGGGGCGAATCGATGTGAAGAGATCCGCAAGCGATCCGTTCTTGAGAAATTTCGTCGAGAAGCCCGCGTAGGGTCCGAAGAGCAGCGATCGTTTGCCGTCGACCACGCGCGCATCGAGATGCGGGACGGACATGGGCGGCGCGCCGACCGACGCTTTCCCGTAAACTTTCGCCGTGTGCCGTTCGGCAAGTTCGGGATCGTCGCAACGCAGCCAGAGTCCGCTGACGGGGAAGCCCGCGAAGCCCTTGCCTTCGGGGATGCCCGATTTCTGCAACAGCGGCAACGCGCCGCCGCCGGCGCCGAGGAACACGAAGCCCGCGGAAACGGTCGTGACGACGCCCGTCTTTCCATCGGCCGTGCTCACGTCCCAGCGGCCGTCGGGCGTTTTATACAAGCCCGTCACGCGATGCTGATATTCGACGCGGAAATTGCCCGCGCGCTCGAGATTGGCGATGAGGCCGCTCGTGAGCGCCCCGAAATCAACGTCGGTGCCGCTCATATCGCGTGTGGCGGCCACTTTTTCGTTCGGATCGCGGCCTTCCATCACGAGCGGCAGCCACGATTCGATCGTCGCCGGATCGTCGGAGAATTCCATTTCGGAAAAGCAATGGTGCTTACTCATCGCATCGAAACGACGTTTGAGAAACGCGACGTTCGATTCGCCGCGGACGAAGCTCACGTGCGCGACTGGGTGGATGAATGCATCGGCCGACGGCAGCGCGCCCGTGCGCACGAGATAGGACCACAGCTGGCGCGAAAGATCGAACTCCGTGTTTACTTTGAGCGCGCGCGAAATGTCGACGGTGCCGTCGCTCTTCTCCGAGGTGTAATTGAGTTCGCAGAGTGCCGCGTGGCCGGTTCCCGCGTTATTGAACGGCTGCGAGCTCTCTTGCGCGGCCGCATCGAGCGATTCGTAGATCACGATCGAGGCATCGGGCTGCAGTTCGCGCATCAGGGTCGCGAACGTGGCGCTCATGATACCGGCGCCGACGAGCACGACGTCGGGCGAGGCGGAGGCGTCGGTCGATGGATTCTTCGTCACGCTATTCATTATACGGAATTGGCTCCACATCTCTAGTGAAAATGTCGTTCGGCTGGGGACAGTCATATACCGGGATTCGGCCCTTAGACCGCTCTCTTGCGATAAACGTGCGCACGGGCGGCCTCGTGAGAGAGGGCATCCCCAAGCCCGAGTCGTTTTTATACGGCGTGGGACTATTAGACGGCAAGATCGCCCTCGTCACGGGCGTCGCAAATCGATGGAGCATCGCGACGGGGATCGCTCGGGCGATGCACGGTCATGGGGCGACGATCGTCCTGACCTATCAGGGCGATCGTGTCCAGGGCGAGGTCGAAAAGCTGGCAGCCGAACTCGGTGGCGCCGCGTTTCCGTGCGACGTGTCGGACGACGCGTCACTCGCCGCGCTCGCCACGAGCGTCCGTGAGAAATACGGCAAGCTCGATACGCTCGTTCACTCCATCGCCTTCGTCAACAAAGAAGATCTGCAAGGCAAAGTCTATACCACGTCGCGCGCGGGCTTCGCACTCGCAGCGGACATCTCGGCCTTCTCACTCATCGCGCTCACCAATGCCGTTGCCGAGCTCCTCAGCGACGGCGCGAGCATTATGGCGATCACGTATTTCGGCTCGACGACGATCGTCCCCAATTACAACGTAGCCGGCATCGTCAAAGCGGCGCTCGAGTCGATCGTGCGATATCTCGCCTACGACTTGGGCGATCGCGGCATTCGCGTCAACGCGATCTCGGCCGGTCCCATCAGCACCGCGAGTTCTCGCCAGGTGCGCGACTTCAAAAAGATGCTCGACAAAGTCTCGGCAGCCGCTCCGCTGCGTCGCAACGTCACGCCCGAAGACGTCGGCAAAACCGCCGTGTACCTCGCTTCGGATCTCTCGACCACGATCACCGCCGACGTGCACTTCGTCGATGCCGGCTATCACGCGATGGGCATGTATCCCGAGGTCGTTCCCGCCGGATGAGCATCGAGATAAGCTCCCCCCGCGGAGACGTCGCGACGTCGCCCGCAATCGTCGCTGCCCTCACCGTTGCACTCGGCGCGCTCGACGACGCTGCGGAATGTGACTTCGTAGCGCCGACAGATACCCGTTGGCGAGCGGCGGGTCGCACGTACGATGCCTACGATCGCCACGTTTCCGCCGAAAGACGTTTGTGAAGAAACTCCTGATCGCCAATCGCGGCGAAATCGCGCTGCGCGTCATGCGAACCGCGCGCGAACGTGGGATCGCGACGGTCGCGGTCTATTCCGAACCCGACCGTGACGCGTTGCACGTCGGCTATGCCGACGAAGCATTTTTGCTCGGCCCCGCATCGCCATCGCTTAGCTACTTACATATTGAGAAGCTTCTCGAGGTCGCCGCGCGTTCCGGCGCGGATGCCGTCCATCCCGGGTACGGCTTCCTTGCGGAAAATGCCGGTTTCGCACGCGCCGTGATCGCGGCGGGCCTCACGTGGGTCGGGCCGCATCCCGAAGCGATCGACGCGATGGGCGACAAGATCCGTTCGCGGCAGGCGATGATCGCGGCGGGCGTCCCCGTCGTTCCCGGTGCGACGACGGCACTGGAATCGGTCGCGGATGCACTCGCGGCGGCGGATGCGTACGGCCTTCCACTGGCGATCAAAGCGTCGGGTGGCGGCGGAGGCAAGGGCCTCAAAGTCGCGCACACGCGTGACGAAATCGCGGGCGCCTTTACGACGGCGCAGCGCGAAGCCGAGGCGTATTTCAAGAATCCGATCGTGTACGCGGAGCGGTATCTCGATAATCCCAAACACGTCGAATTGCAGATTCTCGCCGACAAATTCGGAAACGTCGTGCATATCGGCGAACGCGACTGTTCGCTCCAACGGCGACATCAGAAACTCTACGAAGAGACGCCCGCACTCGTAAGCGATCGCGTCCGCGAAGGCCTGCGCGATGCGGGCCTGCGTGCGGCGCGCGCGATCGGCTACGACAGCGTCGGCACGATCGAAACGCTCGTCGCGGGCGACGAGTTCTTCTTCTTGGAAATGAATACGCGCATTCAAGTCGAGCACACGATCAGCGAAATGACGAGCGGCATCGATTTGATCGCGGAGCAACTCCGCGTCGCCGCGGGCGAGCCGCTCGGCTACGCGCAGAGCGACGTCCATTTTCGCGGCCACGCGATCGAGGTGCGCGTAAACGCCGAAGATCCCGCACAGGCCTTCCGCCCTGCGCCCGGCACGATTACGGCGTATCGTGAACCCGCGGGCCTCGGCATTCGCGTCGATGCCGCCGTGACCGCCGGCGGCACGATCTCACCCGATTATGATTCCATGGTCGCGAAACTCATCGTGTGGGCGCCGTCGCGCGATGCCGCACGCGCGCGCATGCGTCGCGCGATCGACGATTACACGATCGTTGGCGTGCCGACGACGTTGCCGTTCTTACGCGCGCTCAACGACAGCGAGCGCGTCGTCGACGGGACGTACGGAACCGCGTCGCTCGAAGCGTTCGCGACGACATGGGTGCCGAGCGCGACGGGCTCCGTTTCCGCGCCAAATTCCGATGCGAACGATGTCACCACGACGACCGACGCCCAGCCGCAAGTCGTGCGCGTAGAAGTCAACGATCAGCTTTTCGTCGTGCGCGTCCTCGATCGGCCGCCGGGCGGCGGTACGGGTGGGCGCGCGCGTGCGAACGGTGCGACGCGCGGCATCGCGCCAAAAGCTTCGTCGCGTGCGAAAGGTCCGCGCGTCGCCGACGGCAACGCGATCGCCGCACCGATGCACGGTGTCGTCGTCGACGTTGCCGTGAAGGCGGGTGACACGGTTACCGAAGGACAGGTCGTGGCGGTGATCGAGGCGATGAAGATGATGAACGAGATTCGCGCGCATCGAGCGGGCACGGTCGCGACGGTCGGCGCCGAAAAAGGCGCGACGGTCGAAGCGAACGTAGCGATCGTTACGCTCGTGCCGACGTAGGAGCGATGTCGGACGACGCGGTCGCTTACGATAGATACATCGGGCGTTGGAGTCGCGTCGTCGCACGCGACTTCCTCACGTGGCTCGCGATCCCAAAGCACGGCACGTGGCACGACGTCGCTTGCGGTACGGGTGCGCTCACGAGCGAGGTGCTCGCATCGTGCGATCCCGCACGTATCGATGGTTCCGATCGCGATGAGACGCGCATTGCTTACGCACGCGCGACGATCGTCGACGCGCGTGCGAATTTCGTCGTCGGCGATGGCATGCGTGTCGCGGGCGCGGACGAGCGCTACGACGTCGTCATCAACGGGCTCGGCTTCCCGCCGATTCGCGATACGGTCGGCGCGCTCGTCGAATTCCGTCGCGTCACAAAACCCGGTGGAACCGTCGCGGGCTACGTCTGGGATTTCGACGGCGAGATGCAATTGCTACGGTACTTTTGGAATGCCGCAGCGGAACTCGACACGGGCATCGAGGACGCAGCGAAGACCGACTACGATGATCCCTACGCAATCTGCACGTCGGGCGGACTGAGCGCCGCGTGGACCGCGGCGGGGTTCTCCGAGGTTTGCGTTCGAGCGATCGATGCGCGCGCGCGTTTTGCGAGCTTCGACGATTTTTGGATGCCGTTTCAACACGGCGACTCACCCGCACAGCGACACGTCCGGTCTCTCGACGACGGTCGACGCGCCGAGCTTCGCGCTAAACTTCACGACGCGCTCCCAATCGCAAACGACGGTTCGATCTCACTCGTCACGCGAGCCTGGGCCGCGAAAGGCGTGAAATCGTAGACGCGCACGTCGCCGATCTCTCGGACGCTCCCGCTAGCGTTAGGTGTTACCGGAAATTTTCACTGCGGCCGCCGTCCGAAACGGAGCGACGGTGCCTAGGGACTCGCGCATGCGAACCGCGACGACAGCTCCTGAAATCGCCGTGAGGAGAGCGACGACGACGATCGCGGCATGTTCGCCAAGCGCATGCGCGACGAGACCCGATACGAGCGCGCCGACGGCGTAGCCAGCGTCGCGCCAGAGCCGGTAGATGCCGACCGACGTCGCTCGTACGTGAGGATCGACCACGTCTGCGATCGCCGCGAGCAGCGTTGGATAGACCATCGCCGTTCCCGCGCCGAGCAGCACCGCCGCGACGAACCACACCCAAAATGCGGCAGGCACGAGATACATAACGATCGCGAATGCCTGTAACCACATACCAGCAGCGATAAGCCATTTGCGACCGATACGATCGGAGAGCGTGCCCGTAACGAGTTGCAGACATCCCCATGCGATCGGATACGTCGCCGCGAGGATCGCGATGCGACCGACGCTCAGACCGGAAAGCGCGAAGTATAGCGGTAATATTCCCCACACGAGTCCATCGTTTAGGTTATTTACCAGTCCGGCCTGGCTGATCGATGAGAGCGTTCGATCGCGCCACGACATCCGTGCGAAGAGCGATGCAAACGAGATTTCCGCGCGTTCGGCGACCGGCCCGACGGGTGCATCCGATTCGGCCTCGATCCGCGCGAGACCGTGCGTTTCACGAACGAAGACGAGCGAGAGCACGAGCCCCGCGAGCACCGCCACGATGCCGATCGCAAAAGGCCACGGCCGCAATCCATACGTCTGCGCGATCGCACCCGAAACGTACGCAGCAACGCCGACCGCGAGGTATCCCGCAAACTCGTTGAGTCCCATGGCGAAACCACGCCGCTTGGGACCGACGAGATCGATCTTCATCACGACGGTCATCGACCAGCACAGACCCTGATTGATCCCGAGCAAGACGTTGGCGAGGACGATCCAACCCCACGACGGCGCGAACATCAGCAGAAACGGAATGGGAATCGCGACGAGCCAGCCGCCGATCAAAAACGGCTTGCGCCCGATACGATCGGCAAGACGGCCGGCTACGAGATTTGCAAACGCCTTCGTCAAGCCGAACGTCAGGATAAATGAGAGTACCGCGAGATCGGAGCCCAGACCGAAGACGCGCGATCCGACGAGTGGCAACACGTCGCGTTCCATACCGACCATCGAGCCCACGAATGCATTGACGAGCACGAGCAGCCAGAATTGGCCGCGATTGGCGGCGAGCCCGAGCCGCGCCGGTACGACCAAGTTCATATTCAAGAAATATATTGACTATTTGCCTACCTGTCAATCGGATACGAGAAGGAAGGCGCGACCTCGCCGAAAAGGCCTCCGCGAGTCATGAAGTTCAGGAAGATGGGCCCCGTCGCGAAGCGACGATTCAAAGATGACGTCTATGCCGCGTTCGCCCGTATCCCAGCTGCCGTCGCTAATCCCCATCGGCTCGAGATCCTCGAGCTCATCGCGCAGCGTCCGCGCACCGTTGCCGATCTCGCATTCGAAACGGCCCTCTCGATCGCCAATTGCTCGCAACACCTCCAGGTGCTCGCGAAGTGCGGTCTCGTAACGGTCGAGCGTCGAGGCACCTTCGCCTTTTATCGAACCGCCGGCGTCAACGTCCATCGACTCTTACGAAGCTTACGCGATGTTGCCGAAGAGAACGATCTCGAAGTTGCTTTAGCCGTTAAAAATCACTTGGGCGATCGCGACGCCGGGATCTCTGAATTCGAGCTCGTGCGCGCCCTTATCGCCGATCCCGCCGTCGCGCTCCTCGACACGCGACCGACCGAGGAATACGAGGCGGGCCATCTTCCACGGGCGATCAATGCGCCGCTCGAATCGCTCAAGAGCGGCAAACTTGCGTTGAGCAAAGCGAAGCGATACGTCGCGTACTGCCGCGGCCCGTATTGCATTTTCGCCGACGAAGCCGTCGCCTATTTGCGCGAACGGGGCTTCGATGCAACGCGAATCGGCCTGAGCCCAATGGATTGGGAAGCTGCAGGCGAGGAACTCTCACGTGTGGGGTGACGCCGTTAGAAGTGCCGCGCGAGCGAGAACGTGACCGCGCGACCCTGCAACGCGTACGCGTCGGTCGCGATGGGTCCGTCGATGCCACCGTACGCGATGCCCGCGCCGGCCTGTGTGAAGCGCGTCGCGTAAACGTTGGTGAGGTTCGTTCCCGCGACGTTGAACTCGAGGCCCGCGAGCGTATATCCGAGACTCGCGCGTACCGTCGCAAACGGCGGACGGTTGAGTTCGTTATAGCGGCCCTCGTACACGACGGCCGCATCGTACGCGAGTCCGGTGCTCGGCCGGCGATCGAGTTCGAACGTGAGCTTGTGCAAGGGGACGCCCGCGAATTGTTCGTGAGGAACGATGGTACCGTTCTGAACGTCCGCCGGCGCGTTCACGGCGTACGTGCTGTTGAGACCGTAACCGAGTTTGAGCGCCAGCCCCGCGATCCGCGTCTCGGCGAGGAGTTCGGCGCCGGTATACACGGCGTTGCCGATATTGATCGGATAGCTCGCGCACGCAAGACTTGGCGCGCCTGCAGCGCACGTCGACGCGGCGAGCAATCGTTGCGACGGCGTACGCAGATTCGTTCGATAAAAATCGGCAGCAACACGCACCGTGCGTGCGGCCGGTCCGACGATTTTCTCAAACCCGAGATCGTATTCCGTCGCGTGATCTTCGCGCAAGTGCGGATTACCGATTGAGATGTGGCCGTTGGCATTGGGTTGTGGGAGGTTCGCCGGAACGTAGAGCGCGGTGAGTTGCGGCGCTTGGAACGTCGTGCCCGCCGATCCGCGGATCGCGGTACGTGCATCGGGCGTGTAGACGAAACCGACGCGCGGATCGAAGCTATGCCCGAAGGTCGAGAAGTGACTATCGTACGCCGCGACCGTGTAGTGATAGCGTTCGGATGGATCGTACTGAAGTCGGAGCGCGAGCGAACGCTGCGTCTGCGCGAGTCCGCTCACCGTCGTCGACGACGGCACGTCCGTTGCTGCATCGAGGGCTCGCATGTGGGCGAGCGGTTGAAAACGTCGCGCTTGTTCGGTGATATTCGCCGCGAGCGTCGGGTCGAACGTATCGAGCGCTTCGGAACGCAAACGATATTTCAGCGCGATACTTCCGCGTTCGAAGATATGGTCGATCTCGAGCGTATCGTCGGCGAGGCGATCGCGATCGTCGAAATAGGACGTGCTCGTTCCACTCGCCGGACCCTCGACCGATTGTGCCGCGGACGCGGTGAGATGGCGATAGAGCGCGGTCGTGCGCGCGATCCCGTCGCTGCCATGCGCGCCGAGTGGAACTTGCAGATCCAATCCGTAGCCGGCGTTGTGGCCGAGAAGTCGCGAACCGATCGACGTCGCATACTGGCCGTCGGGTGTGATCGCCGTGAGCGCCGCGGAAAGATCGCGCACGACGCTCTGATCGCGAACCGTGATTTCGGCATACCGATCGAGCGTGCGGCCGAAGGAATAGCGCAGTTTCGCAAGCGCGGTCTGGCCGTCGACGTCGCTGCCGACGCGCGCGCGTTCGCCCGCTGCATCGGTGACCGCTCGACGCGTGACTTGATTTGCGGCATCGGCTTGGTGGAGCGAAAACGCATACCCGAACCGCTCCGCTCGTCCCGTTGCCTGCAGCGTCTCGCCGAACGATTCGTACGTGCCGAACGACGTCCGCACGAAGCCGTGCGGCTTCGCCGTCGGCTCGAGCGTGCGTACGTTGATCGCGCCGCCGATCGTACTCGGACCGAGCAGAGCTGCGGGCGAGATCCCGTAAACGAGTTGCACGTTCGCGAAATCTGCCGGGTCCAGAAGCGAGAGATCGAAATCGCCGGAGATACCGCTATTGAGTTCGTGACCGTCGATATCGACGAGCGTCTCCGTAGGATCGGGTCCACGCAAAGCGATGCTCTCGGGTGCCGCGGGGCTGCCGCTGCCCTGGTGGATCACCGTCGCCGAGAGCGCGCCCGACACGATGTCGCTCACGCGCGTGTAGCCGCGAGCAGCGTACGTTTGCGTCGCTAGCGTTTGTGTCGGCGCATTGGAGGTGGAAACATTCGCCGACCCGGCAACCGTTACGCTGCCGATCGTCGTCAGCGAGGTTGCCGACCGTGCGAGGACGAGCGCGACGTCGGTTCGCGCCGTCGACCTGATTTCGATCGGGCTTCCGCTTAGCGACGCGTACTGCGGCGACGACGCCGAAACGTCGTAGGTCCCGGGCGTGAGGTGCGCGACCGTTGCGGTTCCGTCGTTGCCGGTCACGGCCGTTTGACGGTCGCCACTTCGCGACACGACGACCGTCGCGCGCGCGATCGGCGTCCCGTCGACGGTCGCGACGCGCACGAAACATCTCCCCGTCGGTTCGGCGGCACTCGCAATCGATGGCGCGGACGATACGATGCTCAGGATAGCGATGACCGCAATCGAGCGGCGCGTAAATGACGACACGACAGAACTCCGTTTGGGGTGAGCGCGTCGTCTCGAGCGACGCGCGGTTGCGTACACGTGCCTCAGGTGTGAGGCGAGATCGGACGCAGAAACGGAGGTGGACCGCGCTTCGCCGCGCGGCGAACGATATTTCGTAAGGTCGTAAACGAAAACGGCGCACGCTCGCGCCGATCGAGCGAGCGCAGATTGCCGCTGACGGGGAGAATTGCGAGAAGCACATCGCGCACGACGGCGACGAGGAGACGATACGATCGCGCGACACCCCGCATGCCGAGCGTCGCGAATGTCATGATAAGCGCGGCAACGAGTGCCGTTACGCCGAGGCCCAGCCACAGCGAACCTCCAAGTGCCGCCTGCACGCTCAAGTCCGCGCCACCGATGCGCAACACGTCGAAATCTTCCATCGCGACGACGGCGACGATCGCAAACACGATGGTCGCGACCCTCGCGAGGGGATGGGCGCAGAGCCGCGCCGCACGCGCGATCGTATCGCGCATACATGTCGGCGAACGACGTGCATCGGCAAAGACCGCGTTCCATAACCGCGACAGCATGAAGGCGACGGTACTCGCGGCTACGGCGAAGACGACGAACCGCGAGCGGTGCTCGACGTAATCGTACGTGTCGGTCGTCAGGAGCCTGTCGCCGAGTTGGTCTATGAGAATATGCGAGATCAGCGCCGTTGCGGAAGCAGCGACGAGGATGACGATTCCGGTAAGCGCGATGGCAGCATGACGACGCACGACTCGGCCGCCTTCTCGGCGTCGCCTTCGGTCCCTCGGGCCTTACGCTCGATTTAAGGTTTTCCCGCGCTGCACGTCGCCGATACGAGGCGGGGCCGGCGATGGCGAAGCATTGCGCGAAATGACAATTCCGCCTCGCATTCTCCGCATCGCACTCGTCATCGGCGCCATCGTCGACGCGACCGTCGCGACGCTCGCGATCTTCTTTCAGCCACTGCTCGGGCCGCTCTTCGACGTGCCGACGAAGGACCCGGCGCTGACGACGATCGCCGGTGGCGAATACGTCGTCGTGACGCTCGTCTACGTGATGCTGCTGCGAGATTTGAGACGCTTCGCGCCGTTGCTATGGCTCGTCGCGCTCGACCAACTTTTCGCGGGGCTCATTCCCGCGTGGGAGATTTCCCGCGGCCACGTCGTCGCAACGTGGAAAACGATCGGCCCGATCCCGATTAACCTCGCCCTCGCAACCGCGTACGCGCTCGCCGCTCGATCGCAGGCGCGCGCGTAACGCGGATCCGTTTAGAGCGCCGCGCCTCCGGAAACTTCGATGCGTTGGCCCGTGATCCAACCGCCGTCGGCGAGGAGCGCGGCGACGGCCGACCCGATATCGTCGGGTAATCCCGCACGGCCCTGTGCGGTCATCGATGCGACCATCTTATTGAGATCCGGATTATCGCGAACGCGGCCGCCCCCGAAATCCGTCTCGACGGCGCCGATGATGCGACCGCCGTCGACGATCGTCGGCAGAAGCTTCTGCATGAGAGAGTACGCTCAGGCGCGCGACGTCATGGCGTTACTCGTCGCGGGAATTCCGCACCTCGACGCACGAGGGGGCGCGAGCGGCGCGACCGGAAACTAAGTCGCGATGGCAAAGAGCGAGAGACGCGGCGCGCGCACGCAAAACGGGAGCGGCATCCCGTTGCAAACCGCCTACGACGAAACCGACGCACGCAGCGCACACGCGACGCTCGGTGACGAAACGCCGGGCGCGTTTCCGTACTTGCGCGGCATCCGCGCCGACGGTTATCGCGGGCGTCTGTGGACGATGCGTCAGTATGCGGGCTTCGCGACGGCGGCTGAATCGAACGCGCGCTATCGCTATCTTCTCGACCGTGGAACGACTGGGCTCTCCGTCGCCTTCGATCTTCCGACCCAACTCGGCTACGATTCCGACGCGGCGATCGCTCGCGGTGAAGTGGGGAAAGTGGGCGTCGCGATCGATCATGTACGCGATATCGAAACGCTCTTCGACGGCATCCCACTCGATAGCGTAACGGTCTCGATGACGATCAATGCGCCCGCATCGATTCTCCTCGCGATGGTGCTTGCGGTGGCGCGTCGACGCGGCATTTCCTTCGATAAGCTCGGCGGGACGATCCAAAACGACGTGCTCAAAGAATACGTCGCGCGCGGAACGTATATCTATCCGCCCAAGCCCTCGATGCGACTCGTCACGGATGTCATGGCGTATTGTGCGACCGACGTGCCGAATTGGAACACGATTTCGATCTCCGGCTATCACATTCGAGAGGCGGGATCGACGGCGGTCGAAGAGATCGCTTTCACGCTCTCAAACGCCAAGGCGTATCTTCGGTCGGCCAGGGAAGCCGGGCTCGACGTCGATGTCATCGCCCCACGCATCTCGTTTTTCTGGAACGCGCATAACGATTTTTTCGAAGAGATCGCGAAGTTTCGCGCGGCACGTTTGCTCTGGGCGAAGATCGTGCGCGATGAGTTCGGCTCGAACGATCCGCGATCGCAAATGCTGCGCTTCCACACGCAGACCGGCGGTTCGACCCTTACCGCACAAGAACCCGACAACAACGTCGTGCGCGTGACACTTCAGGCACTCGCAGCCGTGCTCGGCGGAACGCAATCGCTCCACACCAACGGCAAAGACGAAGCGCTCGCCTTGCCGACGGCAGAATCCGCGCGCCTCGCGCTTCGCACGCAACAGATCATCGCCTTCGAGAGCGGTGCGGCCGACGTCGTCGATCCGCTCGCCGGCTCGTTTTACGTCGAATCGCTTACCGCACAGGTGGTCGAACGCGCATCCGCCCTCATCGCCGAAGTCGATGCGCTCGGCGGCAGCGTCGAGGCGATCAACACCGGCTGGATGCAGTCGCGCGTTTCGGAATCGTCCTATCGCGCGCAGCAAGAGATCGAGCGCGGCGATGCCATCGTCGTGGGCGTCAACGCATTCGCCGAAACGAGCGACGGACCGCAGATGGCGTTGCAAAAGATCGATGCGTCGATCGAGCGCGATCAGATCGCGCGCGTCGCCGCATATCGTGCCGAACGCGATGCCGCAACCGTCGCTTCGCGGCTCGAAGACGTGCGATCCGCAGCCGTCGGCACCGAGAACCTCATGCCGCGATTCCTTGAAGCCGTGGACGCGGGTGCGACGCTCGGCGAAATCTGCGACGTCTTACGCGGCGTATTCGGAAAGCACGTCGCCGAGGCGATCGCATGAACGATCCCGCGACCAACGGCTGGACGATCGACCACGTCGCAATCGTCGTCGCCGATCTCGATGCGACGGTCGCGTTGTACACGCAGACGATGGGCTTCGCGCAACTCTATCGCGAGATCGTCGCCGATCAAGGCATCGAAGCGGTCGGCATCGCGGCGGGCGACTCCGTCATCGAACTCTTACGCCCGCTCGATGAAAGCTCGGCGATCGCGCGCTTTCGCGGCGACGCGGCGACGAAGATGCATCACATCGCCTATCAGGTTACCGATATCGAGGCGGAAATGCAGCGCTTGCGCGCCGCGGGCGTGCGTCTCATCGACGAGTCGCCCCGCAAAGGCGCGCACGGCAACACGATTGCGTTCTTGCATCCCAAAAGCACGGGCGGCGTGCTGACGGAACTCTGCCAACCACCGGCGACGCGCCCGCGCCGCTGATCGCCTAGGGCGTCGGAGTTGCACTCGCGGTCGGTGTCGGAACCGGCGCGGGCGCCAAACGCACGTCGATCTTCGCTTCGAACGTTCGATCCCACGGCAGCGTGATCGTAAGGCCCGAATTTCGATACTGCGGATAGATCTTCGCCAGAAGATCGAGCGCGTAGGGCCAGAGCGCGTTGCGATTGCGTGACGCGGCTTCGCGCGCGATCTCGGGCAAGAGCAGCGTCGTATCGATGTCCCGCGCGCGCAAGACCTCGTTGATCGTCGGCCGCACGAATTGATGGAATGCATAATCGTCGATGTAGCGATCGAGCATGAACTGCGCGTGTGCGCGCGCGTCGTAGCGCTTGGCGCGACGCCCCGCACCGACGGCGATCGCTTCGGGAAGCGCCGTTCCGATCGTGTTCGCATCGGTATTCCACGACGCGAACGCGTCGATCTTTCCCGCGAGCCCGCGATCGATGAGGGCCTGCGTGAGCGCGCGTTGCTCGTCGCCGGGCTTGCCTTCCAAGAACGTGAGATCGGCGACGGCAACGCTACGGCCACGGGCGACGTCGTCTGCAATCCGATCTTCGAATGCGCGCTCGTCGCTCGCGCTCGTTCCCGCAACGCGCACGTACAGCGCGATATCCGCGTCGGTCTCGACGCGCGTCGCGCCGCACGCGCGAACGATCTGCGAGATGGTCGTCTCGATCGGAACGTATTCGAGTTGGTCGTTGACCGCACCGCCGTCGGGGCGCGAGTAGGCGAGTGCGACCGTCGGCGACCAGCCGACGTTTCGCGCGAACGCACGCGCGAGCATCACCATGCCGAGTTCGTCGGCTCCCGGTTCGATCGACGCGCGATCGCCCAGACCGTCGCGTCGCGCATCGCGTTTGAGGACGGCGACATCTTTGAGATGCAATCCCGTCGGCCCGGCATCGTCTTGACCGATGACGATACGATCGAAGCCACCCTCTGCCGCAAGTTGTAACGCCCACGCATCGACGTCGCGATTTCGCGTGCGGGTCGCGAGATACGCATCGAGCGTCGCGACCCCGATGCGCTCGCGCAGACGCATCGCTTTTCCTCGATCCTCGGCCGTTTGCGGTGGATCGGGAAGGTTCGCGTACGCTTGGATCTCATCAACCGTCGCGCCCGCCGCATAATAATTCGTCGCGCCACCCAAGCGCGGAACGCCCGTCGGTGCGAGGCGCATGATCGTCCCGAAAACGCCGACGTAGGGGATCGAGCGTTCGGATTTGAGTCGTGCGAGATCGCGCAGACGCACGTAGGCCTCGCCCGTGCCGATCCCGGGAATGCGCGATGCGACGAGACCGCCGTACGCGATCATATCCGTCGACGCAACGAGCGCCGCGACGCCTTGCGTCTGCGGACCACGCAGCCAACGTGCGATCGCGTCGGGATCGCCCGCGCGCAAATAGTTGCCGATCGACGCGCGCGGCGGCGTCACGATCGGTTGCCCCGCAATCGTCCCGAGGATCACGGGTAATTGGTACGTGACCGGACGATCGTCGAGCGGCACGAAAGCGATCGTGGGTTGCGGCGCCTCGGCCGCACGCGCATCACGCGTATCGAACGCGACGTTCGTCAGCAGGAGCGAGATCGCCATCGCAACGATCGACCCGCGCGATCGGACGCGCGGACGCATCATCGAGCGAATCACCCGTTACGAAAATTCGACGAGAAGGTCGCCCGCCGATATGCGTGCGCCGACCGGCGTGAGGACGGCTGCAACGATCGCGTCTGCGGGCGCGTGAATGACCGTCTGCATCTTCATCGCCTCGATCGTGAGCAACGCATCTCCCTTACGAATCGAGCGACCCTCGACGGCCGCAACTTTGACGATCTGCCCCGGCATCGGCGCACCGAGATGGTGCGGGTTACCGGGCTCCGCCTTTCGCGGGAGTGCTTTGAGGCCGGTGAGTCGACCGTCGAGCACGGTGACGGTGCGCGGTTGACCGTTGAGTTCGAAGTAGACCGTGCGGATACCGGATTCGTCCGGTTCGCCAAGTGCCGCATAGCGCACGAAAAGCGTCTTCCCGCGATCGATGTCGATCGCGATCTCTTGGCCCACTTGCATGCCGTAAAAAAAGACGGGCGTCTCGAGATTGTCGACGTTTCCGTACGTCGCCTGATGCTTCGCAAACTCGACGTACACCGCCGGATACATCAGATATGAAGCAAAATCGCGATCGGTGATCTCGCGCCCGACGAGCGCTTCGGCTTCCGCGCGGGCGCCGACGAGATCGAGTGCGGGGAGCGTTGCGCCCGGACGCGTCGTGAGTGGCGTCGCGCCGGCGAGTACCTTCGCTTGCAGCGCTTTGGGAAAGCCGCCCGGCGGCTGACCGAGATCGCCGCGGAAAAACTCGACGACCGATTGCGGAAAGGCGACGGTGAAATCCGGGTCTTCGACTTGCGCTTCGGTGAGGTCGCTCGAGACCATGAAGAGCGCCATGTCGCCGACCATTTTCGAACTCGGAGTGACCTTGACGAGGTCGCCGAACATGCGATTGACGCCGGCATAGGTCTTCGTGATCGTCGGCCAACGGTCGCCGAGGCCCATCGTATTCGCTTGCTCGCGCAAATTCGTATATTGACCGCCCGGCATTTCGTGTTCGTAGACGTCCGACGATCCCGAGCGCATCTCGCTTTCGAAGGGACGATAGAATCGGCGTACGCTCTCCCAATACGTCGAGATCTCTCGAATTGCCGCAGGGTCGATACCGGGATCGCGCGCTTCGCCACGCAAATCCGCGACGATCGTGCCGAGATTCGGCTGCGACGTAAGCCCGCTCATCGCATCGATCGCGCCGTCGACGGCGTCGACGCCCGCTTCGATCGCGGCGAGCACACTCGCACCGCTGTTGCCGCTGGTGTCGTGCGTGTGAAAGTGGATCGGTAGCGAGATTTCTTGCCGTAGCGCCTCCACGAGCACGCGCGCGGCCTTGGGCTTGAGCAAGCCCGCCATATCCTTGATGCCGAGCACGTGCGCGCCCGTCGACTCGATCTCTTTTGCGAGCGCGACATAATACGCGAGATCGTATTTCGGACGTGCGGGATCGAGGATATCGCCCGTGTAGCACATGGCGACTTCGCAAAGTTTGCCGCTTTCGAGCACCGCGTCGATCGAGACGCGCATGTTCTCGACCCAATTGAGCGAGTCGAAGATGCGAAAGACGTCGATGCCGGCTTCGGCTGCCCGTTCGATATAGTATCGAACCACATTATCGGGATAGCTCGTATAGCCGACGGCGTTCGCGCCGCGCACGAGCATCTGCAAGAGAATGTTCGGCACGGCGGTACGGATCGCACGCAGTCGCCACCACGGATCTTCTTTGAGGAAGCGCATCGCGACATCGAAGGTCGCGCCACCCCAACATTCGAGTGAGAAAAGTTGCGGCATCCGATGCGCGTAGGTCGGCGCGATGCGGACGAGATCGCGCGTGCGCATCCGCGTCGCGAGCAACGACTGGTGCGCGTCGCGCATCGTCGTATCGGTAACGAGCACGCGCTCTTGCTCGCGCATCCAGGTCGCGAACGCCTTGGGCCCGAGTTGCGTCATCATGTCGCGCGTTCCGGGCGGCGGAGCGTCGATTGCGATCGGTGCGACCTTCGGTTCGACGCGCGCTTCGGCTGCGACGCGGCCGCGGACTTCGGGGTTGCCGTTGACGATGGTTTCGGCGATGAAAGCGAGCGCGCGCGACGCACGATCTCGGTAGCGGCGCATATCGATGAGCCCGACGTTTTCATCGAGAAAGCGCGTCGTGACCGTGCCGTCGATGAATTCGGGATGCTCGAGCAGCGCATCGAGAAACGGCACGTTCGTCGTTACGCCGCGAATGCGAAATTCGCGTAGCGCACGCAGCATGCGCGCGCGCGTCTCCGCGAACTCCGGCGCCCATACGGTGACCTTTTCGAGCAACGAATCGTAGAACGGCGTGACGACGGCGCCCGCATACGCCGTGCCGCCATCGAGCCGAACGCCGAAACCCGTCGCCGGACGATAGGCGACGATCTGCCCGTACGTCGGGGTGAAATTGTGCTGCGCGTCTTCGGTCGTGATGCGACACTGCATCGCATAGCCGCGAACGACGATGCCGTCCTGTGCGGGCACGCCGCTCTCGGGCGACCCGATCGCCGCACCCGCCGCGATTCGGATCTGCGCCTTGACGAGATCGATACCCGTCACCATCTCGGTAACGGTGTGCTCGACTTGAATGCGCGGATTGACTTCGATGAAGAAAAACGCGTCGCTATCGAGATCGACGAGAAACTCGACCGTCCCCGCATTGTCGTAGTCGATGGCGCGTGCGAGTTTGAGCGCCGCTGCGATCATCCCGTCGCGCAAATGCGGCGCGAGATCGCGCGCCGGGGCTTCTTCCACGATTTTTTGATGACGCCGCTGCACCGTGCAATCACGCTCGCCCAAATGCACGACCGTCCCGTGCGAATCGCCGAGGATCTGCACTTCGATGTGCTTGGCGCGACCGACGTACCGCTCGACGTAGATCTCGTCGTTGCCGAATGCGGCGGCGGCTTCTTGGCGTGCGAGCGTGAGCGCTTCGACGAGGGTCTCGGGATCTTTGACGATCCGCATGCCGCGGCCGCCGCCGCCCCAACTCGCTTTGATCATCACGGGCAAGCCGATGGCACGGGCGGCCTCGGCTGCGGCTTCGGGATCGCTCGGCAGCGCGGCACTCGCGGGTATGACGGGCACGCCCGATGCCAGCGCGAGCGTACGTGCCGATACTTTATTACCGAAGCGACGCATCGTCTCGGATTTGGGACCGACGAAGAGAATACCGGCGGCACGCACCGCATCGGCGAAATCGGGGTTCTCCGAGAGAAAACCGTAGCCCGGGTGGATCGCATCGACGTTCGCTTCTACCGCGATCCGCACGATATCGTCGATGTCGAGATACGCTTGTACGGGCGATTTATCCGCACCGACGAGATAGGTCTCGTCGGCTTTGAACCGGTGGAGTGCGAAGCGGTCTTCACGCGAGTAGATGGCGACGGTTTCGAGGCCGAGTTCGGTCGCCGCACGTAAGACGCGAATCGCAATCTCACCGCGGTTGGCAACGAGAAGTCGGCGGATCGCGCGTTGGTCGCTCATCATCGCCGTGGGTCTTCAGAGCAACGCGCGCAAGAACCCGCCGGAGTTTACGAGGAGCTCGCGGGCCGCCGCCGCGTCGACCGCGCGCACCGCCATCACGACGGCCGTTTTGACGCTTCCGTCCGCCGCCGCCAAGAGCTCCGTCGCGCACTCGTCGTCGACGTTTGCGAGGGTGACGACGAGACGCCGCGCGCGGACGGCGAGCTTTGCATTCGTCGCAACGACGTCGACCATCACGTTATCGTAGGCGTGCCCCAAGCGAATCATCGTCGCGGTCGAGAGCGTATTGAGGACGAGTTTCTGCGCCGTTCCCGCCTTGAGCCGCGTCGAACCCGCGATCGGTTCGGCGCCGGTCTCGACGACGATGGCGAGATCGCAATCGTGCGCGAGCGCGGATCCCGCATCGCTCGTCACGCCGATCGTGAGCGCGCCGATCTCGCGCGCTTTCGCAAGCGCGCCGAGGACGTACCGAGCGCCGCCGCTCGCCGAAATGCCGACGGCGATATCGCCCGCGTGCAGATGCGCGCGCGCTTGCGCCGCGCCCGCGCGGGTGTTGTCTTCCGCGCCTTCGATCGCGCGCACGAGTGCGATTTCGCCCCCGGCGACATGCGCGACGACGGACGACGGCAACGTGCCGAACGTCGGCGGACATTCCGCTGCATCGAGCATCGCGAGTCGCCCTGAGGTTCCGGCACCGAAGTAATGCATCGTGCCGCCGACGCGCATTCGCTCGACGATCGCATCGACCGCGCGTGCGATTGCGGGTGAGGCGCCCGCGACGGCGTCGGCTGCGAGCCGCTGTTCGCGTGCCAGAAGCGCGACGAGGTCGCTTGCCTCCATCGTGTCGAGCCCATGCGTACGGTCGTTGCGCGCCTCGGTCGCGGGAATGCCGAGATCGCTCATGCGAGCGATGCCTCCGCCATGCGCAGCGCAACGCGTTCGGGTTCGTCACGCACGCGCACGACGGCGCAGCCCGGCGTTTCACCCGTCACGCGCGTCTCGAGCAGAAACGTCAGGAGCGAATTTTCGCGCAGCAGACCACCCGCAAATGCGATCGTCGGCGACGCATCGACGAGCCCGGCTTGCACGACGGCCGCGCGAACGAGATCGGAGAGTTCCTGCGCGGCGCCCTGCACGATCTTCGTGCTCGTGCGGTTGCCTTTGCCCGCAAAGGCGACGATCGCGGGCGCGAGCGAAGCGATTCGTGCCACGTCGAGCGGTGCGCCGTAGATCGCATCGAGCAACGTGGCGCGATCGGCGGCGCCGATCGTCCGCGCGGCGAGCGCGAGCGTCTCGTCTTCGCGCATACGGCCGTCGTACGCGCGCGCGAGTTGGCGCAGCGCCGCCATGCCGATTGCAAATGCCGAACCTTCATCGCCCAGGAGATATCCCGCGCCGCCGACCCGGATCTTGCGATCCTCGATCTCCGCGTACGCAACGCTCCCAGTTCCCGCGACGAGCACGACGCCCGGGCCTTGCGGAATCGCCGCTCGCAGCGCGACACGCGTATCGTCGTCGACCGTCACGCGCGTTCGCTCGCCGAATGCCGCGTGCAACGCATCGAGCAGCGGTTCGCGAACGTTCGCACGCCCCGCCCCAGCCGCCGCAACGAAGAGCGCGTCGGGCGCGCGGCCATCGGTTAACTCCCGTACCGTTGCGACGATCGCGGCGCTCGCCGCCGCAATGCCGAGCGTCGATGCGTTCGCGGGGCCGCCGCGAAGGCTCGCGCCATAGGTGCCGGCGGTCGAGCGAGCGGCAACGGTCGAGGTTCCCCCGGCATCTACGCCGACGGCAAGCGATTCGGTCATCTAGCTCTCGTTCGCCGCGACCTCCGCGCCTATCTGCGCGAGCAACGCCGCAAGATCGTACGGCACGATCGCGCCGAGCACGGTTGGTCGCGAGGCCCCCGTCGCTCGCGCGACGTTCGCGGGCCGCTCGCGCAAGCTCTCGTACCCGAGCACGGCGAACGCGAGCGCTTCCTTCGCATCGGCATCGATGCCGTACGCGTCCGAAACGTCGACCTCGTACTGCGGTAAGCGCGCCGCGAGCCCCGAGACGATCGTCGTATTGCGCGCGCCGCCGCCACTGATGACGAGCGCTCCACGCGCGGGTCCGTAACGATCGAGATCGGCTGAGATCGTTTCGATCGTAAAGGCGGCGAGGGTCGCGCAGGCGTCGTCGAGCGGAAGATCGGCAAAAAGTTCGGCGTGCGCGTCGAGGAGCTGCGCACCGAAACGCTCGCGCCCGGTCGATTTCGGCGGTGGTTGCACGAAGTAAAAGGCATCGCGTGCGATGAGTTCTTGGAGAATGCCGTCGTCGATCGTCCCGCGCGCGGCGCGCGCGCCATCGCGGTCGAATCGTTCGCGATTTTGCGTCCGCCGTGCGACGATCGTGTCGATGAGCATGTTGCCCGGACCCGTATCCCATGCGAGCGCGTCGGCAACGCGGCCGCCCCTCGCGAGCACGGTCGCGTTTGCAATGCCGCCGATATTAAGCGCGACGACGTCGCGGTCAGCTCGCGCGAGCAACATCGCGTCGACGTACGGCACGAGCGGCGCACCTTGGCCGCCGACCGCGCAATCCGCTCGACGAAAATCGAAGACGACCGTCGCACGCATCGCATCGCGAATGCGATACGGATCGCCGATCTGCATCGTCTGCGATGCCTCACCGCGATGATGGATCGTGAGCCCGTGACTCGCGACGAAATCGATCCGCTCGCCACGCGCGACGGTGACGGCTGCGGCGGCAAACGCGTCGCCGAGGTCGCAATCGAGCTCGGCGATCTGCGCTGCGGTGGCGACGCCCGGCGGCAATGCCGTGCGGAGTCGCTCGCGCAAAGCGTCGTCGAATGGCACGGTAGCGAATCGCTCGATCGTCCACGCGTACGACGCGCCCTGCGGGCGCAGATCGACGAGCGCCGCGTCGATGCCGTCGAGCGACGTACCCGACATCAGTCCGATCGCGCGCATCAGCCGAACGCCGAAAACGCGGCGTCGCACACGGCCGCTCTGAGATCGCGTAAATCGCGACGACCATAGTAGACGGCGTTGGTCAAGAGAACCACGCTCGTATCGCGCGCGGGATCGGCCCACACGCACGTGCCGGTAAACCCCGTGTGACCGAACGTCCGCGTCGAAGCGACGCTGCCACACGAATTCTCATCGCTCGTTTTGAGCGCCCAGCCGAGGCCGCGTCGCAAAATCGGATCGGCTCCGTGTTCTTCGATCGCTTCCGCTCGGAGACTCGACATCGCACGATCCGTCGCGACGCCGAGATACGCATCGGTGAGCCGCGCGATATCGTAGGCCGTGCCGAAGAGTCCCGCGTGACCCGCGATCCCGTGCAACAGATAGGCTTTTTCGTCGTGCACGGCCCCGCGCACGCGACCGCGCCACGTATCGAGTTCGGTTGCCGGGATCGTTTGCGGATCGTCGTTCCGCGGCCGGAAATCGCTGTGCATCGCTCCGATATTCCACAGCGCGCGCGTGACGACCGGCCGCAGCGACGTCTGCGAATAGCGATCGAGTAACGCACCGAGCGTGATGAAACCGAGATCGCTATAGACGACACGTTCGCCCGGGCGTGCGACAAGCTCGCGCGAGAGAACGAACGACTCCACGTTCTCGCAAAACAGCGTGCGATAATCCGCACCCGATTGCATACCTGCGGTATGCGCGAGAAGCATGCGCAAGGTAATCGCTTCGTGCGTCGTGCCGCGCCACATCGGAAACCAACGCACGAGCGGTTCGTCGAGAGCGAGTACGCCCGCTACGACCGCATCGAGCGCTGCGTGAGCGACGGCAATTTTCGTGAGCGATGCGAGATCGAAGCGCGTCGTCACGATCGTCGGCGCCGAATTCGGCGCATCGTCGAGCCGACCGTACGCGCGTTCGAAGACGGCCTCGCCGCGATGTTCGATGCGCAGGACCGCCGCCGTGAACCGTGTGCCGATGGCGTCGCAAAGCATCGCATCGTCGAAGGTTCGGACGCGTATCGCGTTCACGATGCCACGAGCGTCACGGGCATCCGCCCCGTTGCGGTCGTGCGAGAGGTGAGCACGTCGGCGAGTGCTTCCATCGCGGCTTCACCGTCATCGAAGGTACACGCAACCGCGCGCGCGGCTCCGAAACTCGGCACGTCGAAGGGCTCGAGTGCACTGATCACGATCGCATGCGGGGCGGCCTCGAGCAACTCCGCGATCGCGTCGCGTTGCGCCGTAAAGAGATGCGCGCGCCGCGCGACGATCACGAGCGCGCGCGAGCCTTGGCCCGCGAGCACGTCCAAGAGCATCGCGCGCATCGCCGCATCTGGATCGCGCGGCACGCGTAAAAGTTCGCTTCGAACCCGGCGATGGCGTAGCGCCAAACTGAGCGAGGGTCGTGCGCCGCTCGTTGCCGCAACCCCATCGCCCGCATCGTCCTCGAACGAAACGACCGTCACCGGTCGCGCGCAATCGAGTCGTACGTCGCCGCGCACGACATGGATCGCGCGGGCGGCAACGCTCGCGGGGACGTCGTCGAGATCGTCGCGCTCGCGGGAAGGCGTCCGCACCGCCGACGCACACTGCTCGCGTAGCGAGCGTACGCGCGATGCCGCTTCGCGCAAGCGATCGAGTGGGAGCGTACCGTCGCCGACGGCCGCAACGATGGCATCGCGTGCGTCGCGCGCGACGGCGAGATCGTGACTGATGGTGCACGAATCCGCGCCCGCCACGATCGCGAGCACCGCGCCTCGTGCCGTGCCCACCGTTCGCGCGATCGCATCCATCTGCAGGCAATCGGTGAAGCATACGCCCTCGAACCCGAGTTCCTCGCGTAAGAGCCCGGTGAGGATGCGCGGTGAGAGCGTTGCGGGCAACGCTGCATCGAAGGCAGCGACGATCGCGTGCGCCGTCATCACCGCGCGCGCTCCCGTCGCGAAGGCCGTCACGAACGGCGCACAATCGCGCGAAACTACGAGCGCAGCGGGCGTCTCGATCGTCGGCATCGCGACGTGTGAATCGATCGCCGTCGCGCCGTGTCCGGGAAAATGCTTCGGTACCGAAGCGATGCCGACCGTCGCCATCCCACGCACGATCGCAGCACCGAGTGCCGCGACACGTGACGGCTCGTCGCCGAGGGACCGCGTGCCGATCACGGTACTCGCCGCAGCGAGCGCGAGATCGAGCACGGGTGCAAAATCGATGCTTCCGCCGATCGCCGCCACGTCGCATCCGAGCCGCGCGCCGACACGTTCGGCAAGTTCTTCGTCATCGGTCGCCCCGAGGGCGAGCATCGCGGGAACGCCCGGCTCCGTGAAACGCAATCGCGCGACGCGGCCGCCTTCTTGATCGACGCAGACGAGCGGGCGCAGCGCATCGCCCGTAACAGCGCAGGCCGAATCGACGAACGTCCGCGTCGCCTGTAGCGTCGTCACATTGCGCGCGAAGAGCACGATCGCGCCCGGGCGGAGTTCGCGTAGCGCCTCAGCCGTCGCGGACTCGAGGTCGCCGCCCGGCAGGCCGACGCAGAGCACGTCGCCCGCCAGACGCTCGATCTCCGCCACGCGTGTTACTGGAGCAGATGAACGATTTGCGCGGTCAGCGTCTTCTCGCGCAGACTGAGCATGACGTTGACGTGTGCGCCACGACGGAGATCGGTGATGCCGTGGAAACCATTGGAGCGGCCGCGAAAATCGGTGCTCGGGAGAACGACGACATCGTAGTTCGACGATCCCGATTTGATGATGATGTGATTGGTCCGATAGTCGACCGCGACGATCTCACCATCGATCGACCCGGCATCTTTCGCGCGCACGTGCGGCTTGTTATTTTCATCCTCATCGCCATCATCGCCGAGCGCGACGAAATACGATGGGGCGGCAAGCGAGACGCTCTGCGCACCGATCGAATGTGGGGTTGCAAGTACGACGATAGTCGCAAAAGCAAAAAAGGCGACGAAGAACCGTGTCATGACGCCTCTCTAACGTCGTGCATCATCACCGGCGTTCCTTTCGAGTGGGGAATCGCCGCCGAGCTCCGCTGCGTACGCCGCTGCGGCCGCATGCCCGAGTGCGGTACGATCTTCCGGCGAGGCAAGCGGACGTTCCGCAAGCGCGCCGAGATTCGCACGTTCGCGCTTGACGACGGCGGAGAGGGCCGCGGTTTCCCCCACACGTGCCGCGCGAGCGACGGCGGCGTAGGCACGCAGCCGACGGACGGCATCGTCGTCGGGCGTCCGCCCCGCGAGGATCAAACGCAGGGCGAGAAACGCCTCGTCGGCCGCACGCACGCCGACGGCTTCGAGCGCCCGATAAAATGGAGCCGCGGCCGGTGCATCGACGCGATCGGCGAGAACGGCTGCGACGACGTCGCCTTTGGCCGGACTTCCGACGAGAAGGTAGCCGTCGATAACTTCGAACCCCATCGCCATGCGTTTCGCCGCCGTGCTCGTTTCGGTCTTTTTCGCCATGTTGCTCGATTCGTGTCCCTCTCGCGCGGCGGCGGCTTCGCTCGACGCGTTGCTCGTCCGTTCGCGACTCGCAAGCGGCGCGCCATATCGCTATCACGTCGTGAGTCATTCGCACGAGACCCACGGCGGTCGAACGTTCGACGTCACGACGGAAACCGACGGCCTCAAATATCGCGCGAAGAGTTGTTCGCGCGGGTTGTGTACCGGATTTTACTTCGACGGCGAGCGCAGCTTCGATGCCAATTTCAACGATACCGCACTGCCGCTCTCCGCGCGTGTCGACGCGTTGCAGATCACACTCCGCGCGATCGTCTCCTACGCATTCACCGCGCCGGATTTTCGCACGAGCGGCGGACAACTCAGCGAACGCGAGCCCGTCTTGCGCGACGGCATCAGCTACCGAAGGCTCGCGATCGCGCCATTTCGCGGATCGCTGCTCGACGCGATCGTCGATTCGAAGAGCGGACTCGTCGTCGGTGTCGTCAGCGACGAGCGCAAGTATGCCTTCGAATTGCGCGACCAGCGCAAAGTCGACGGCAAAATTACGCTCCCGTACGAAATTTCGCTCAACGGCACCGTCGTCGAGCGCTTCGAACGCCGCGCGATCGAAAGCGCGCCGCTCGAAGCACCCGTCGGCCTCGTGCCGACCCTAACCGGTACACCCGAATCGATCGCGATGTCGAAACTCGAGCGCGCGTCGGAGCAACCCGTCGTACCGTGCACGGTCGGCAACGAACGCGTGAAGTGCCTTCTCGATACGGGCAATTCCGGACTCTCGATGAGCCTCGAACTCGCCGAGAAACTCGGCATCGAACCTCGCGGCGGCGCCTTCGATATCAGCGGGGTCGGCAAATACGTGACGGGCATCGTGCGCGCGCCCGCCCTCGTCGTCGGAAACGCGAGATATCCCGGTGCCGAGTACGTCGTCTTGCACGATCTGCGTCAGTACGGGTACGACGTCGTGCTCGGCGCCGACGCCTTCGCGCACGCACGAATCACGATCGATTATCCCAAACGCGAGGTGACGATCGCACCGACGGGACCCAACGCCACCGTCGCCCCGAGCGATGCGGTCGCGCTTTCGTTCGAAAACTTCATTCCCATAGCATCGGTCCGCATCGGCGAGCAAAACGCACCGCTGGCCATCGATACGGGCGACGAATCGACGATCAATCTCGCCTACGACTATTACGCCGCACATCCCGGAATCTTCAAACCGAGCGGTACGACGCCCGTCTCCGGAATCGGTGGCACGAGCAGCGAAATCACGGGCGACGTCGCACGCGTGCGCTTCGGCGATTACGACGTGATGCAACCCAAAATCGGCGCGACCAAAAGCTTGGCCGCGACGGGAAAGGGACATCTCGGGAGCGGTTTTCTCCGCCATTTCGCGGTCACGTTCGACTACGGCCGTAGCCGCCTCGAACTCGCCGCACAACCGGGTGATACGACCGTCCACGCGGCTCCCTAGACATCACACGCGTTCGCGCGCACGTGCTTTCGAGCGAGGCCTCCGCGGCTCGGTTGGATCACTTGACCGCAAAAGGAGCCTCACATGCTATCGAAGCTTATGCGTATCGCCCTCGCGGCGGCGTTCTTAGTCGCGGCGCCGATCGGTACGCTCGCGCAGAACGTCATCGAAACGCCCGATCAGTCGTTTTACTCCGAGGGCGATTTCAAGCTCGAAAGCGGCGAGGTCATTCGTGATTTTAAAATTTCGTACGTCACGCACGGGACGCTCAACGAACAGAAATCCAACGCGATCCTCATGACGTCGTCGCTCGGTGGCAATCGTCACCGAATCGACTTCCTCATCGGACCCGGCAAAGCGTACGATCCCGCCAAGTACTTCATCATCTGCACCGATGCGATCGGCAACGGTCAGACGACATCGCCGAGCAACAGCGTAACGCAGCACGGTGCGAAATTTCCGCATTACTCGATTCGCGATATGGTCGAATCGCAGTACTCACTCGTCACGAAATTCTTCGGCCTCAAGCATCTCGCTGTCGTAACGGGTGCATCGATGGGTGGCATGCAGAGTCTGCAATGGGCGGTCACGCATCCGACCATGATGGATCGCGTCGTCGCGATTACGCCGCTCGCGCACGCGCCGGCGTGGACCCTCGGCGTCACGCAGGCCGCGCGCATGGCGCTCATGCTCGACCCCGCCTACAACGGCGGCGCGTACACGGCACAACCCGAAGCCGGATGGCGGATGCATGCCGCGTTTTTCGATGCGCTTATCGTGCGGACGCCGATCGGCATGGATGAGGAGTTTCCTAAGGCGATCGACATGCTCGCGTTCCAGCAAAAACAAGAAGACAATCGCATCGCGACCAAATTCGACGCGAACGATTGGATCTGGCAATCGATCGCCTACGACGGGCACAACGTCGGGGCGGGAATATTCAACGGCGATTATCGCGCCGCGCTCGCCACGATCAAAGCAAAGACGATCCTCATTCAGGCCGGACTCGATCTGCTCAATCCCGCCGATGAGGGACAAGCAGCGGCGACGTTCATTCCGGGCGCCGTCCACGTGACGATCCCCTCGAATCAAGGGCACTTTGCCGGCGCTTCGTACAAACCGGCCGACGTGCGATTCATGAACGCGACGATCGGCGATTTTCTCGCCGGAACATCCATCCCGAACAGCTAGATCGCAGATGCGTACGATCATCGGCACTCCCCGATGAGAGTGATACTGACGTCGATACCGAACGCCCCGGCGTGCCCCGTTCAATCACTCGCGACCGTTCGACGAGCGTCGCATTTGTCGCGGAAACGGATCGTAATCTGACGACCCTCGGGCCGCGAGATGCGTGGTCGCCGGTTCTCGAATACGCGGTGCGTCAGTGTCTGGATTCGCGACAACCGATGTGTCTTTATTGGAGCACTGACCTCGTACGCATCGAGAACGCCGCGATGCAGCGGTTGATCGGACGCGCGGAGGCGAGCGGACACGTGATGAGCGCGCACGCGCATGCCTATCCGGCGTCGCTCGACGCGCTGCAGGCGCTTGCGAACGGAACGGGCGAGCCGATCCTCGTGGAAAACGTCGCGTTCGCGATCGATCGCGTCGGTGATCGACGCGAAGCGTTCTACACGTTCGCGTATACCGCTATCGGCCGGGCACCCGAAGAAACGGGCGTCCTCTGCACGGCATACGAAACGACGGAACGCGTGCGACGTGAGAGCGCGTCTCGCGGCATAGCCGACGGCAGTACGTCGTTCGTTTACGCGCATCGCTCAGATTTTTCGCTCGAATGGGCGAACGATCGTTGGTCGACCTACACGGGCCTTTCGTACGAGGAGGCGATCTCGCCGCGCGGACTCGCGCGCCTTTTGCATCCCGACGACCTGGCGGAATTTCGCGCGGAGCTCACCGATGCGTTCACCACCGGCCGCACGTACGAAGCGAACATTCGCATTCGACCAGACGGCAGCGGCGACGTTGGGTATCGATGGTTTTTCATGCGTGGCGTCCCGATGCGCGACGCGAACGATTGCATCACACGATGGGCGGGAAGTGCCACCGACATTCACGACCGTCATACGATCGAGAAAGCCATCAACGTTCGCTTCGCGAGCAAAGTACAAGCGCTGGTGGATTTTCAGCACGCCGCGATGCCGCAACATCTTCCAATCATCGATGGGTTACGCTTCAGTGCCGTGTACGAATCCGCGCAAGCGGATGCGCTCGTGGGCGGCGATTGGTACGACGCCTTCCCACTGAGCGATGGTCGGATCGTGCTTTCGGTCGGTGACGTGAGCGGAAGCGGTTTGCAGGCCGCCGTTACGATGGGCGCCGTGCGACAAACGATTCGCGGCGCGGTGCAGCTCTATCCCGATCCCGTCGCGGTCCTCGATGCAGCCGATCGTGCGCTGCGCTTGGAGCAGCCGGACCGCATCGTTACGGCCTTCGTGGGTATTTTCGATCCCGTCACACGCGGCTTCTCATTCGCCTCCGCGGGGCACCCGCCGCCGCTTTTGCGCGCGGCCGACGGCACGATCAGCGAGCTCGTGGCGACGGATCTGCCGCTCGGTATTCGCGATCAAGGAATCAGCGCCGAGGCCGGATGGGCCGTCTTTCCGGAGGACGGGCTCCTCGTGCTCCACACCGACGGCCTGACCGAATCGACGCGAAATATTCTCGAGGGCAATGCGCGCCTTTTCGCGGCCTTGGCGTCGGATGCCGTGTATGCCGCGAGCGATCCGGCGAAGGCCGTCCGCGATGCGGTCATCGATGGAGCGAGTAGCGACGACGTTGCAATTCTCGTCATGCGCTTGGATGCTGCGAGCGCTCGCAAAGAAAACCGCGTCTGGTCCTTCGATGGCGCCGACGCTACGCAGGCCGCACTCGTCCGACGCGATGTAGCTGCGGCAATGGTGAGAATCGGCGCCGACGATGACGAAGTGGCCGACGCGGAGCTCGTCGTCGGCGAACTTATCGGAAACATCGTGCGGCATGCGAACGGCACGATCGTCATCTCGCTCGACATGACCGCCGATGGCCCCGTGTTGCATGTCTTTGATCGCGGGCCTGGCTTCACATTCGGCACGCGTCTCCCACGTGACGCGATGAGCGAATCGGGACGTGGCCTCTTTATCGTCTCACGCATCGCTCGCGAATTTTCGGTCATGCCACGTTGGGATGGCGGAAGTCACGCGCGCGTGGTCTTGAAGACCCAATCGATTGAGTGACGCGCAACGAGTCTTCGTGGTCGATGGCGATCGCCATACGGGCGAACTCCTCACGACGTTCCTCGGCGAAATCGGGCTCGAAACGACGTGTTATAGCGACGGCGACGCCGCGCTTGCGGCGACGCGTTCCGACCTGCCGGCACTCATCATCGCCGAAGTCGTGGCGGCGCGATTGGGTGGCCTCGATTTATGTCGCAAGCTCAAATCGGACGAGCGCACGGCATCCGCGAAGTTCTTGATCTTCAGCGTCATCGGCGCGGCGAAACGCGCCCGCGATTCCGGGGCCGACGCGTTCCTTTCGAAACCGATCGACAAGGCGCGTTTTCTCGGCGTCGTTCGGACGTTGCTTGCTCGCGAATTGGAGATATCATCTTGATCGAATTCATCGAAACGGACGAGCGCGTTACGACCGGATCTGCGGAGATCGACGCGATCCTCGGCGGCGGCTTCCCGGTGAACTCGATCAATATTATCATGGGTCAACCGGGGTCGGGTAAGACGGTCTTCGCCGAACAAATGGCGTTCCATAACGCCGACGACGCACGCCCGATCCTCTATCTCACGACGTTTTCCGAACCCGTTGCAAAGGTCCTTAAGTACTTGCAGCGATTCACGTTCTACGATGAAGCGAGCGTCGGAACGGCCGTGATCTACGACGACGTCGGCGCCCGTCTCGCTCACGAAGGAATCGAAGCGCTCGTCGACGTCGTGTCGGATGCGATCCACGCATTTTCGCCGAAGATCATCATCATCGATTCGTACAAGGCGCTCCACGATATCTCGCCATCGGTCGCCGCGATGCGCAGGATGCTCTACGAACTCACGGGCCTGCTCACGGCGTACGCGACGACGGTCTTTCTCGTCGGCGAATATAGCGATGAAGACGCGAAGGCGCTGCCTGAGTTCGCGGTTGCCGACGGCATCATCCAACTTTTGCGCAGCGAGAAGAGCACGCGTGACGAACGTTTCTTACGCGTCGTGAAGTTGCGTGGCAGCGGCTATTTCGAGGGCATGCACAGCTTCCGCATTACGCGCGACGGGCTCGACGTTTTCCCACGCCTCGTCACACCTGAGGTGCCGGAAGGCTACGAGATGGACATGGAACGCATCCCCTCGGGTATCGTCGGTTTGGATGCGTTGATCGGCGGCGGGCTCTTGCGCGGGCGGACGACGCTGCTCGCGGGGCCAAGTGGTGCCGGGAAGACGACGATGGCGTTGCGCTTCGCGTTACAGGCGCTCGAAGACGGCGAGGCCGCGCTCTACGTCAACTTCCAAGAGAATCCGACGCAGCTTGCGACGACGCTGCGCGCGATGGGCGTCGATCCCGCCCAAGCGGCCTCGCGCGGCTTCAAGCTGATGTACGCATCGCCCGTCGAGTTACAGATCGACAGTCTCATCGTGACGCTCTTTCGCCGCGTGCGCGAAGAACACGTCAAGCGCATCGTCATCGATGCCGTAGGCGATTTGATGAGCGCGGCGAGCGATCAGGATCGATTACACGATTTTCTCTACGCGCTCGTGCAACACTTCGCAATTAGTGGCGTCACGAGTTTGCTCAACTTCGAAACGACGCACGGCACCGACGGTTCGATCGGCGCCGCGGGTGGCCGTTTTAGTTACATGTCCGACAACATCGTGTTGCTCGCGATGGAGATGGACGAGATGATGACGCGCACCGTGCGCATCGTAAAATCGCGCGGGACGGCGCAAGACCTCGCGACGCACCGATTTACGATCGGAGCCGAAGGCGCGACGGTCGTGTAAGCTGCAGCGCTAACGAACGAAAGAAAGCCCGCCAATGAGTTCATTGACGGGCTTGTATATGGCTCCCGAATCTGGACTCGAACCAGAGACCCGCTGATTAACAGTCAGCTGCTCTACCAACTGAGCTATTCGGGATTGGTATCGCCGCATCGCGAATTCGCGCAGGCGCTAAGGCACCCTGCCGACGCCGTAGTATAGCGGACAACGACCGCGGCGTCGAGCGGGGCTGACCTTCTTCGCCGCCTCCGACCGTCGAAACGAATTGACATGGCCGCGGAACGCGTGTTACGGTTCGGCTCGAAATGCTCCGCATCGCCTGTTGTCCCGTCTGTCTCTGCTGTCGCCCGTTCGCGGGTCGGCGCGGATTGCTTATCGGCTGACGGACCAAACGAGTTCGCCCCGAGAAGCCCCCGCCGAGCGCGGGGGCTTCTTTTTTTCGCCGCACACCCACTCATAACGGAGCCTTCACCCTACCCTCATGCTACTCGATCCACAAATCGCGCTCGTCGGCCTCATCGTCGGCACGTTCGTCGGCCTCTCGGGGATCGGCGGCGGATCGCTCCTCATTCCGCTCCTCGTCCTCGTCTTGCGCGTGAAGCCGAGCCTCGCGATTGGGACCGATCTGCTCTACAGCGTCCCGACGAAACTGCTCGCCTTCGGCTTGCACGCACGGCGTCGCAACGTCGATTGGGTCGTGACCCGCGCGCTGCTCGGCGGCGGCATCCCGGGGTCGCTCGCCGGCCTCGCGACCTACGCGATCTTGCGCACGCACGTCAACGAAGTCGCGCTCCAGTCGACACTCCGCCACGCAATCGGCATCGCGATTCTGCTCGCGTGTGCGGGCGCGACCGTCTCATGGATCGTGCGCTCGCGCGCGAACGCGCGCTTGATCGCGGCATCCACGGCAGAAGCGACGACGCCCGTTCCGACCGTCATCGCGATCGGCGCGATCGTCGGTTTTCTCGTGAGCATAACGTCGATCGGAAGCGGCTCGATCACGCTTCCGCTGCTTGCCTTCGCCGTTCCCGTCGTCACACTCCGGCGCCTCATCGGTTCCGAAATTGCCTTCGCCGCGTTTCTCGTACCGATCGCCGCATTCGGGCACGCCTCGTTCGGCGACGTCGATTATCGCCTCGCGCTCGGGTTGCTTGCGGGATCGCTGCCCGGCGTCTGGCTCGGCAGCCGCCTTTCGACCGCGCTCGGCGACGGCTGGCTGCGACCGATCGTCGTGGGCGCGCTCGCCTTCGCGGGAGCGCGACTCGTATGATCGAGACATCACCGATCGCACGCGCGGAGACGATCGTCGACGAAGCGCTCGCGCGGTACGCGGGCAACATCGCGCTCGCATGTTCGTTCGGCGGACCATCGGGTATGGTGTTGCTCGATATGATCGCAAAGCGCGATGCTTCGGTGCCCGTCTATTTCCTCGATACGGGATTGCTCTTCGACGAAACCTACGCACTCGTCGACCGCGTGCGCGAACGCTACGGGATCGAACCGATTGCGGTGCGCCCAGAGCTTACCGTCGACGGGCAAAACGCGCGCTACGGCGAAGCGCTTTGGGCACGCAATTCCGACGCGTGTTGCGCGTTGCGCAAAGTCGAACCGCAGCAAAGATTTCTCGCGAACTACGATGCGTGGATCACGGGCATCCGCCGCGATCAATCGGCGTCGCGCACGAACGTGGGCATCCTCTCACGTGACGACACGACCGGACTTGCGAAGATCGCACCGCTCGCCGATTGGACCTCGAACGACATTTGGAGCTACGTCCTCGCGCACGACGTGCCGTATAATCCCCTCAACGATCGCGGCTATCCGTCGCTCGGATGCACGCATTGCACGCGCGCGATCGCACCCGGGGAAGATCCGCGCGCCGGCCGCTGGTCCGGTACCGACAAACTCGAGTGCGGCTTGCACGCGAGTTTCTCCGCGCTCGGCGCGAACGGAACATCGTGAACCACCTCGACGAACTCGAAGCACGCTCGATCGCCATCTTGCGCGAAGCGTATTTTCGCGTCCAACCCCTGTGCATGCTCTGGTCCATGGGAAAAGACAGCACCGCACTGCTCTGGCTCGCACGTAAGGCCTTTCTCGGTAGCGTCCCCTTTCCGGTCGTGCTGCTCGATACCGAGATGGAATTACCGGAAGTCTATCAATTCCGCGACGAGCTGAGCAAAGCGTGGGATCTCGATTACATCAACCAGCTCTGCCCGCCGGAATCCGCGATGGATCCCACGCTTCCGCCCGCAACGCGTGCCGCCGCGCGAAAAACCGTCGGTCTGCGCGAGCTCGTGACGGAAAAAAAATATCGCGGCATCATCGTCGGTATCCGCCGCGACGAGCAATCGATGCGCGCGAAAGAACGCGTTTTCTCACCGCGCACGGTCGAGGGTGCGTGGGATCTCAAACATCAACCAGCCGAACTCTGGGACGTCTATCACACCGATATCCCCGACGGCCAGCACCTTCGCATCCACCCGCTACTCGACTGGACCGAAGTCGACATCTGGCGCTACACCGAGCGCGAAAATATTCCGATCGTGCCGCTCTATCTCGCGCGCGACGGTATGCGCTACCGCTCGCTCGGTGAGAAAAACATCACCGTGCCGATCGCATCACATGCGAGTTCGATCGCCGAAATTATCGCCGAACTCGAGACCACCAAAGCGCCCGAACGCGCGGGTCGCAAGATGGATCACGAAAGCGAAGACGCCTTCGAACGCCTGCGCACGAGCGGGTACATGTAATGGAACAACAACAACTTCGCGTCGTCGCCGTCGGTCACGTCGATCACGGCAAATCCACGCTCATCGGTCGATTGCTCCACGATAGCGGCAACCTTCCCGATGGCAAAGTCGAGGAACTTCGCGGCATCTCCGGCCGCCGCGGCGTCGACTTCGAATGGTCCTTCGTGCTCGATGCGATGCAGAGCGAACGCGATCTCGCCGTCACGATCGATACCACGCGTTTGTGGATGCGCACGCCCGAGCGCGACGTGGTCCTCATCGATGCGCCCGGTCACAAAGAGTTCTTACGCAACATGGTCACGGGCGCATCCGATGCCGACGCCGCGCTGCTCCTCGTCGACGCGCACGACGGCGTGAGCGAACAGACGCGACGTCACGCGCTCTTGCTCGAACTCATCGGCGTCGATCGCGTCGTCGTCGCGATCAACAAGATGGATCGCGTCGCTTACGCGCAGGCGCGCTACGAAGACATTCGCAGCGAACTCGAAGCGCTGCTCGGTCGAATCGGCATCGCTGCAACGGCCTTCGTTCCCGTCTCCGCGCGCAACGGCGAGAATATCGTCGACGTTTCGACGGCGATGCCGTGGTACGTGGGGCCGACCATCTTCGCAAGTTTGCTCGCCCTGCCCTCACGTGCGGCGCGCGCGCGATCGGGATTACGCGTCGCGGTGCAAGGCGTGATCCGTCGCGGCTTACAACGCACGCTCGTCGGTCGCATCGAATCGGGCGAGCTCGCCGCGGGCGACGACATCGTCGTCGCGCCCGCCATGCGTCGCGCGCGCATCCTCTCACTCGATCTGTGGCCACCGCAAGATCGCACGTCGGCACGCGCGGGCGAATCCGTCGGCTTCACGCTCGATGGCCCGCTCTACGTCGATCGCGGCGATATCATTTGTGATATCGCACACCCGCCGACGCTCGCGACGTCCTTTCGCGCACGTTTGCTGTGGCTCGGTGCCCGACCCCTCGCCGTCGGCGACACGTATCGGATGCGCTTCGGAACGCGCACGGCCGTCGTTCGTGTCGCAGCGTTCGAACGCGTCGTCGATATCGAAGCGCTCGCGACAGAATCGCATCGCATCGCGCAAACCAACGACGTTGCCGAAATCGTGCTCGAAAGCAGCGAGCCGCTTTCGCTCGACACCGTCTGGGATCAGCCCGGACTGGCACGCTTTATCTTACTCGACGGCATCGATATCGTCGCGGGCGGCACGATCCTCGCGACGCTCGCGCGCGCGGGCGAAAACGTCGTGCCCGTCGGGCATCTCGTCGATGTCGACGCGCGCATTCGGCGTAACGGCCACCGCGGCGCCGTCGTGTGGCTCACGGGTTTGCCCGGGGCTGGAAAATCGACGATTGCGATGGAACTCGAACGACGACTCTTCGAACGCAACATCGCGACCTACGTGCTCGACGGCGATAATTTACGCACGGGTCTCTGCGCCGATCTCGGATTCTCCGACGCCGATCGTGCCGAAAATATTCGGCGCGTCGCCGAAGTCGCCGCGCTCTTTGCCGATGCGGGAAGCGTGGCGATCGCCGCGTTCATTTCGCCGAGCCGCCGCGATCGCGAACGTGCCCGCGCGATCGTCGGCGATGGCTTTGCGGAAGTGTACGTCCGCGCGAGCGCGGCAGCATGCGAGCGACGCGATCCCAAAGGCCATTATCGCAAAGCCCGCGCGGGCGAACTCCCGGGCTTTACCGGACTCTCGGGTACGTACGAAACCCCGGAGTCACCCGATCTCGTGATCGATACGGAAAAACTCGATCTCGCCGTCGCCGTCGATCGACTCGAACAGTTCGTCCGCGAACGCGTGAGTCTCACGCTCTCGGTGTAACGAAGACGGCGGAGCGCCGAAAAGACTTTCGCCATCGCCCGGAAATGGCGTCACCCGTGCAAAGCGTCTTTCGAAACCGAGGCTTTGCCCTGTTTTATGCGGGGCAGGCCTTCGGATATGTGGGCGACGGTTTGCGCCTCATCGCGATCCCGTTGCTCGTCTTTCACCAGACGGGCTCCGCACTTTCCACGGGCATTACCTACGCGCTCGAACTCGGACCGTTCGCGCTCTTCGGACTCATCGGCGGTTCGCTCGCCGACCGCCTCGATCGTCGTCGACTGATGATCGCTTGCGACGCGACGCGATTCGCCGTCATGGTGCTCATCGCGATCGGCTACGCGCGCGGCGCACTTTCGATCCCGCTCCTCTACGTCGGCATCGTCGTGCTCTCGATAGCCGCCGCGATCTTCGTCGGCGGCGCCGCTTCTGCGATTCCGTATCTCGTGGGGAAAGATCGCGCGACGGCCGCCGTCGCATCGTTGCTCACGGCCGAGCAGATTTCGCAGACCGTCATTCCGCCGATCGGCGGTGCGCTCTTCGCACTCGTTGGCCCGTTGCCCGCGCTCGCGATCAACGCCGTCACGTACCTGGTCTCGCAAGGTTCGCTCGCCGCAATCGAAACGCTCGGCCCCGAAGAAACGCCCGGCCTTCCGTCGCTCCGCGTCATCGCAACGGATATTGCGACGGGCTTTCGCTTCGCCTGGAGCGATCCGGCGATGCGCGCCCTCTCCGCACTCGCGCTCCCGTTCAATACGTTTGCGATCATGGCGGGCGCGGTCTTCATCCCGTTTCTCAAACGCGATTTCGGAGCGAGCGATGCGGTCGTCGGTTACGCGCTCGGCATCGCCGCGATCGGTGCCGTCATCGGCTCGTTTCTCGCAGGACGCGTGCCGCGATCGTGGCCCTTCGGACGCGTCCTCGTGATCGCGTATCTCGTCGACGCCATCGCGTTTTTGCCGGTCATGTTCACGCACGATCTCGCGGTCGCGATTGCGTTTTTGACCCTCACCAATGCCTGCGTGCTGTTCGAAATCGCGCAGATCGTCGGCTGGCGAATGCGTGTGACGCCAGAAGCGCTCGTCGGTCGCGTGTTCGGCGCGGTGCGCTTGGTCATCCTCATCGGCACGGTCCCCGGCGCCCTCATCGGCGGCTACCTCGCCGATCGCTACGGCGCCCGAACCCCGATCATCGTGGCCGGGACGGGCTATCTGCTCATGGCCGCGATCATCGCGGTGGTCCCGGCGATTCGGCGCGAACGCCGCTAGCGTCGCGTCACGACCGGTTGTGGCGGCGCGGGCGCTCGCGTCGGCGGTGCGGGTCGAGGCGTGACCGGTACCGGAGTCGACGGCGCGATGACGGCACGCAGCGTCGCGAGCGGCGCCGGTGACGCCGTGCGAATCGGCGTCGGGGTAGCTCCGGGAAGGGGCGTCGCCGTCGGCACGGGCGTGGCGGTCGGAACGGGCGTGGCGGTCGGGACGGGCGTCGCGATGGGAAAAGGCGTCGTCGGCGCGGGCGGCCCCGTCGGACGCGACGTCGATGTGGGACCCGGGTTCGGCGTCGGGCTCACCGCAGCACCCGGAACCGAACCGCCCGATGACTTCCGGCTGCCGATGATCGCGGCGGCCGCCCCAATCGCGAGCGCGCCCCCCACGATCGCCCCGGTCGCAGCATTATTCTGCGCCGCTCCGTACACGAAGCTGGAGCCGTCTTTGAACGTCGCGCGCTCGAGCGCGCACACGACGCCAGTCGCCCCTGCGGGAAACGTTGGCAACGCCGTGCGGCCACTGGGAATCGTGACCGCAACGCGAACGAGCGGCGCACGCGTCGTATCGACGAATTCGAACACGACCGTTGCCGACGAGATCGGCTTCGCGAGTTGATCCGTGAAGAGGACGTGTGGCACGAAGGTCGCTTCGTCGGCGTCCACGCTACACGTAGCGATGTGAATCGGCGCGTTGCGATCGACGACGGTCCCGCCGAGTTGCGTCGCGGCGCGCGACGGAAGTGCGGTCGTCGCGATCGCGGCGACGGCGAGCGCGCCGAACGTGCGAGTCAAATTCGATGCCATACGCGGCTCGAATTTCCAGCACGCGATGTAATTGGCCCGCCCGAAATCGAGGCAAAAAAAACGAGGCCACGTTGCCGCGACCCCGTCCTCGGTTCGAGAATCGCGCGGCTTACGCCGTTGCGAGTTCTTTCGTGAGGCCTGCGGCCGAACGGAGCGCCTCGGCCTTATCGATCTTCTCCCAAGGCAGATCGAGATCGGTTCGGCCGAAGTGGCCGTACGATGCGGTCTGCTTGTAGATCGGGCGACGCAGATCGAGATTGTGAATGATCGCAGCCGGACGCAAATCGAAGTGCGCCTTCACGAGCTCGGCGATCTTCTCTTCGGAGATCTTTGCCGTCCCGAACGTTTCGACGAGCACGGAAACCGGATGCGCGACGCCGATCGCATAGGCAACCTGAACTTCGCACCGGTCGGCGAGCCCCGCCGCAACCACGTTCTTGGCAACGTAACGTGCCGCGTACGCAGCCGAACGGTCGACCTTGGTCGGGTCTTTTCCGGAGAACGCGCCGCCGCCGTGACGCGCCATCCCGCCGTACGTGTCGGCGATGATCTTGCGGCCGGTGAGCCCGGCATCGCCCATCGGTCCGCCGATGACGAATCGGCCCGTCGGGTTGACGTAAATGCGCAATTCCTTATCGCGCAGATGCGCCGGGACGATCGCGTCGATCACGTGCTCGGTCACATCCTTGCGGATCTGCTCGAGTGAGACGTCGGGATCGTGTTGCGTGGAGATGACCACGGCATCGACGCGCACGGGCTTATCGCCGTCGTATTCGACGGTGACTTGGCTCTTGCCGTCGGGGCGAAGATACTTCAGTGCTCCACTTTTACGCGCCGCGGCGAGCGTGCGCGTGAGATCGTGTGCGAGAACGATCGGCAGCGGCATGAGCGATTCGGTTTCGCGACATGCGTACCCGAACATCATGCCTTGATCGCCCGCACCCGTCGATTCGAATGCGTCGTGATTCCCACCACGCGTTTCGAGTGACGTATCGACGCCCATCGCGATATCGGCCGACTGTTCGTCGATCGACACGTTGACGCCACAGGTCGCCGAATCGAATCCAACCGACGAATGGTTGTATCCGATCTCGGCGATCGTCGAGCGAACGAGTTTGGGAATGTCCACATACGTCGATGTCGTGATCTCGCCCGCGATGTGGACTTGACCCGTGATGACGAACGATTCGCACGCGACGCGCCCCATGGGGTCGTCTTTGAGAATCGCGTCGAGCACCGCATCGGAAATCTGGTCCGCGATTTTATCGGGATGCCCTTCGG
>JANYGA010000125.1 GCA_025359485.1 Rhodospirillales bacterium | reverse complement strand
CGTCACGAAACCGTTTTCGTTCGAAGGTCGCAAGCGCATGCTGCTCGCCGAACGCGGCATCGCCGATCTCGAGCAAAAGGTCGATACGCTCATCACGATTCCAAACGAACGCATCTTGCAGATCATCGAAAAACGGACGCCCTTGCAAGAGGCATTTTCGTATGCGGACGACGTCTTGCGGCAGGGCATCCAAGGCATCAGCGATCTCATCACGCAGCCCGGGCTCATCAACCTCGACTTCGCCGACGTCAAGACGATTCTCACCGATGCGGGTTCGGCGATGATGGGAATCGGTGAAGGCTCGGGCGAGCATCGAGCCGCCGACGCAGCGCAGAAGGCGATCGCATCGCCGCTGCTCGAGACGACGATCGAAGGCGCGCGTGGCGTCATCTTCAACATCACGGGTGGCCCCGATCTCGCGATGTACGAGGTCAACGAGGCAGCCGAGATGATCGCACGCGCGGTCGACTCCGACGCTCAGATCATCTTCGGCGCATCGATCGATCCGACGATGAAAGAGAAAGTTCGCATCACCGTGCTCGCGGCCGGCTTCGGCGCACGCCGCTCGTACGATCCTTCGGCATCGGCCTTCTCGTTCGAGCCGAAGTTCGAGAAAGTCGCGCCGGTGAACATGGACGACATCGAAGTCCCGGCGTTCTTACGCTACCGTAGCTAAAAACGAGACTCGGGTTCGTCGTCGGGTGACGACGAACCCGAGTCGCCTTCCGGCCGCTCTACCGACCGGTCGCGAAGCGCACCAACTGCGCGAGGTTGTACTCGCCATCGGCGGTACATCCGAACCGCCCCGCGGTCGGCGTAAAGCCCGTATCGAAGATCGACGTCGGGCTCGCGGCGACGAACGCGATGAAACATTCGGTCACGATGCGAGCTCCGAGTTCGCCGAGATGTTCGCCTGCGGGACCGTCGGGATCTTGCGCCTCTTTGAGAATGTAGTACCACAGCGGCGTGTTCGATCCGAATTTTTGCGTCAGATTCGCATCGACCGATCCGTACGCGAAATCGGAGCTCTTGTCGTTCTTATCCGCGAGCATCGTTGCGGTGAGGACGGTAACGTCGGTCGGCTCCAAGCCGTAGTATTTCGCGACGGTTTGCCCCGATGGAAGCTGAAATATCGTCCCCTTAACGAGATTTCGGTATGCGAGGATGTGCTCGATTGCGGGAACATCCGGCGCGCTCGCACTTTGGAAGCTGAAATTCGGTAGCTTTGCAAGGCCTTGCGAGAGACCGGTGTCCAGAAGCATGGAGAACTGAGGCACGTCGAATGTAGGGTCGCCATCTTGTGGCGCGTCGTTCGCAAAATCGAGAAAATTATGCCATTTGATGATGGCGTTGGCGGGGTACTCGCGATGCCCGTGGAGGTCGTCGTCGGAATTGTCGAAGATCTTGCGTTCGGGATCGGCATCAAGCTTGTAGTTAAATCGCACCATACTGTGCCCCATGCGGTAGGCTGCTACCGAAAACTCGGCCGGCATGCCGCGAGCGACGTCGGCCTTCGTGTACTTTCGGTCCGAGCTCATGCGGAGGTCGGCAATATATTTTCGGCCGCCTGCAATATCTTTGCCGCGCACGAGCCGCGGGAGAAAATCGTTGAGCACGATCCACTGATAGTGTTGGACGACCGTTCGATACGCGGCCGAAAAGAGTGCGAGGCCGCTCGAGCCTTCGTTTGCGAGTTCGTCTGCCACGGCGTTGTGGAATCGCAAGAACGCGAGATCGATTTGCGACACGATCAAGTTCTCGTCGTTGCGACCATCGGGAACGATCGGATCGCCACGTTTTCCGTTGACGACTTTTCGTGGTAGATCGAGCGCACCCGACGCGGTTCGTTCGAGCCGAAAATGGACGCGGTCGGCGTCGTAAATCGTTTCGAAATCCGGATTTACGGCCATGAGCGTGTCGCCGACGAGTGAGTCGACGGTCTCCGTACCGTAAATGGAGTCGAGGTCGAGCACGGCGCTTCGTTTGTTGAATCCGGGACGCGTGATGAGCGCATTCTGATTTTGTCCCGTGAGATCGTGATCGACGAACTGCGAAAAATACGTGTAGGCTGCCGGCATGGCTTGATTATCGAATGCCGTAACGGCGGGCGGATCTTGCTCGGGTTCGATCATGACGTTCGCGAGCAACGCGAGATCGGCAACATTCGGCTGTGTTTTTTCGATCGGAACGATATTGATGAACGCATCGCGTTGAATGCGCGCGGCCGCCGCGCCGTGACTTTCGGTCGGTGGCGCGGCAGCTGCCGCTGCGATGCTCGCCCCCGGAAGCGTAAGGGTGTTTGACATGGAGTCTCTCCTCATGCGCTGTGCGATTGAACGAAACGAACTCATCCGCGTCGCGGCGTGCGTCGGTATGAACGGGCGAAGGCGCACGAGGGGCACGACGGCATCGACCATCGCCACGACAGGCGACCGAGTCGATGGTACTCCTTCCTTTTCGATTTTCCAAGGCCCGGTTAAGATTATTTTTAGGCATATCGCGGCGACGTTCGTTTTGCGAGACGTTATCGATTCGCGCGGTAATTGCGGCGCGCTTCACGAAACGAGTTGCATGACCGTTGTTGATATGGGTGTTTCCGAACGCGCGATCGAGATTCGTCGCGAAATCCATCGCCATCCCGAACTCGGATTCGAAGAAGAACGCACGGCTGCGATCGTGGAGCGCGAACTCGATGCGATTGGCATCGAACATCGCCGCATCGCGAAGACCGGCGTCGTCGGGATCGTCCGCGGTGCGCTTCCCGGGCATGTCGCTGGTTTGCGCGCCGATATGGACGCGTTGCCGCTGACCGAAAAGTCGGGAGAACCATTTAGCTCTGAAGTTCCCGGCAAGATGCATGCGTGCGGACACGACGCGCACACCGCGATGTTGCTCGGTGCGGCACGCTTGTTGCACGACGATCGCGCGAACCTCCGCGGCACGACGGTCCTTCTCTTCCAGCCCGCCGAAGAAGGGCCCGGCGGCGCGCTGCCCATGATCGAAGAAGGCGCGATGGAAGATCCGAAGATCGACGCGATCGCGATGCTCCACGTGGACGTCCGCCTCGATACGGGAACGGTCGGTTTCATCCCCGGGGCGTGCAACGCAGCCGCCGATGAATTCCACGTTACGATCGAAGGTCGCGGTGGCCACGGCTCCGCGCCGCACAACGCGGTCGACGCTATTCCCGCCGCAGCGGCAGTCGTACTCGCTTTGCAAAACATCGCGGCGCGCGAAACGGACCCCTTCGCAACCGTGGTCGTTACGATCGGGACGATCGAAGGCGGCTATCGCAACAACATCATCGCCGATCGCGTGCACATGACCGGGACGTTCCGCTCGCAGAATCCCGACATCCGTCGCGATCTCGAAACGCGCGGGCGACGCATCGTCGAAAACGTGGCGGCCGCATACAACGCCAAAGGCACGCTCGAAATGATCTGGGGTTACCCCGCCGTCATCAACGACGCCGAACTTGCCGAGACGTTCCGCGCATACATGGAAGAAAACTCAAGCGTCCCCGTCTTGAGTCCATCGCCCACGATGGGCGGTGAAGATTTTGCGTATTTCGCTCAGCGTGCACCCGGGCTTTTGATCCGCCACGGCGTGCGTAGCGAGGCCGCGGGATCGATTCATCCAGGTCACAGTCCGCTTTTTCGGATCGATGAAAAGGCACTGGAATTTGGTATCGAGACGCTCGTTGCGTTCGCCCGTGGCGTCGGGGCAGGGCGCGTTCGTGGTGGAAGCAACGCCTAACCGTAGGCGACCTCACATTCGGGAACGGCACATCGGAATATTATCTCCCTCACACAGCGTCCCGCGCTGGAAAGGGTTTCGATGTCCGCCGTTCTTCCTCGCAAAAAGGTCAACCCCGAGCAGCAGCTCCGCGCCGCACGCGACCTCAATCTCATCGAATCGTATCGTGGCGGTCGCCGTGAAGCATTCGACGAGCTCGTTCAGTCCTACGATCAACACGTCCGCCGCATCCTCGCTCAACTGAACGTACCGGCGGGCGACGTCGAGGATCTCGCACAGGAAGTTTTCCTGCGGATCTTCCGTAATCTGCACCGCTTCCGCGGCCAGTCGTCGTTTTACACGTGGCTCTACCGGATCACGGTCAACGTTTTTTTCGACCACAACAAAAAGCGTAAACGCGCCGACGTGCGGCTGGCTCGTCTGCAGAGCGCGCTCATCGATGTGACCAACGTGCGTCACGATGGCGAAGACCCGTACTTTGCGTGCTACAACGCGCTGACACAAGAGGAGTTCTCGAAGGCGATCGACGCCCTTCCGGAGGCATTCCGCGCCGTCGTCGCGATGCGCGAGGTCGACGATCTTTCGTATGAGGAAATCGCCGTACAAACAGGGATCTCGATTGGAACGGTGCGTTCGCGCTTGAGCCGTGCGCGCGCGCGTCTGAAGGAATTGCTCCGTCCGGTTCTGGTTCAGTCGGCGGCGTAACCGAAGCGCTTGCCCACTAGCGGTTGTGGTGACTTTCGAAAGGTCGCACAACTGCTAGTGTTTTCCCGATAGGTATCGGGTCATCAGAGACGAACGGCTCGCCATGCTCGCTACGCTTTCATCGGCCGAACGTGTTTCGTCAAATGCTCTCAGCAGCACGCAAGATCTCGCGAGTTCGCCCGAAGCGGCTTTCGCGTTGATCTGCGAGGTCG
>JANYGA010000081.1 GCA_025359485.1 Rhodospirillales bacterium | reverse complement strand
CGCAGCTTGGGCTGCGAATTCGCACTCGACGATTTTGGAGCCGGTTTCAGTTCGGTTTATTATCTCAAACGTTTGCCGTTCGCCTATCTCAAACTCGACGGCGAATACGTGCAGAATCTCGCCGACGACGCTCAAGACCAGCACATCGTGCGATCGATCGTCGCGCTCGCCCGCGGCCTGGGAAAGAAGACGATCGCGGAGTTCGTGACCGACGCGCGCACGGCCGATCTCCTGCGCGAATACGGCGTCGATTACGCGCAAGGCTTTTACGTCGGTCGAGCGGTCGCATTCGAAAGCGGCGCCCCGGCGATCGCGGACTAGAGAACGATGGGGCCGACCGCGTCGAGATGGGCGGGTCGGGGCAACTTCGTATCCTCGGCGATTTTTTTGAGCACGGTCGTCGGCGTGAGCGCACTGCCATATCCGGCTTCGGTTGAGAGCAGCGAGAGATTGATGAGCGCGGGCGTAGGCGCGCTCGGGTCGAACTGATATTCGCCGTCGAAATCGAGCCCACGCACCGACACGAGCTGCCGCGGTTCGTCGACGTCGAAGGTCACGCGCTTTCCCGCGTATCGCAAGCGGATACGGAGCGGTCGTTCGAATCGGACGTACGTCATCGCGCTCGACCCCAAAATTGAGTTGAGACGCCGCGCGCCGATGGCGAGTGCGTCGCCGAAGGCGCCGAGCGAGACGGTCGCATCCGCGGTATCGCTGCGTTCGCCGGGCGGCGTTCCCGCCTCGATCGCGGTTTCGATATCTTTGCGCGCGCGAATCTTCATCGCCATCGCAACGATCGGATTGGGATTCTCGCTCGACTCGTCCATCGGATCTCCATTCGGGGCCACGCCCCGGGCACTCCCGCGCGTCGCTCGTCATTCCTAAGTGGGACGCAAGGAAGGCCTGGGGTCGGGGCCGACGGGAAGGCGCCCGATCATGGAAGCCGAGTCGCGAAATTCGCTCGCTATCGAGACTGAAAATCTGGTGGTCTCGGTCGCACATCGGGGCCGCTACGAGCCACGCGTTCCCGATACGCCGCAGCGTCAACAACTCGAACGCCAGCGGGGAATTCGAGAGATCGTCTTCGGCGCGCAGGACGGGATCCTCACGACGCTCGGTATCGTTACGGGCGTTGGTGTCGCGACGACCGATCGCGCGGCGATCCTCATTTCGGGCGGGCTCTCGCTCCTGGTCGGCGCGATCTCGATGGGCGTGGGCGAATACTTAGGTGGTAAAGCAGAGCGCGAAGTCATCACCAACGCGATCGATATCGAACGCCAGCAGATGCTCGATTCACCGAAGGAAGAATTCGCCGAGCAGGTCGCCTACTATCATCTCAAAGGGTTCACCGACGAAGAGGCGCTCATGATCGTGCGTCGCTTGCAGAAGAATCCGGATATCTGGCTTCACGAAATGGTGCGCGACGAGTTCGGCATCGATCTGCGCGAAGCAGATCCCGGCGACAATCGTGCCGCAATCGCGATGACGCTTTCGTTTGCTGCGGGCGCGGCACTGCCCGTGCTCCCCTACGCGCTCCCGCTTCCACTGGGGTCCGCCCTTTGGATCGGGCTCGTACTCGCGGTCGTCGCGCTCTTTGCGATCGGATCGTTCGCGGGCACGCTCGCGGGAAAGCATCCCTTCAAAAAAGGCTTCGAAATCGTCGCATTCGGTGCCGCCGTCTTCGCGATCGCGTGGGTCGCGGGCCACTACGTGCCACCGATTTTCGGTCACGCGGCGGTCAGCGTCGGCGGCTAAGCGCGGCGTCGCGCGTCGTTACGTGCGGATGAAGAGAATGCGGTGGTGCTTGTGGTGGTGATGCTTCCGGGCGTGGTGGTGCGATCTGCTCTTGGCATCGGATTGTAAGAGCGACGTCGCCATTACGACGAGGACGAGTGCGATTGAGAAGATCGAGCGGGACATGCGAACCCCCTTTTTGGAGATCATCGGCAAATACGCGCGCTTTACTTCGAGGCCGATCGAAACGGCGGCGAGTGCTTTACTGATCGGGCAGCGATTCGCGCCTTCTGCGATTTCGCCGAGCAGCTCTGGGGATTCGTCCGGGTTCCTTCGCGAAGCGAGTGCAACGGGCATAATGTGCCGTGACGAGGCCGCTTTCGACCGCGATCGTCGTATTGTATCGTTTACGTTAGGAACCGGTTTGCGTTACAGCCGACTCATGCTCTGGCTCGCCCGCGCCGATAGGTTAGGAAATGCGAGAGATACCTTTCGAGCGCATTATCGCGATCACGCGCGACATTTTGAGCGTTCAAGACCTCGAGCCGGCGCTCGAATCGATCGCGCACGCCGTGCAAGAGATCTACGAGTTCAAATATGTGACGATCGTCGCCGCCGATGCGAGCGGTGAGGATATGATGCGCCGGGTCATGCTCGGCTGGCCGGACGACATCGTGGCGGAGCGCAAGTACGAGCGGATCGTTCGCTCGGAAATCGTCCAGATTCTCGATCCCGTTTGCGAGGTCGTCGAGAACGGGTTTTTCATTCCCGCCGAGCGCGAACTCGAGTGGGCAAAGTCGATCTACGCGGGCGAATCGCCGCGCGAGGCGCCGCGCGTCTCGGCGGAAAGTTGGCACGAACGCGACGTCCTCATTTTCGTTTTACCCGACAATCAAGGCGACATGCTCGCGTACATCAGTGCGGACGAGCCGCTCGACGGAAAGATCCCGTCGCTCGAAACCCTGACGTCGATGCAGCTTTTCGTCAATTTGATCGGACTCGCCGTTGCACATGCGTACGCGCATGCAGCCGAAGTCGGGCGTCGGCGGCTCCTCGAGGCGAGCCAAGCGCGCCTACGGCACGAAGCCACGCACGACACGCTCACGGGGCTTCCCAATCGAGCCCTATTTGGCGAGCGTCTCGCGGAAAAGCTCGACCACTACCGTACCGATCCACGCGGCACGTGTGCGGTGCTCTTCGTCGATCTCGACGAATTCAAGTCGATCAACGATAGCCTCGGGCACGTTGCAGGCGACGTCATGCTCGGAACGATTGCCGAGCGAATGCAAACTGCAATCGGACCGACGGATTTCGTCGCACGACTCGGCGGCGACGAATTCGCGGTGCTCCTGGACGCGCGCGACTCACGCGATGAGATCGAACGCGTCGTCGATCACATCGGGGAGGCGATCGCGCGACCGATCGAGATCGACGAACAAACGATCTATACCACGGGGAGCATCGGTATCGCGACGATCGAACCCGGTGTCGAAACGATCGAGGCGTTGCTGCGCAATGCCGATACGGCGATGTACTTTGCCAAGAGTGCCGGCCGCGCGCGGCATGCGTTCTTCAACGACGACATGCACCTTCGGGCAGCCCGCCGTCTGACGCTCACGAGTCAACTGCGAGCCGCCGTCGAGCGCGAAGAATTCGCGGTCGTGTATCAGCCGATCGTGTGTCTTGCCGACGAACGCATCGTCGGCTTCGAAGCGCTCGTACGCTGGAACAATCCGATCACGGGCGAGGTCATGCCAAACGAGTTCATCCCGATGGCCGAAGACATCGGAACGATCGTCGCAATCGGTCGCTTCGTCTTCGTCGAATCGTGCCGGATGCTCGCACTCTGGCGCGGCCTATCGCCCGAGCGAAATCTGCGGATGCATCTCAATCTCTCGGCGCAAGAAGTCTTACGGCCCGATCTCGATACCTTCGTGATGGAAAATCTCGCGCGCTTCGGATTGCGCGCGCAGGACATCACGCTCGAACTCACAGAGACCGCGATCTTGCGTTCGGGAAACGCCGCAACCGAAGCGCTCGAGCGCCTCGAAGCGACCGGCGTCGCTCTCGCGATCGACGATTTCGGGACCGGTTATTCGTCGCTGCGCTACCTCGATCAATTTCCCGTTGCTGCACTGAAAATCGATCGCTCGTTCGTCGAAGGCGAAAACGGCGCGCTCGGTTCGATGCCGATCGTTCGGATGTTGATCCAACTCGCCGAATCGTTCGGGCTTTCAGTCGTTGCCGAGGGCGTCGAAACGGCCGCGCAAGCGCGGGCCCTGCGCGAACTCGGTTGCGTCCTCGCTCAGGGCTACTTTTTCCATCGGCCATTACGGCCAGAGGCCATCGCGGCGCTCCTAACCGACGCCGTCGCACTCTCCGTGTAAACGACACGGAATACGGCGCCGAGCATTCGAAGGCTCGTGCGTGGACGATCTTCCCGTGGTAGCCCGCGCGACGGTCGCGCGGATCGAGGCGCTCCTCGACGAAGCGCGCGCGCTTCCCGGTCTCGCGGCGAGTGCGGATGAAAGCGCGTATAGTTTGCGCGAGACCGAGCGCAGCTATCTCCCCGAGACGTTGCGCGCATATTTCGCGATCCCACCGAGCCAGCGCGACGATGCGACGCGGGCGCTCGTCGAAAAGCAACTGCTGCAACTCGAACGCGCGACGGCATCGCGCCTCGCCGCTTACGCCGAGACGCAGCGCCTCGCACTGCAATCCAACGGCGCGTTTTTCGACGCGCGCTTTGGGACGATCGATTCGCTCCCGCCCGCGCCCGTCGCGCCAGTTCGCGAATCGCTCGCGCCCGGTACCCCGGATTCGCGTGCGATGATCTCACGTTTTTTCGAAACGCTCGCGCCCGCCGCAGCGAGCGATCCCGCAGTGCTCCTCGTGCGTGCGGCCGAACGTTTTACGGCGCTCGTACCGGCGCTCACGACCGTCAAACGCGGGCTCTTCGGTGGCTCGCCGCAAGCGGTGACGATCGACGTGCCCGATGGAAACGGCATCTTGCGCTATCAACTCACGGCGTCGCGAACGGGGATCGCGACCTCGGTCACGCAAGTCGTCCGCGGCATCGCTTTGCGGAGCGAAGCGTGCGATGCCGAAACGTGGTTTGCCGGTCTCGCGCACGATCTGGGCGAGTACGTCGAACGCGATCGCGCAACACGCGGGCGACTCGCCGCATTTTTAGGAGCGTAACATGGGGTTCTTCGGAAACAATCGCGCTGGCAATCAACGCCCGGTCGCGACGACGGCGGGTGGTGTGCCCGTCGATGCGATCGCACGTTTGCGACGGATGCGCGGTGAGGGCGGAAAACCGCTCTTCACGAGCGACCTTTCGGTTTCCGAATTCGTGTTGCTCAAGGAGTTGCAGATGCAACCCCTCGGGCTCGTGCTCGGCAGTTCGATCTATCACGTAGGCTTGCAATACGCGAATTACTTCAATAACGAAGAACTCGTCGTGCTCACGCAGGCGATGTACCAGGCGCGCGAACTCGCGATGACGCGCATGGAAGAAGAAGCGCAGACGCTCGGCGCCGATGGCATCGTCGGCGTACGCTTGCAGGTCGGCGGTTATGCGTGGGCTGAGAACGCGCTCGAATTTACCGCGATCGGTACGGCCGTCGCGGCGCCGGAAGGCAGCGACTACAAGACGGTCGCGGGCAAACCGTTCACGAGCGATCTCAACGTTCAAGATTTCTACAAGCTGCACGAGGCGGGTTACATTCCGGCCGAGCTGGTGTTAGGCACGTGCGTTTACCACATCGCCCATCAGGGTTTCATGCAATCGATGCGCACGATCGGCAACAACATCGAGCTTCCAAATTACACGGAGGCGATCTACGACGCGCGCGAGCTCGCGATGTCGCGCATGCAGGCCGAAGCCGAGGCGCACGGCGCCGAGGGCGTCGTCGGGATGCAGATCGTCGAACGCAACCACATCTGGCAGCCGCACATCATCGAATTTCTTGCGATCGGTACGTCGATCAAGAAACGACACGAGGGCAAATCGATCGCGCCGCAATTCGTGGTTTCACTCGACGACTAACGCGGCGAAGGTCGCGCCCGCGCCTTTCCGCAATTTCGCCCGTCATGGATAAAACGGTGCGCGATGCGGCGAGTGCGGTCGCGGATATTTCGAACGGCGCGTCGATCGCCGTGGGGGGATTCGGTCTCAACGGCATCCCACATCATCTCATCGACGCGCTGCTCGCGACCGGTGCGAGCGATCTCGTGACGGTATCGAATAATTGCGGCGTCGACGGCTGGGGTCTCGGGCGCCTCCTCGATCACAAACGCATTCGCCGCACGACGGGCTCGTACGTCGGTGAGAACAAAGAATTCGAACGCCAGTATCTCTTGGGCGAACTCGAAGTCGAACTCGTGCCGCAAGGAACGCTCGCCGAGCGCTTGCGCGCGGGCGGTTGCGGAATCGCGGCGTTCTTCACGCCCGCCGGCGTCGGAACGCAAATTGCCGATGGCGGACTGCCGTTGCGCTACGCGGCCGACGGCAGCGTCGCACTCGCTTCACCACCGAAGGAAACGCGCCGGTTCGGCGACACGGATTACGTCCTCGAAGAGGGCATCGTCTGCGATTACGCGTTCGTGCGCGCGAGCGTCGGCGATCGCCACGGAAACCTCATCTTCAACAAAGCAACGCGAAATTTCAATCCGCTCTGTGCGATGGCGGGTCGCATCACGATCGCCGAAGTGGAAACGCTCGTCGAGCCGGGCGAGATCGATCCCGAAGACGTGCACCTTCCCGGCGTCTTTGTTCAACGCATCGTCGCCGTCGGAGCCGAAGGCAAACGCATCGAACGTACGACCACGAGAAAGCGCGCGTAAACGATCATGGCACTGAGCAGAAACGAACTCGCACAGCGCGTCGCGCGCGAACTCCACGACGGTCAATACGTCAACCTCGGCATCGGCCTACCGACGCTGGTTCCCAATTATATCGCCGAAGGCATCACCGTCGTCTTACAGAGCGAGAACGGCATCCTCGGCATGGGTCCCTATCCGTACGAGGATGCCGTCGACCCCGACCTCATCAACGCGGGGAAAGAGACCGTCACGGTGTTACCGGGTGCGGCGTTTTTCGATAGCGCGCTTTCGTTTGGGATGATTCGGGGCGGACATATCGATGTCGCGGTTCTCGGCGCGATGCAGGTCGCCGAGAACGGCGATCTCGCCAATTGGATGATCCCGGGCAAGATGGTCAAGGGCATGGGCGGCGCGATGGATCTCGTGCACGGTGCCAAGCGCGTGATCGTCATGATGGAACACGTCGCCAAAGACGGTACGCATAAAATCGTCAAGCACTGTACCTTACCGCTGACCGGGAAGGGCGTGATCGATTCGATCGTCACCGATCTCGCCGTCATCGACATCACGCCGACGGGCCTCGTCTTGCGCGAATGTGCGCCCGGCGTCTCGGTCGACGAGGTTCGCGCCGCGACGGGTGCGGAGCTTACGCTGCCGTAAGGCTCCTCAGACCGCCCGTGCGGCGGTCGCAAGCCCCGCACCGTGTTCGGCGAAGCGCATCGACGCGAGTTCGATCGTCACCCAACTTTCGACGGCGAAGACGATCGTCGCGCTCGCGATCCCCAAGAGCGCGTTGCCGGTGAAGAAACCGACGGCCGTGCCCGCGATGATCGAAGGCGTCGCGAATGCGAGCATGATGAACATGCGCAGCAACATCATCGGACCACGTGCGTCGATGGGGTTGGGGAAGAGCGCGTAGAGTCCGATGCCCAGCGACTGCAAGCCCCAAAAAGCAACGGCAACGAGCGGCAACGCGCCGAACGCGAGCGCGTAGTCGCGCAAGAAGAGACCCGCCGCGATCGGCCCGATCGCAAGGGCGATGGCACCGCGCCACGAGCGAGCGACCGTCCACGCAGCGATACGCGAACGAAGCGGCGAGCGCGAGAGCCAGAAGAGTGGCTTGCCGAGGTCTTCGGCGATGCGAACCGATGCCGCGAGCGGCGCGCCGATAAAAATCATGACGGCCGTTACGCCCACGAGCGTCAACACGGTTTCATCGGCATACGTACGCGCGAAAATGCCGACGCCGATTCCGCAGAGTGCCCAAAACACCGTGCCGCCGAGCCATACCGCAACCGAACCGCGACCGCGTTTGAAGCCGAGCCAATCTTTCCAAATCATCGAGAGCGCGCCCACGGGAACGCGCGTCACCACATCAGCGGGTTTATAGGAATAACGCACGTCCGGCCTCGCAGCGCGTCTGCGTCGAAGCGAAACCGGAACCTGTTGCGAGGCGGCATAGAGTTCGGGAAGCGCGTCGTTTCCGAGCAGCCGTACCATCAGCGCGAAGATTCCGAGAACTGCGACGAGCGCGGCGATCGCAAGGGGATTGCCCTCGAGCACGGCCCGCGCCGCGAACCCCGGATCGAAACCGATCCGGCGAACGATCGGCTCGAAGCGCTCGCCTCCGAAGAAGCCGAGCGCCGCGTAGGCAAATCCGACGAGCGCGAGCAGTCCGCTCCCGATCGCCAGTGCGAGCCGCGATCGCTCGCGTGCGAGTAAGAACATGGGAAGTTCGGCGCTCATCTGCACGACGATTGCGAGCAACGACGCCCCGAAGGCACGGATCGCGGCTTCGAGTCCCGTCGATTTCGGCGAAAAGATCAAAAACACGTACGCGAGCGAGCCCGCGTAACGCAACGCGCTCGCCGAGAGTTTGCGGATTTGCAGCCAGATCGCGATCGTCATCGGCGGGATTGCGGAATTTGCAAGGAGCATCGCTTCATTCCTGAAGCGAAATGTTTTTGCGCGTCCGAATGCTGCTGCGGTCAACGTGATTCCGAGCAAGCCGAGATAGATGCCGCCGATGGTCGTCGCGTTGTGCGCGTCGACGTGGAAGGCATTGGAAAAAGGGCTCCCGCCGTGGCTCGTCATTCCGCGCCGCGAGAGTCGCGAGAATGCGAGAAAGCCGATCGCGATCGCATACGGAATCCAGATCGCGAGGCGTAGTGGCGACTTGACGATCGCCGCAAGTTGGTGCCGTGCGTAACGATATTCGAGGAAGAACAACGCGCGCATCAGGCCGTCACATCGAGGAAGATATCTTCGAGCGATCGACCGTCGGATTCACTCGATCGCAGCGTCGCGACGTTGCCGGTCGCAACGGCGATGCCCGCCTTCATGATGATGAGTCGGTCGCACATCGCTTCGGCGGACTCGATGAGATGCGTGCTCATGAGAATCGAGGTTCCGTTCGAACGCAGCGAAGCGATGAGATCGCGGAGTTCGCGTTGCCCGCGCGGATCGAGCCCGATCATCGGTTCGTCGAGTAAGAGCACGGGTGCATCGGCGAGCACGGTCGCGGCGATGAGCGTTTTCTGACGCATGCCTTTGGAGAGCGCCTGACCGAGCGCATCGCGATGCTCGGTCATCCCGAAGCGTTCCAAGAGCGCGTTCGCGCGCACTTCCCAACCGGGCGCGAGGCGCACGCTTCGGGCTACGAACGCGAGATGTTCCCACACCGTGAGCATCGGATAGACGTCGGGCGATTCCGGAATGAGGGAGATCGTGCTGCCGCGATTTCCCCCGAGCGCTTTGCCTTCGTACGCGATGGTCCCGGCGTCGGGTCGAAGGAGGCCGCACAAACACAGAAACGTGGTGGTTTTACCCGCGCCGTTGGGCCCGAGAAGGCCGAGCACTTCCCCGCGTGCGAGTGAGAAACTTAAGCCGTCGAGGACGATCGCTCGCGCGAAGCGCTTCGTGAGCCCACGAACCTCAAGGACCGGTGTCACGCACGCGTGAGGGGATCTGGCACGCGCATGAGCGTTGGGCGCGCGGGTTTTTCGAATTGCGTGCGATAGAGCCGCGCGTAGCGGCCGCTCTTTTCCAAAAGCTCGGTGTGCGTGCCGCGCTCGATGATGCGGCCATCTTCGACGACGAAGATGACGTCGGCGGAGAGGATCGTGGAGAGGCGGTGCGCGATGACGAGGCTCGTGCGGCCGCGCATCGCCTTATCGAATGCTGCTTGAATCAGCGCTTCGTTCTCGCTATCGAGCGCACTCGTGGCTTCATCGAGGATGAGGATGCGCGGATCTTTGAGGAGCACGCGTGCGATCGCGAGGCGTTGGCGTTCGCCGCCGGAGAGTTTGTGACCGCGCTCGCCTGCAATCGTGTCGTAGCCTTCGGGAAGCGACGCGATGAAGTCGTGAATGTTCGCGGCACGCGAAGCGGTTTCGATATCGGCTTGCGTCGCATCCGCGCGGCCGTAACGCAAATTGTTGCCGATCGTGTCGTGGAAGAGATACGTCTCTTGCGTCACGATGCCGATGTGCGACCGCAGCGCGTCCAGCGCGACGTCGCGAACGTCGACGTCGTCGATGCGAATCGTGCCCGACTGCGGCTCGTAGAAGCGAGGCACGAGTTGCGTGATCGTCGTCTTTCCCGCACCGGAAGGGCCGACGAATGCGGCGACTTGACCCGGCGCGATATGGAGATCGATGCCGTTGAGTGCCGTACGATCGGGGCTGTAGGCGAAATGCACGTCGTGAAATTTGATATCGCCGCGCACGGTCGGGAGCGTGAGCCCAGCGGTCGATTCGGCTTCCATATCGAGATATTCGAAGATCCGTTCGAAGACGGCGAGCGCGCTAACGATCTGCACTTGAATGCCGGCAAGGGCGGATGCGGGGCCGTAGAGCCGCCCGAGAAGCGCAACGAACGCGACGATCGTTCCGACGGTAAGGCCCGCAAAAACGACGAGATAGCCGCCGCCGAGCCACACGATCGCGGGACCGACGATCACCATCGCGGCGATCGCGGCGATGAACCAGCGACCGACCATCGCGAGCTTGATCTCGAGACCCATGAGATCGTTCGAGACGTCGGTGAAACGCTTCGATTCGAATACTTCACGAACGAACGATTTGATGAGCGTGATCCCGGAGATCGAGAGCGTCTCTTGCGTGATGCTTTCGATCGCGTCGCGTTTCTCGCGCGTATCTTTGCGCACGAGATACATCCGGCGGCCCACGGGCGCGAGCGGAAGCACCATTATCGGCACGACCGCGAGTGCGAGGAGCGAGAGTTTCCAATCCAAGATCAACATCGTAACGATCGTCGTGAGGATCATCGCGACGTTGGTCACGATCGTGACGAGCGTGCCCGTGACGACGCTATCGACATTATCGACATCGCTCGAGACGCGATTCATGATCTCACCCGTCTTCGTGTTGGTGAAGAACGAGATCGGCATGCGATGGAGATGCGAGACCAGGCTCGTACGAATATCGCGCATGATGCCTTCGCCTACGAGCGAGTTGAGATATCCCTGATACACGGAGAGGAGTGCTGCAAAGACGGCCGCGACGACCATCGCGCCGACGTCGAACCACAGACCGTGAAGATCTTTGTGCGCGAGCGACGTGTCGATGAGATGTCGCGTGAAGAGCGCAGGCGCGAGCCCCAGGCCCGAGGTGATGAGGATGCACACCAGCACGAGCGCTTCTTGGCGCCAATACGGCAGAAAGAGGCGACCGAGTCGGCGCCAATTGACGGCACGCTTCATACTCGGCTTCTCCGGGTTGAAGATCGTCGAGTACATCATGTGATTTGGGGGGCCGCCTAGCATCAGTCCCTTTCGACACGCGGGCGCGGGGGGAAGTTGCCGGACGTCAGCGGTCGGGCAGGGCTTCGAGCGATTCGCGCGTGCGTCGTGCGATCATCGCGAAGGCGTGTTGCGCGGCATTGGCATCGCCGAGGGCACCCGCTTGCGCGATGCGCGAAATGCGTTCGAGCGACTCGCGCACGTCCTCGGTCGGCGATTTTACGTGCGATGGCCCCCCAGAAAGCGCGCGCGAGCCGAGCGCTTGCGCGGCCGTCGCGATCGAAAAGATAGCCGCGGCGAACGCAAGACCGCCATTGACGGCAGCGAGCCCGGGCGCGCGCTCCTCGCGCATCGCGAGCGCGGCCGAGGTCACGACCGCGCCCGACGCGCAAACGAGCGCGGCGAAACTCGATCGAACCAGATTCTGCGAGGTCACGCGATCCACGCACGATGACGTACGCGTTCTGCGCGCGACGTCCCGCTCACGCGCGCCGGAGTTCGGCGAGTTCGGAGTAGAGTTCGCGCTCGCGATCCGAGAGATTGGTCGGAAGCATGCCGATAAGTCGGACGTACTGATCGCCCGCGCCGCCACCCTTGACGCGCGGCATGCCTTTGCCGCCGAGTTTGAGCATTTTGTTGCTCTGCGTCCCCGGTGGCACCGTGACCTCGACGTCGCCCGTCATCGTCGGCACGCGCACCGTCGCGCCAAGGACGAGATCGTAAATGCTCACGGGAAGGTTCACGTAGAGATCGTCGCCCTTTCGTTCGTACGCGGAGTCGGCCTTGACGACGACGTCGAGAAAGAGATCGCCGCTCGGGCCGCCGCCCGAGCCACGGCCGCCCTGCCCCGCGAGTCGGATGCGCATGCCATCGCGCACGCCTTTGGGGACGGAGACGTCGAACTTTTTCGCGACGATGACGCGGCCCGTGCCGTGACATTGCGGACAGATGCTGTTGTTGAGGACGCCCGTGCCGTTGCATCGCGGACACGCGTCTTCGATCGAAAGTGAGACGGATTTCTGGCCGCCGGCATACGCTTCGGCGAGTGAGACGTCGAGCGACGCATCGAGATCGGCGCCGCGCTGCGCGAATTGGCCGCCCCGACGCGCGGGCCCGGGTTGGCCCGCACCGGAAAAGAACGAATCGAAAAAATCGGAAAATCCGCTCGCGCCGCCGGCACCCGCGAACGGATCGCCGCCGCCGCCCGAACGAAAGCCGCCAGCCTGCTGCTGTTGCGATTCGCGATAGCGTCGCTGCGCTTCGGCCTGCTGCGCGGCCTGTTCCCAATTGCTGCCGAGCGCGTCGTATTTTTTTCGTTTCTCGGAATCTCCGACGACCTCGTAGGCCTCGGAGATTTCCTTGAAACGCTCTTCGGCTTTCTTCGGATCGCTCGGATTCGCATCGGGATGCAATTTCTTCGCGAGGCGACGATATGCCGATTTGATCTCTTTCTCGGGCGCATTTTTCGCAACACCGAGAACGTCGTAGTAGTCCTTGTATTTCACCGCATTACGAATCGGTGCGCTTGGCGACGATCACCATCGCGGGGCGCAGCAAATCTTCTCCCAATCGGTATCCACGTTGCACGTCTTCGACGACGACGTCGTCGTCGTGTTCGGTCGTTTCGCGCGTCGCGATCGCTTCGGCGATGTGCGGGTCGAATGGTTTCCCGAGCGTCTCGATCGCGACGACGCTTTCGCCGACGAGCAGATTTTCGAAACTGCGTAACGTCGCGCCGAGCCCACCGCGCAAGCCTTCGCTGTCGTCGAAGGCGAGCGCACGCTGGAGATTATCGAGCACGGGCAAGAACTTTGCGAGCAATGCTTTGCGATGCGAGACGAGCCGTTCGTCGGCCGAACGCATCGCGCGTTTGCGAACGTTGTCGATTTCGGCGCGTGCGTATGCGAGTTCGTTCAGGCGTTCGCTCGCGAGCGCTTGTGCGGCGGCGAGTTCGGCGCGAAGATCGACGTCACTCGATTCGAATTCGGATTCGCCCGTAGGTGTGGTTGCGGACGCGGCTTCGTCGAAAGACGCCGCGGCCGACGGGTCGTGCGGCGCGCTTTCGTGCGCCGTAGCCGTTGCTTCGGTTTCCATGAAAACTCCAAAGAGGCGCGCGGCCGGCGGTGAAGCCGAACGCGCGCGACGCTACAAAATTATTTCGCTTCTTTGAATTCCGCGTCGATGACGTCGTCGGCATGCGGCGCCGTCGACTCTTCGTGCGGTGCGCCGGTGCCGCTCGACGAACCGTTCGTGCCGTTGGCACCCGCTGCGGCGCCCGTCTTTTGGTACAAGGCTTCAGCAAGTTTGAACGATGCGGCTTCGAGGGCATCGGTTGCGGTCTTCACTTCCGCGACGGTTCCGTTTTCGCTGACGCGATGCAGTTCCGCGAGCGCCTTCTCGACGTCGGCCTTGGCCGTCTCGTCGAGTTTGTCGCCGATCTCTTTGAGCGATTTTTCCGTGGAGTAGATGAGGCTCGAGGCTTTGTTGCGCGTCTCGGCCTCTTCTTTTTTGCGCGAGTCGTCGGCTGCGCTGGATTCGGCGTCGCGAACCATGCGATCGACTTCTTCTTTCGAGAGATTGGTCGTCGCGGTGATCGTGATCGTCTGCTCTTTGCCCGTGCCGAGGTCTTTTGCCGAGACCGCGACGATGCCGTTGGCATCGATATTGAACGAGACTTCGACCTGCGGGATACCGCGCGGTGCGGCGGGGATGCCTTCGAGGCGGAATTGGCCGAGCGCCTTATTGTCGCGCGCCATCTCGCGTTCGCCCTGGAAGATCGCGATGTCGACCGAGGTCTGGCCGTCTTCGGCCGTGGTGAAGACCTGCGATTTCTTGGTCGGAATCGTCGTGTTGCGATCGATGAGCTTCGTGAAGACGCCGCCGAGGGTTTCGAGGCCGAGGGAGAGCGGGGTGACGTCGAGCAAGACGACGTCGCGGACTTCGCCCGCGAGGACGCCCGCTTGGATCGCGGCGCCGATGGCGACGACTTCGTCGGGATTGACGGACTGGTTGAGCGTCTCTTTGCCCGTGAGCTTCTTCACGAGTTCGGCGACGAGCGGCATGCGCGTCGAACCACCGACCATCACGATTTCGTTGATCGCGTTGACGTCGATCTTCGCATCGCTAAGCGCGTCTTTGAACGGCTTGATCATGCGGTCGGTGAGGTCGCTGACGAGGCGCTCGAAATCGGCACGCGTGAGCGTGATGTCGAGATGCTTCGGTCCCGAAGCATCGGCCGTGATGAACGGCAGGTTGATGTTCGTTTGTGGGAGCGACGAGAGTTCGATCTTCGCTTTTTCCGCAGCTTCGGTGAGGCGCTGGAGCGCCTGCTTGTCGCCGGAGAGATCGATGCCCTGATCCTTACGGAACTCCGCAACGAGCCAGTCGACGATCTTTTGATCGTAGTCGTCGCCGCCCAGGAGCGTATCGCCCTTGGTCGATTTTACTTCGAAAACGCCGTCGCCGACTTCGAGGATCGAAATGTCGAACGTACCGCCGCCGAGGTCCCAAACCAGAATCGTCTCGGAGCCTTTTTTATCGATGCCGTACGCGAGCGCGGCGGCGGTCGGCTCGTTGATGATGCGCAAGACTTCGAGGCCCGCGATGCGGCCCGCATCTTTGGTCGCCTGGCGCTGCGCGTCGTCGAAGTACGCGGGTACCGTGATGACGGCTTTGGTCACGCGCTCGCCGAGATAGCTCGACGCATCGTTGACGAGCTTTTGCAGCACCATCGCCGAGATCTCTTGCGGCGTGTAGTCCTTGCCGTCGATCTTGGTCGGATGGCTCGTGCCCATGTAGCGCTTGATCGATTTGATCGTGCGCTCGGGATTGGTGACGGCCTGACGCTTCGCGAGCTGGCCGACGAGCCGTTCGCCCGTCTTCGTAAATGCGACGACGGATGGCGTCGTGCGCGCACCCTCAGAATTGGCGATGACGACGGGCGTTTGCCCCTCCATAACGGCGACGACGGAATTGGTCGTGCCGAGGTCGATTCCGACCACTTTAGCCATGTAGTAGTGTCTCTTTCCGATCGGTCGCGGACCATCTGCACGTTCGTTCCGATCTCTCGGACCGCCCGACGGTGAGTCGCCTCACCCTTTTGCCTTGCCACTTATCGACGATCAAGGATGCGTCGGAAGAAGACTCCCGACGCGTGTGTTTCTCGTGTACCATGATACACCGAGGTCGACCGAAGGTTTCATGATGGTGCGGCCATTTCCGTGCCTACGGCGAGGTCGGGTCCGTGCCTGGCTGCTGTTGCGGTGGTTGCTGCTGTGGCATAAGCATCGCCGCTTCGGCCGGTCGCTCGGCGACCTTGACATTCACGAGTTTCTTGACGCCAGAACTCCAGATCTGCATCGCGACCGTCCCGCCGGGCTTCGTCGCGCGGATGGCTTTGATGACTTCCTCGTTGGTGGCAACGTCGGTACCGTTGACTTTTGTGATCACGTCGCCCGGTTGAAGGCCGGCCTGGTCGGCCGGACCGCCCGAGACGACCTGTGCGATAGCGACGCCTTTGCCCTTATAATTGAGCTGCACGCCGACATCCGGGGTGACCGTTTGAAGAGCCGCACCGATGAAGCCGGCGTTCGTGCCCTGACGCGTGCCCGGTGTCTTTTCGAGCAGAGCGACCTGCTCTTTGACCGTGTTCGCGGGGATCGCGAAGCCGATGCCCTGCGCGCCCGCCTGCGGATTCGCCGTGGACTGATTGACGCCGATGAGGCGTCCTTGCACATCGATCAGCGGACCGCCCGAATTACCGGGATTGATCGGCGCCGAGGTTTGGAGTAGACCCTTGAATTGGATCTCGCCGCCGCCGGATTCCGTGCCGATCGTCTCATCGCGGTTAAAGCCCGAGACGACGCCGAGTGAGACCGATTCCTTGAGTTCGAACGGCTCGCCGATCGCGATCGCCCATTGACCGGCTTGGAGCTTATTAGAATCTGCGATCTCGACGGGCGGCGGAAGATCCTTGACGCCCGACACCTTGACGAGCGCGAGGTCGGCGCCGATGTTTTCGGAATAAACCGTCCCCGTCGCGTGCGTACCGTTTTGGAACACGACTTGGATGCCGCTGATCGCGGCACCATTGGGCGGGCGCACGACGTGCGCGTTGGTGACGATCGTCGCGCTATCGCCGCTGCGCGAGTAGATGAAGCCCGAGCCCGACGCGCGCGCCTTGAAGCGCTGGACGCGCCCGGGCGACTGCTGACCGAAGAACTGGGCGAACGGATCGCTCGGCACCATCTGCTGGCCGTTGACGGAGACGTTGATCGCAACGACCGACGGCGCGACGCGCTTGACGGCGCCGATGATCCGGTCTTGATCGCTGCCGCCCGAGAGCGGGGCCGCGCTGACCGCTGGCGGCGTGTTGCCGGGACCTGCGATCCCGACGAAGTGCGTGCTCGCGAAGAGCATCATCGAGAAGCTCCCGACGATTGCGCCGATGAGTCCGACGACGAGCGTCGGGAAAATGCGAAAGTTTTTCATAATGCGAGCGTTCGTTTCTCCTGGGCTTGCGCTAGTGCGGCGACGTTACTCGGCAAAGCGGCCCGAGTCACAGTTTGGATACGTTCTTTCCCGTAATTCTAATCTTGACCGCGACCCTGGCAAGCCCCTTAGAACCACCTACGTCACTTCGAGAGCGCTCGGCACCGTATCCGAACGTTCGTCGGAAACGACGAGGCCGTCGCGCACGCGGATCGTGCGCTTCGCGTAGCGCGCCGTCTCGGGGTCGTGCGTCACCATGATGATCGTACGACCGCTTTCGTTGAGGTGCCGAAAGAGCGCCATGATTTCGACGCTCGTCGTCGAGTCGAGGTTACCCGTGGGTTCGTCGGCGAGCAGAACCGCGGGATCGTTCACGAGCGCGCGGGCGATCGCCACGCGTTGTTGCTGACCACCGGAAAGTTCGTTCGGCTTGTGCGTCCCGCGATCGCCGAGCCCGACTTCGCCGAGCATCGCGAGCGCCGTCTTCTCACGCTCACGCTGCGAGATGCCCGCGTAGAAGAGCGGCAGCGCGACGTTCTTGATCGCGTTCGTCCGCGAAAGCAAGTTGAAGCCTTGAAAGACGAAGCCGAGCTTCTTGAGCCGAATCGCCGCGAGCGCGTTATCGTCGAGCGTCCCGACGTCGATACCGTCGAGCGTGTAGCGTCCCGTCGTCGGCCGATCTAGGCAACCGATGAGATTCATCAGTGTCGACTTTCCCGATCCCGAGGGACCCATGATCGCCACGTAATCGCCGCGCTCGATCGTAAACGAAACGCCGCGCAGCGCCTGGACTTCGAGCGCACCCGTGCTGTAAATTTTCGTGACGTCGTCGATGACGATCGCATTTTCACTCATAGCGTAAGGCCTCGATGGGGTCGAGCCGTGCGGCGCGATATGCGGGATACGTGCCGAAGACGAGCGTCACGATCGTCGCGAATCCGACGGCAATCACGACCGATTGCACCCATGGAATCTCCGGCACCACGCCGGAGATCGCGACGAGTGCGAAGCGATCGACCGCGGCTCCGATCGCGAGACCGAGCACGAGACCGATGCCGCAGCCGACGCCCGAGAGCAAGAGCGCTTCGATGAAGAATTGCGCGAGCACCTGACCGCTCGTCGCACCGATCGCTTTGCGGACGCCGATTTCGCGCGTGCGCTCGGTCACGGACACGAGCATGATGTTCATGATCCCGATCCCCGCAACGACGAGCGATACTGCACCGATCAAACTAACGACGAGCGTGAGCGCCGTAAAGATGCCGTCGATCGACGATGAAAACGAGCGACGATCGAAGGTCTGGTATTCGCTGCGACCGTTTTTGATCGACTTGAGATACTTGATGACCGCGACTTCCGTCGCTCCGATTTCGCTCGGATCGCGCACGAGAAATTTCGCGGCGAAGAGGGGCCGCGTTCGCAAAAATTCCGCGACGAACGTCGTGTACGGAATGAGGACGTCGCCGCCAAAATTCGTCGGCACGATGCCGGCGGTTGGCGCGCCTTGAACGCCGATGACGATGAAGCGTCGTTCGGAGACGCGCACGCTCGTGCCGACGGGATCGCCGCCATCGGGGAAGAGCCGTTTGTAACCGTTGTTCGCGAGCACGCAGACGTGCGCCGAACGCCCGATATCGTCGGCGGAAAGATTGCGGCCGTAGATGAGCGGTACGGTTGCGAACGCGATATCGGATTCACTCGTGAGCGAGAGGCGTGCGTGGTGATGCCCCGCCGTCATGAGCCGCTGCACGCCGCCTGCGGGCAATGCGGCGACGATATTGGGAAAGAGCGACGTCGTCTTCGCGATGTCGGTATACTTGATCGCGGCTTTGAAGACGTCGGCTTGGCGCGAATTCGGAAAGACGAAAAAACTTCGGTCATTGAGCGTTCCGAGCACGCCCGTGACGGCGCCCGACATACCTTTGCCGAGAATCTGAATCGAGATAACGGCCGCAACTCCGATGATGAGCCCGAGCACGGTGAGGAGCGACCGCGTCTTGTTCCCGAGCAAGACCGCGAATGCTTCGGAAAAGAATGGGCCGATCTGCGTTAGCATACGGTCACGAGCGCAGCGCTTCGATCGGATCGAGCTTGCCCGCGCGAATCGCAGGATACGTCCCGAAGACGACGCCGACGAACACGGAGAATCCGACCGCGACGGATGTGATGAAGAGCCACGGAATCGGCGCGGGTCCGAGCAGTCCCGCGACGATACCGTACGTCCCGAGGACCGCGAAAATGCCCAGTGCCATACCCGTTCCTCCGCCCAAGAGCGAGAGGATGATCGCTTCCATCAAAAATTGCAGCGTGATGTCGCGACTGCTCCCGCCGATCGCTTTACGAATGCCGATTTCCCGCGTGCGTTCGTTTACCGAGACGAGCATGATATTCATGATGCCGATGCCCGCGACGACGAGTGCGACGCCGCCGATCGCCGTAAGCCCGTATCCCACGACTTCGATCGTGCGCTCGAACGCGTTCAAGAATGCGACCGCATCTTGCACCTGGTATTCGGCGCGCGGTCCGTGAATGTGGCGCAGCGTCGCGACCACAGCATCGTGAAGTCGCGGCACCGTAACGCCGGGCTGTGGATACACCAGGAGCGAGTCGATCGGCCCGGGCGCGATCTGGTGGAACGTCGAGTACGGGATCTCGATGTAGTCGGACTGACCGACGTTGTTGAAGATTCCGGCTTTGAGTTCGTCGTAGACGCCGACGATGCGGAATCGCACGCCATCGACGCGCACGATCGCCCCGAGCGCGCTGCCGCTTCCGTAGAGCCGACGTTCGAGTGCTTGGCTCACGAGCGCGACGTGGGCGGCGGTATCGATGTCGTTCTGGTCCATCCGCCGACCCTCGTGTAACGAGAGCGTATCGAACACGACGCCTTCTTGACTCGTCACCGCGCCAACGTAATCGATGCCGTTGCCCTTGATATGATAGGTGCGTTGAAAATTCGGAAAGACGTATTGGAGCGTCGCATCGTCTTGATTCTTGAGCGTCACGACGTCGCGATATTGAATTTGCGCGCCTGCGGGATCGTCTTGTTTGGGATCGATTGCAACGAAGAAGCCCGGGTTTCCGAACGCGTTGAGTTGACCCGTGATACCGCTCGATGCGGCGTGACCGATGCCGAGCACGGCGATGACCGAGGCCGTGCCGATGATCATGCCGAGCATCGTGAGCACCGACCGCGCGCGGTTACGCCAGATGGCGTCGAACGCCTCGCGTGCGTAGGCGAGGATGCGCGACACGCGCGCCTACGATCCCGCGGCTGCGGGCGACGTTCCGGGTGACGGCGACGGCGCGGGCGTCACTTGCGCGTCGGCGACGATCGCGGGATTCTTTTCCGAGATCACGGTATCGCCGTCGCGTAAGCCCGACGTTACGACGGCGAGGCTATCGTTTTGCGTTGCGATCGTTGCCGAGACGCGGCGCGCGCGGCCCTTCGCGACGACGAAGATGAACGTGCCCTTATCGTCTTTCCGCAATGCATCGATCGGCACGATAAGTGCGTGCTTGCGCTCGCGCGTAATGATGTCGACGTCGACCGTCATCCCGTCACGTAAGAACGGCAACTGTCGCTCGAGTGCGATCGTCGTGAGGACTTGACGCGAGGTATTGGACGGATCGTCGGATTTTTGCGCGACGGGTGAGATCGCGATGACGTGGCCCGGCAACTTCGCGCCGCCGAAATCCTCGCCGCTGACGATCGCACGTTGCCCCAGACGTAATCCCGCGACGTCTTGTTCGTCGACCTTGGTGCGCACGATGAACGCGTCGTCGGCGGCCATCGTGAAGAGCGGTTGGCCTTGCGTAATCGAGTCGCCAGGTTGGATCGGCCGCAGCGCGTCGCCCGTCTGCGCGGCGGCGGACTGGATGACGCCTGCGATCGGCGCGCGGACTTCGAGTTTAGCCGCCTGGAATTGCGCGTAGGCGAGATCGGCATCGGCACGCGCGGCATCGGCGCGCGCGGCCGCAACGTCGCCGCTCTTATTCTCATTCGCACTCGCGCGCGCGGATGCGAGCCCGGCTTCCGCTTGTCGGACGGCATCTTGCGCCGAGCGCACGCGATCGCGCAGCACCTGCGCTTCGCGCGTGATCGTGCCGCCCAAAAGTTGACGTTCGCTTTGCGTTTGACGGAAGGCGACCTGCGCTTCGTTGTAGCGCGCTTGCGACGCCATCAGCGCATCGCGTGAAAGACCCTTTTGGCTGTAGAGATACACGTTGGCATCGTAGAGACGCTTGGCTTCTCCGAGGTCGGTCGTCGCCTTCGAAAGTGCGGATTCCGCTGTTAGACGCTGCCCGGCGGC
>JANYGA010000042.1 GCA_025359485.1 Rhodospirillales bacterium | reverse complement strand
GCTTATACGCAGGGTCTCGTGCTGCGCGCGGAAGGGCGACTTACCGCTTCCAAAGAGCGCTTGGAAGTCGCCTTCGAGACGTGGACTAAAATTGGGTACGAGTGGCGTGCTGCGCGCGCTGCACTCGAACTTGCGGAGCTCGACGCTGGCGAGGTTTTCCGCCTTGCCGTACGTCAGGAACTCTTCAAGCGCCCCGCTTCGATCTTCTCAGGTCGCGCGCGCCTCATCGCCTAGGACCCTTCGGGCGGACGCGACTGCGCTCTTACGCAGGCGTCGGCTCGGGCATGGCACCCGGCGCGAAGAGCGCGTCTTGTTCGCGGCGCAGATTCCAGAGTAGCGACGTGCGATCGAACGTGACGTCGGCTTCTCCGATCGGGTGATCTGCGGGAACGTCGCGCACCAGACGTAAGCCGTGCGCGAGACCCATCGGCACGAGTTTGGACGCGCGCGCGTCGGCGGCGCTCGCGATCGTGCCGTATGCGGCATAGCCGCCTTCGCCATCGATCGTCTCGCCGGCACGCATCGCTTTTCGCGTCGCGCAGACGACCTCGGCATAGGGCTCGCGCGGAACGCCGGTCGGCTCGCCGTGCAAGGCGATGCTCGCAATCGTCGTGCCGACTTCGAGACCGATGAGGTGATAGGGCCTCCACATCGCCGCGTACGTGCCGCTGGGATCGGTCGCGAGGCCGTACTCGCCAAAACAGCGCCGCGAATACGGCTCGTCCGAGGTGATGACGACGTAGATGCCCCAGCGCAGATTGTCGGGTAACATGTCGCCCGCGGCATCGACGCACGTGACCACGTCCACGTAGCCTTCGCCGGGTAAGATCCCGCCCGCGCTTCGCGGAACGAGCGTTTTCGAAAGATCGTGCGCGGCGACGGGGGCGAAGCTGAGGCCGCCGGGTGGAACTTTAAGACCTGAAGCATTTGCGATTGCGACCATCTCGATTGCGGACTTCGTGCCGTCGAGAAACGAATTGAACATCTTGGGATTGAAGCCGCCGCTCGCAATTTGTTCCGGCGTAAAGCCGTACGACGCGAAGGCCGTATCGGGTGTGCCGCGACGATATTCGGGACGAAACTTCGTGCCCTTCCCCGCGGCGACCACGCGGAAGCCGTTGGTCTGGGCCCAATCGATGAGTTCGCACGCGATCGCGGGTTGATCGCCGTACGCCATGCTGTACACGACGCCGCGCTCCGCGGCTTTGCGCGCGAGGAGCGGCCCGACGACGACGTCGGCTTCCACGGTCACCATCGCAACGTGAACGCCCGCTTCGATCGCGCGTAGGGCGTGGAGCGCACCCGCTTCTTCGTGACCCGTCGCTTCGATGAGGATATCGATCGCGCAGTGCGCGGCGATCTCGCCCGACTCGACGAGGGCAATGCGTCCCGCATGCGCGAGATCGTTTGCGGCGTTCGCATCGCGGGCGACCGCAAATTGCGCGCCATCCCACCCAGCTCGGACGGCCGCGCCACGCGCGCGTTCGACATCGAGATCGGCGATCGCGCAGAGCCGCACGCCACGCATCAAACGCAGTTGTGCGAGGATCATCGTGCCGAATTTTCCGGCTCCGACGAGCGCGACGCGCACGGGATTCCCCGCGGCTTCGCGTGCGGCGAGCCCGCGCGCGAGATTCATCGCGCGACCTCCGTCGATCGCAGCGCATCATCTCCAAGGGCGACGATCGGCGCGAAGTCGCGGTGCGCGATATAGTCGGGTCGCTTGAAGTTGCGGATCGCGTTTTCACACGCATTGAGTGAGAGATAGACGATGTTGCGGTTGAAGGGCGAGAGATTCCCCGGCGACGCGTGCACGATATTACAGTGGAAGAACATCACGGAGCCCGCCTTGCCTTTGGGCGAAACGAGGCCGCCTTCAGCGACGAGCCGTGCGATCGTCGGGTGATCGATCGTCCAGAGCGGATAGCTCGTCGTTTGCAGATCGTGCCCGGCATCGAGCGCGCCCGCCTTATGCGAGCGCGGCACGAACATCAACGCCCCGTTGAACTCGGTCACGTCGTCGAGGAAGATCGCGACGTTGAGCGCACGTGGGGCGGGCATTTCATCGTCGTTGAGCCACGTGCCGTAGTCCTGATGCCACTGCCACTGCTCGCCGTCGAATGCGGCTTTCGCATTGATCTTGAACTGGTGCATGTAGACGTCGCCGTCGAGAATCTGCTTTGCGGGCTCGATGAGGTTGGGATGGCGCGCGAGCCGCGCGAAGGCGTCGTCGTAGTGTTGCGCGGCGAAGGCCGTGCGCACGACGCCGGACGCTTTTTCCCGCACGACTTCGGGACGATCCATCGCGAAGATCGTGGGCACGCGTTCGGTGAGCGCGCGAATTTCGTCCGGCGTGAAAAGTTCGGGAAAGAACACGTATCCGTCGCGCTCGTACGCCGCGAGATCGGCCGCAGAAAACTTCATGTTCGATGCGTTCGAAAACGCGGAGCAACATTCCGTGCGCTGCCGCGCAAATGACGTTACATTTTTGTAAGCATCTCGACACCATCGCGTTCGCTCGCCGCCGCTTCGCGCGATCGAACATCGCCGTAGCCGCCGCCACCCGCCGTTTCGATCACGACGGTTTCGCCGACAAGCATTGAAAGCGTCGTTTTCGCCGGTAGCCTCTCGCGCGTGCCGTCGACATGCACGAGCGTGTGCACGCCGCACGAGCCAGCCTCGCCGCCGTCCACGCCTTGTGGAGGGACCGTGTGCCGCTCGGCGAGCAACGAGGCCGTCGCCGTGCCGTCGCAGAGTTCGAATGTGCGGCGCAGGCCGCTCCCACCGCGATATCGTCCCGCGCCCGCGCTGCCTTCGACGAATTCATAGGCGGTGATGCGAATCGGCAGATCGCGTTCCATCGCTTCGATCGGCGTATTGAGCGTATTGGTCATGTGCACGTGAATGCCGTCGATGCCGTCGGCGTGCGGACGCGCGCCCATCCCGCAACCGTTGGTTTCGTAAAACGCCCACGATCGTCCAGAACGATCGATGCCACCGATCAAAACGTTATTCATCGAACCGCCGCTCTGCGCGGGAACGCGGCCGGGTGCCAATTTCGCAAGCGCGCCGAGCACGAGATCGGCATTTCGCATCGAGGTCTCGACGTTGCCCGCGCTCACGGGTGCCGGCCGGCGTGGATTGAGGAGCGTGCCTTCGGGCACGCGCACGTCGATCGGGCGGAACGAGCCCTCGTTCATCGCGACGTGCGCGTCGGTGACGGCACGAACCGCATAGTAAATGCCGGAAAGCGTGACGCCGAAGACGGCGTTGAGCGGGCTTGCGACTTGCGCGGAGGTTCCCGTGTAATCCAGTGCGAGCGATTCACCGCGCTTTTCCAGACGCACG
>JANYGA010000017.1 GCA_025359485.1 Rhodospirillales bacterium | reverse complement strand
GCTGCCCCAGTTCGTGCGCGATTTTCGCAAGCCAGAGCGCCGATAGCGGCGTGTATTCCGACGGTTTGAGAATGCAGACGTTGCCTGCCGCAAGCGCCGGTGCGAGTTTCCATACCGACATGAGAAGCGGATAATTCCACGGCACGATCTGGCCGCACACGCCGATCGGTTCGCGGACCGTAAACGTTTGCGACGGCGCGGGCACGTCGAAACTCTGGCCGTGCGGCTTCGTTGCGAGCCCCGCATAGTAGCGGAAACAATTCGCCGCATCGGCGACATCGTAGGCGGCTTCACGCAGCGGCTTCCCGCAGCCGAGCGTTTCGAGTTGCGCGAACCCATCGGCATGCGCGTCGATCGCGTCGGCGAGCGCATTGAGAAATTTCGCGCGATCGAGCGCGGGTGTTTGCGGCCACGGGCCGTCGTCGAATGCGGCGCGTGCGAGCGCGATCGCCCGCGACGCGTCGAGCGCGGTCGCTTCGGCAACGTGGGCGATCGTCTCACCCGTCGCCGGGTCGACGCACGCGCGCGTACCGCCGTCGCTCGCAGCGACGAACCGGCCGCCCAAAAAGAGCAGCGCGGTCCCCGAGGTATCGGTCTCGAGGTGGCGCAGAACGGCCGTGCGTTGCGTCACGTGTGGTTTCGTATCGAGCATCGATCTTCTCCGGTTAGGCGGTGCGCGAAAGTGCTTCGCGCGACATCGCTTCGAGCGCGTCGGCGAGCACCGCGAAGACGGTGTCGGCTTGCGCGGTTTCGATCGTGAGCGGTGGCTCGATCCGTACGGTGCGCGCGTTGACGAGCGTGCCCGCAACGAGAATGCCGCGATCGAAAAGATATTTCGAGACGGCGAACCCCGCAGCATCGCTCGAGAATTCGAGGGCGATGAGAAGGCCTCGTCCGCGCACGTCGGTCACGATCGCTTCGTGACCGCGGACGGCACGCCGTAATCCCGCGAGCATGTACTGACCCATCATGGCCGCGCGTTGCGGGAGGCGTTCTTCGATGAGCACGGCGATCGTCGCGAGCGCGGCCGCGCATGCGAGCGGATTGCCGCCAAAGGTGGTCGTGTGCAAGAACGGGTTGTCGAAGAATTTCGAAAAGACGGCTTCCGTCGCGACGGTCGCGCCGATCGGCATCACGCCGCCGCCGAGTGCTTTCGCAAGGCAAATGATATCGGGCGTCACGTTCCATGCTTCGCACGCGAACATCGTGCCCGTGCGACCCATGCCGGTTTGGACCTCGTCGAAAATGAGCAGCGCGCCGAATTCGTCGCAGAGTTTGCGCACGAAGGGCAGATACTCGTCGCTCGGAAGATTGACGCCGCCTTCACCTTGAATCGGCTCGAGCAAAACCGCACCGACATCTTCGCCCGTCATGCGACACGCATTGAAGATATCGACCAGTGCGAGCGTGTCGTTGAACGGTACGTGTTTGAAGCCGGGTAGCATCGCGCCGAAGGGAATCCGGAACGTCGATTTGCCGCTTGCGGAAAGCGAGCCGAAGCTCTTGCCATGAAAGCCACGCGTCGCAACGACGATCGTCGGCTTCTTGGGATCGTAGGCGCGCGCGAGCTTGAGCGCGGCTTCCACGGATTCCGTTCCCGAGTTACTAAAGAACGAATATTTCAGATCGCCCGGCGTGAGCATCGCGAGCGCCTTCGCGAGCATCGCACGCAACGGATCGAGGAGATCCTGACTGTGCAACGCTTGACGTTCGAGTTGCGCGCGGACGGCCGCCATCACTTTGGGATGGCGATGACCGACGTTGAAAATCCCAAAACCGCCGAGACAATCGATGTATTCGCGACCGTTGACATCGGTGAACGTGTTGCCCGTGTCGGACCACTCGACGGCGGCATCGAGCGTGCCCTGCGCGCCCGCTTTCCGGTACGCGAGGAAGCCGGGATTGACGTAATCCCGAAAGCCGTCGACGGTTTCGCGAACGATCCAATCCGCTTGCGCGCGATCGATCGTCTCGGTATGGATGAGGTCTAGGACGCTTTGCGTATAGGCATGGACGTCGTCGAGTCGGTTGGGTGCAAGAATTTTGGACCTCGCTATTGGCGTGCTGGTAAAGGGCCGAAGTTGTTCGGAAACGTTCGTTAGGCTGCGAGAACCGTCGCGCAGGCGCGTTCGAGGGCATCGAGGCCGCGGGTGAGTTCGTCGTCGCGGGCCACGAGCGGCACGAGCACGCGCACCGCACTCGCCTTGGGACCGGCCGTCAGCGTCACGACGCCTTCATCCAGCGCCGCCGCGGAGATTCGCTGCGCGAGGCTCTTGCCGGTCGCATCGAGGCGATCGGCAAATTCGATCGCGAGCATCGCACCGAGTCCGCGCACATCGACGACGTCGTGCGGATAGGCCGCCGCGAGGCATTCGAGGCGCGCGCGCACGGCGTGGCCGAGCGCGTTTGCCGCCGCGAGGACGTCATCGTATTCGAAGGCATCGAGCGTCGCGAGCGCGGCCGCACACGCGAGCGGATTACCTGCGTACGTTCCGCCGAGACCACCGGGCTCAACGGCATCCACAATCTCGGCTTTCCCGACGACGCCCGATAGCGGCAGCCCGTTCGCGACGCTCTTGGCAAAGGTGATGAGATCGGGAACGACTCCCGCCTGTTCGATGGCGAAGAGCGTGCCCGTGCGGCCGAAGCCCGTCTGGATCTCATCGACGATGAGGACGATGCCGTGTTGGTCTGCGAGCGCGCGCAGCGCGCGTAAGAACGCGAAGGGTGCCGGTACGAATCCGCCTTCACCGAGGACGGGCTCGATGATGAACGCGGCAATCTTGTCGGCTGCGACTTGCGATTCGAAGAGCGCCGCGAGCGCGCGCAGCGCGGATTCCGTATCGAATCCGCGACGTGCGTTGGGATACGGTGCCTGGTAGACTTCCGGCGCGAACGGCCCGAAATTCTGGCGGTACGGCGCGACCTTGCCCGTCATCGTCAGCGCGAGGAGCGTCCGGCCGTGGTAACCGAGCGAGAACGAAACGATTGCGGAGCGCCGCGTTGCCGAGCGCGCGATCTTCACGGCGTTTTCGGTCGCTTCGGCACCGCTGGAAAGCAACAGTGTCTTTTTCGGGCCATCGCCCGGCGCGAGCGCGTTGAGCCGTTCGGCAAGTTCGATGTAACTTTCGTACATCCCAACTTGGAAACACGTATGCGTGAACGCTTCGAGTTGCGCGCGGACCGCCTCGAGCACGCGCGGATTTCCGTGGCCGAGGTTCATCACGCCGATGCCGCCCGCGAAATCGACGAGTTCGTGACCGTCAACATCCCAAATCGTCGCGCCCGAAGCGCGTGCTACGAAGAGCGGGTGCGCGTTCGAGACGCCGCGCGCGACCGCGCGGTGTCGGCGATCGAGCAGGTCGGCTGCGCGCGTACGGGTCGCTTCCACGAATCGATGCTCCAGGTCGCGGAGGTGAGGTATCCCGCAGTATAGCGCGGCCGAGCCTTCGCCGCTACGTCTTATACGCACGGTTTCTGGCGGAGTTTTCGGATCCGCAGTCCAAAGCGACCGAGCACGATGCGCGTACGCGAGTTGCTCTCACTTCCGGCGTTTGCCGGAACGTCGATCGTGGCGGGCGAGGGCGGCCTCGATCGCGTGGTGCGCTGGGCGCACGTGATCGATATGCCGGGCCCGGCGCCCTGGATCGGCGACGGCCAACTTCTCCTGACGACCGGCTATGCGTGGCCGACGGATGCCCGCGGCGAACGCACGCAAATCGAAGCGCTCGCCGAACGCCACCTCGCGGGAATCGGACTCGCGGTGCCGGGCTACGTGCGTCACTTTTCCGACGCTGCCCGAACCCTCGCCGACCGCCTCGAGCTGCCGCTACTCGAAATCCCGTGGGACGTACCGTTCGCGCGTATCACCGAAGACTTGCATCGCGAACTCCTCGCGTCGCAACAACAGTCGATCGCACGGTCGGAAGAGATCCACCGCGCGCTCACGCGTGCCGCAAGCGAAGGCACGACGTTGCACGATCTCGCGCGCCGCCTCGGCGAACTCATCGAGCGATCGATTTCGATCGAGGATGCCGCGGGAAAATTACTCGGCTTCCATACCTTCGGCGCGCCCGACGACGCCGTGCGACACCCGACGGTGACGCGAACGCAAAACCCCGCACACCTCGTGCACGAACTCGAACGACGCGGTTATCTCGAACGCATTCGGGCGAGCACGGATCCCGTGCGGGTACCCGCGGTTCCGGAACTCGATTTTGCGGCACGCGTCGTCGCTCCGATTCGGGTGGGCGGCGAGTTCGCGGGTTACGTCTGGATTATCGAGGGCGATACCGCACTCTCCGACCTCGATCATCGCGCAGCAGAGCACGCCGCACTCGTTGCGGCGCTGCAAATCGCACATCAACGCGAACTGAGCCGACTCGAATCGCGCCTGGGCTACGCATCATTTCTCTCACTTCTCGAAGCACCCGATACCACGCCGCAGACGCTCGAGCGCGCGCGGCTTCTCGGTTTCCATCCCGACGTCGCCTATCGCGCGGGCATCGCGGTGCTCGACGAACCGCTGCCGCTCGGTCGCGAGGGCGTCTTGCGACGCGACGGCGTGCTCGAAGGATTGCGCCGATATCTGGTCGCGCATGGCGTGGAGACGCCGATGATCGGCGCATCGATCGATCGCGTTCCCTTTCTCGTACCCGACGGCATCTCACTCGATGCGATCGCGACGGCGGTCGACGACACCGGCGTTCGCTTCGTTTTCGGCCGCTCCGCAACGGGGACCGCGGGGGTGCGCGCGAGCTACCGCGAGGCGCGCGAACTCCTGGGCTTCGACGGCCTCGGCCGCGTCTCGCGCTACGAAGACGCGCTCGTTCCGCGCGTGCTTCTCGGGGACGAACACGCCCGAACGACCTTCGTGCGCGAACTCTTCGGCGCGCTCGACGGCCGTAAAGGTGAAGCCGTGCTACGCGAAGCGATCATTGCGTATGCCAATGAAGGATTCGCATTCCGGCATACCGCGACCGCGCTCGGCATCCACCCCAATACGCTGCGATACCGGCTCGAACGCGCGGCCGCACTCACCGGACTGCACTTCGACGATCCCGACGTTCGCTTTCGATTACAACTCGCGGCCCGACTCATGCGTCTCTCGGCCAATCGCACGGAGCCTTCGCCCAAAGTCGAAGCCAAAAATTAGACGGCGCGCACATGGCCCTCGCTTGCGCGGCACGATACACTAGCCGAAATCTCGTTGGAGGCCCACGTTGATCGAACGTTTCCGTTCTCTGGTCCTTATTTGTGTTTTCATCGCCACGTCGGTCGTGCCGGTGCTCGCCGGCACGACGGGTGGCCTGCGCGGCCGCGTCCTCGATGCGGCGACGAACGCGGGTGTCGGCGGCGCGATCGTCACGGTCACGTCGCCGTCGCAATCGGCCACGACCGAAACGGACGCGAGCGGTGGATTCTCGTTTCTCTCACTCTCACCCGATACGTACGCCGTCTCCGTGCAGCGCCAGGGCTACGATCCGGCAACCGCCGGCGGCGTGAGCGTCTTCGCCGATCAAATCCAAACGGTTGGGACGTTTCGTTTTGCGAAAACGATCAAGACCATCGGCACCACGCGGGCGCGCGCATCGACCAATCTCGTGCGACCGGGCACGACGAGCGACGTCTACTCGGTCAACGCCGCGGGTGCCGCAGCGGCGGCAGCCGTCGGTGGTCCCGGTGGCCTGAACCAAGCCTACAGCGCGATCGCGACGACGCCGGGCGCCAACGTCCCGCAGGGTCAGCAAGGTTGGAATCAGCTCGTCTACATTCGCGGTGGCGACTATAGCGACGTCTCGAACGAACTCGACGGCATCCCCGTGCAACGCGCGTCGGATTTCGCGCCGATCACCACGCTTTCGAGCCTCGGCCAGCAAGAAGTTCAGACCTATACCGGTGGCACACCGCCGTCCGCCGAGGCCTCGGGGCTCTCGGGCTTCATCAACCAAGTCATCAAGACGGGCACGTATCCCGGCTACCAAGCCTTGAGTCTGGGCGTCGGCGGACCCGCCTTCTATCACAAGCTCAGCCTCGAGGCGAGCGGCGCGACCGAGAACCGCAACTTCTCGTACTACATCGGCTTCGGCGGCGAGAATCAAGACTATCGGTACAGCGATCAGTTCAACGGCGCGAGCCAGCCGCTCTTCTTCTACCCGTTGCAGATTGCGACGGGAAAAAATGGCAGCGTCTTCGATGGGAGCGGGCCCGCATATTTTTCACCCGGGCCGAGTTACGCGATCGCGCACACGACCGAACGCGATACCCTCGGCAACTTCCACGTCAAGATTCCGCACAAGGGCGGTCTGCTCAAAGACGATATTCAACTGCTGTACGTTACGAGCGACATCAAGAGCGACTTCTTTAGTTCGCCTCAAGATCTCGGCGGCAACGCGCTGCTCGCAAAAGCCTATGGCGCACCCGCCACCTACACCGACTCCTATCTGTACGGTGGCGCACTTTTCGCCGCACCCGATGCCGCACAAGTGCGAATCGGCCTCTCGCCATCGAGTCCGGACCATCTCGCCTTCGCAGGCCCGATCAGCCCGTTCGGTCGCGACGCCGACGATCATAACGCGACGATCTACAAACTTCAGTACCAGAAGAATTTTAGCCCGAGTTCCTATCTTCGGCTCTTCGGCTACGGCGAATACACCGACTGGTTCATCAATGGCCCGACCAGCGCGTTCACGACCTTCGGCGGCGAGCTCCAAAACTACGAGGTGCACGGCAACACGTTCGGCGCGACCGCCGTCTACGCAAACCAACTCAGCGACAAGCATCTGCTCACGCTCACGGGCTCGTATCAAACGCAGAAACTCGAAACCTACAGCGGCAATACGTATAAGGGCGCGATCACGACCAACCTCGTGGATAGCAAAGGCAACTGCTACAGCCCCGCGAGTGGAAATTACGCGAGTTGCTACACGCCCATCTACAACACCGACGGTACGATCAATCCATCGGGCGGTCTCAACAGCTACGGTAATTTCGGCCTACCGGCGCCCGGATTTCCCGGCAGCTCGCTCGACATCGCCGCACCCGCAGGATCACTTGCCGCACAAAATGGTGCGAAGAATCTCGTCACCAACGACGGCCGCTCGGTGCAGATCGACGAGATCACGCCGTTTTTCTCAGCCGCATCGCTCTCGGATCAATTCCATCCGAGCGATCGCGTCACGATCAATGCGGGCTTGCGTGTCGAGAATTTTACGTATCGCCTCGATGACACCGCGAGCGGCTATGCGGCGCGGCCGTTCTGGTTCGGCGCGTACGATCGCGAATACTCATTCGGAAATAGCTCGACCTCCGTCGCGCAGTGCACGGGCACGGATGCCGCCGGTAACGCGATTACGGGCGTCGATCCGCTCACCGGTGCGTCGCTCTGTGCGCCCGGGACCAACGCCAACCTCGCGAACGTCAGCCCGCGCACGGTGAGCTTCACCGCATATCAGCCACGACTCTCGTTCACCTACACGCTTTCGCCCGATGCCGTCTTACGCGGCTCGTACGGTCGGTACGCCGCGCCCGCCCCGACGTCGTACCAGCAGTACAACGTCAAGCAGCAAGACTCGCCGACGTTCATCGGTCAGTTCTTACCGTACGGCTTCAACACGCCGTTCCATCAGTCGCGCCCGTCGTACTCGAATAATTACGATTTCTCGCTCGAGCAGCACATTCACGGAACGGATGTTTCGTTCAAACTCACGCCGTTCTATCGCGCGACGCAAGATCAGCTTGCCAATATTCCAATCGGCGCGCAAGGCACGCTCGACGGGCTCAACGTCGGTCGTCAACGTAATTACGGCGTCGAATTTCAACTGCGCAAAGGCGATTTCGAACGCGACGGTCTCTCCGCACTGCTCTCGTACACCTTCACGCGTAGCCGCGTAAAGTACGATAACTTCGGCGGCGGCAACCGCAACGAGATCGACAACCTCAACGACTACATCCGCAACTACAACGCCTACACGGGCGCGTGCGCGAGCGGCACCGATACGAAGCTCTGCGGCACGACGGCCGCGGGTGTGCCCGCAGCTCCGTGTTACGCTCCCGCAACCGCAACGACGGCCGTCGCAGCCGATCCCACGTGCGCGGCCGGCAGCATTACGAACCCTTATTTCGGCGCGAAGCCACAGCCGCTCTTCGATCGCACCGGCGAATACACGCCTTACGATATTCTGCCCGCGCCGTTCCAAGGCGCGAACGGATACGAAACGCCGCACGTCGCGACGCTGGTGCTCAACTACAAACATAAACGGCTGGCGATCACGCCGAGCGCCACGTTTAGCTCCGGCTCGTTCTACGGCTCGCCGCTCGTCTATCCGGGATACGATCCGACATCGTGTTCGGGGACGACGGCCGGCAGCGCGAACGCGGCGGATACGACGAGCTGTTCGGGCTTTCTCTTCATCCCCGATAAATACACCGGGAAATTCGATAGCTTCGGTGCGCTACGCGAACCGTCGCGACTCACGCTCAACGCGCAATTTTCGTATGAAGCGAGCTCGCGCGTGAAGTTCACGGCAACGCTGACGGGGCTCGCCGACCTCTGCTTCCAGCGGAAGTATCCGTGGGATAACGGCTCGACGTGCGTCTACGCGCAACTGCCGTCGAACGCGCTGGCACCCGCGGGGAATTTCGTCGCCAATCCACCGCAGCAACTCGCCTATCCCTACGCGAGTTGGTACAACAACTCGCAGACCGGTTTCGTCGGCCAGAAGCTACCGTTCAACGCGTTCTTCTCCGCCGACATCAAACTCTAAGGTGATGGCCGACGCCGCAGAAACGTCGAAAGGCGTATGCGACTAACACGACGGGCGTTTCTCGGTGGACTCGGCGGCACGGCTTCCGCGCTCACGCTCGCAATCGAACCGCAAGTATCGAGCGCGCGCCTCGCGCCGCGCCGTTCCACGCCGCATATCGCGGTCGTCGGTGCGGGGATCGCGGGGCTTGCCGCGGCTCTCACCCTGCACGATCGCGGCGTATCGTCCGTCGTCTACGAAGCGCAATCGCGTATCGGTGGGCGCATGCACTCGGAGCGCGCGTTTTGGGGCAACGGACAGGTCAGCGAATACGGCGGCGAACTCATCGACACGTCGCACACGACGATTCGCGCCCTCGCAAAACGATTCGGACTCCCACTCGCCGACGTGCTCGCGGGCGTTCCCGCCGCGAGCGAACAAACGATTTTCGAAGACGGCTCCTATTACGCGCAACGCGATCTCTACGCAGACTTCCGCGCGTTCTATCCGATCATCAGCGGCCACGTCCGCGATGCCGGTTTCGCGACGACGTTCGCGCATTCGACGCCGACCGGTCGTGCGCTCGATGCGATGCCGCTGGCGACCTATATCGACCGCTTCGTTCCCGGCGGTTCGAAATCGCGACTCGGGCAATACTTGCGCCTTCAATACACGTCGGAATACGGTATCGACGCACGTCGTCAGAGCGCGCTCAACATGGTGTACTGGCTCGGTCGTCAGGATGCGTACGACTCAAAGACGGGCGAATTCGTGACGCTCGGGCTTTCCGACGAACGCTATCACATCGTCGGAGGCAACGACCGGTTGCCGCATGCGATCGCGAACGCCCTCCCGTCGCAGACGGTGCACACCGGGTATCGTCTCGAAGCGATCGCGCGTCGACCCGACGGCCGCGTCTCGCTCTCGTTCGCGACGCCGACCGGCGGTGCGTGCGCGCTCGTCGATGCCGCAATCGTCACCGTCCCCTTTTCGGTATTGCGAAATCTCGACTTGAGCGAAGCAAACTTCGACGCGCAAAAGATGCGCGCGATTCGCGAGCTCGGCTATGGCGATCATTCGAAACTCATCGTCCAATTCGATACGCGTTTCTGGCGCGAGCGTGGCGCGTGGCCCGGCACGAGCTCGGGCGATCTCACGTACGACGGCTCGTTCGTGCAAACGTGGGAAGCCACACGTTCCCAACGCGGGGCGACGGGGATGCTCGTCGATTTCGCTTCCGCCGAAGGGAGCGCGCGTCTGGGCCCGCGCGCACCGTATTCCACGAGCGCGATGCCGTCGACCGCCGAAGCCGCACGCGCGTTCGTCGCCGATCTCGAGCGACCGTATCCCGGAGCGCAAAAGCACTTCACCGGGAAAGCGACGCTGAGCCATCTCACGAGCGACCCCTTCGCGCGCGGCAGTTACTCCGGTTGGCTCGCGGGACAATACACCGCCATCTGCGGCTACGAACGCGTGCGACAGGGCAACGTCCACTTTGCGGGCGAGCATTGTTCGGTACCGTACCAAGGCTTCATGGAGGGTGCCGCTCGCGAGGGCATTCGTGCCGCACGCGACGTCCTCGCCGATATCGGCATCGCCGCCCCTGCATGACGACGCTCCGCACGGGCTGCCTCAATATTTGGGAAGTGCTCGCGCAATCGATCGCGATGCTCGGCCCGACGCTCACGCCCGTGCTCATCGTGCCGCTGATGTTCGCGTCGGCGGGGAATGCGAGTTGGCTCGCCTACGCGCTCGGTTCGCTCATGCTGCTCGCCGTCGCGCTCAACGTGCGGGAGTTCGCGACGCGCTCGTCGTCGGCGGGCTCGCTCTACGATTACGCGTATCGCGCGTTCGGCGTACGCGGAAGTGCGCTCTGCGGGTGGGCGCTGATCTGGTCGTATGCCCTGGTTTGCATCGCGGGACTCACCGGCTTTGCCGTCTTCGCAAATGCGCTCGCGCCACTCACGCACGTGACGTTGCTCCCGATCGTCGCGCTCTGCATCGTCCTCGCGATCGCGATGTTCTTAGCATATCGCGACATTCGACTCTCGACGATCACGATGCTCACGCTCGAAGCGGGGAGCATCACGCTCATCCTCGTGCTCTTCGGTTTTTTGCTCGCGCATCACGGCACGATCGTCGATCCCGAGCAATTACATCTTCGCGGCGGCACGCTCTCGGGAATCGCGCTTGGAACCACGATCGCCATCTTCTCACTCGTCGGCTTCGAGAGCGCGACGTCGCTCGGTGAAGAAGCGCGAAATCCGCTCCGAACGATTCCGCGCGCGGTCATTTTGAGCGTCGCGATCTCCGGTGCGTTCTTCGTCTTTTGCGCCTATGTCGAAGTGCTCGGCACGCGCGGCCTCGCCACGCCGCTCGATAAACTCGGAACGCCGCTCGACGCGCTCGCCGATGCGGCGCGCGTCCCCGCGCTCAAGTACGCAATCGACGCGGGCGCGCTCCTGTCGTCGTTTTCCATCGCACTCGCCGCGCTCAACGCGGGCGCGCGCGTCGTCTTCGACATGAGCCGCAGCGGCGTCTTTCCGCACGTGCTCGCCAAATCGCATCCCACGTTCCTCACACCGCACGTCGCACTCGCGGTCTTCGGTGTCATTTCCGGCATCGTCGGGGGCGGGATGTTGCTCGGCGGCATCAGCCCGATCGATGCGTTCAACGATACGGCGACGCTCGGATCGTTTGGCTTCGTTGCGATTTACGCATTCGTCGCTCTCGGTGCGCCGATCTATCTGCACCGGATCGGCGAACTGCGCGGCCGTCATATCGCGCTCTCGGCGTTCACGCTCGCGTTATTGCTTGTTCCCGCGATCGGCAGCATCTATCCGGTACCCGCACCACCGAACGATCGATTCCCATACATCTTTGCCGCATACGCGCTCGTCGGTGCGATCGTCTTGTGGAGACGCACGCGCAGCGACGACGATACCACGGCCCGCGCGACGTCAGCGATCGTCTGAAGCGACGATCGTCGCCGTTTCGCGGAGCAGCGAATGCCGATATCCGTACGCTGCATAGACGGCAACGCCGACCGCAAACCACACGACGAAACGAATCCACGTTCCGCCCGAGAGCCCGCCGATCATCAGATACAAACACATCCCGAAGCCGAGAATCGGGACGACGGGTGACAGCGGCGCGCGGAACGGACGTCGCGCGCCGGGATCGACGTATCGCAGCACGAGCACGCCCGCGCACACGATCGCGAATGCCGATAGCGTCCCGATATTCACCAGCGAAAGTAAAACGTCGAGCGGCACGATCCCCGCGAGCACCGCGACGATGATGCCGGTGGTAAGCGTCGTGATGAGCGGCGTTTTCGTACGCGCGTTCACGCGTGAAACGATCGGTGGCAACATGCGATCGCGTGCCATGCAATAAAAAATGCGCACTTGACCGAGCAACGACGTGAGCATGACCGTCGTGGTCCCCGCAATCGCACCCGCCGTTAACACCGCGGCGAGGATGGGGTTATTTCCCGCGAGTCGCACCGCCGTCGCCATGCCCGCATCTTTATCGATGTGCGCCCACGGCACGACGCCGACCGTCACGAGTGCGATTGCGACGTAGAGCACGGCACCGATGCCGAGCGACGCCATCACCGCGAGCGGCACGTCGCGTTCGGGATGGCGCGCTTCTTCGGAGGCGACCGTCACCGTATCGAATCCGATGTATGCGAAGAAGACCAGCGCCGCGCCATTGACGATACCGTGCACGCCTCGTGGCACGAACGGCGTGTAGTTGCTCGGATGAATCGCACCGAGTAGCGCGACGACGAAGGCGACGATTGCGAAGACTTGGATGATGACGAGAATGCCGTTGACCGACGTCGACTCCTTGATGCCGATCGCAACGAGTGCCGTAATGACGAGCACCACGCCGAGCGCCA
>JANYGA010000296.1 GCA_025359485.1 Rhodospirillales bacterium | reverse complement strand
GCGCTCGGTCGCGCCCGGTAGCACGCCGACCGGCGCGACGAACCCGCGACGCGCGGGCACGACGAAGCGCGGTAACGTCACGACACCGCGTGCCGTACGTATCGAGCCCGTCGTAACGACGAGCGGCGCGTCGCTATAATTCGGCACCGTGAGAAAACCATCGAAGCGGCCCGTGACGTCGCGAGCGAAACTGCCACCGGGTACGTCCGCAACGATCGAACGGCGAAGATGATCGCGCATCGTTCGCACGAGGGTCGCCTCATCGAGGAGACCTTCGACGACGATGCCACCGCGCGCACGAAACGCTGCGAGCTTCGCCGCGACGTCGGATGTGTAGGCCGGCATCGACGGGCCCGTGGGAAGGACGAGCACGTGATAGCGCGCGAGGGAGCGCGCGTCGAGAGCGTGCGGGTCGACGAGCGCGCACGCGAGATTGGCATCGCGACACGCGCGCTGCGCGTCGATCGTGCGCTCTTCGATCGCACCGTAGCGCTCGTTCGTAAGATCGGCGATTGCGAAACTCGCACCGAGATACGCAATCGCGGCATCGACCTGCGGCCGGGCGGCAGCGAGCTCGGGCCCGAGTGCCCGCACGAGCGCTCCGATGCGCGCCGTCGGTATCGCGCGGACGGCACGCGATCCGTCGAGCTCGAGCGCGGCATCCCACGCGTAAAAGCCGTTGGAAAAAGGCGCTTCCCAACCCGCGGGTGCCAGCGTATCTTGGGCTGGAAAATTGACGATGCCACGCACCCCGAGGCCGAGCATGGTCGTCATCGCGAGGTCGGTATTGCTCGGGTCGGCGGGTCTAGGCCGGGTATCGCCAGGCCCAGCGAGCCAGCCCGCTTGGAATTCACTCGCCATGAGCGGTTGGCCCGGCCGCGTGTGGAGGAGGGCGGTTGAAAATTCGAGTTGGGCGCGATCGTGTTCGCCGATCGCATACGCATCGCTCTGATACCAGTTGCCCATCGCCCAAACGGGCGACGATGCCGTCACTTTCATCTGATACGTGTTGATAAAGGTCAACACGCTTGGTGCCGTCGCTTCGCGCACGATCGTTTGCAACGATTGGAGATAGCGTACGAAATTCGGTGCGGGATATGTTTGATTGTTGATATAGGCGCCCTGATCGTCGTCGAGGGCGACCGCGATGATCCGATCGGCCACGGGTGCGCACTCGGCCATCACGCGTCGCAGCCAACGTGTCGCGTAGGTCATGTGGGTGGCGTTGCGCATCCATTCGGCGGCTGCGTCGTCGGAATGCGCGTTCTGCAACGTCGCCGTTGCCGGATAGCGGCCCTCGAGAATGTCGTGCGACGGCATCGCGTACTCGGGGCGCGCCAGTAACCACGCGGGATAACCGCCGTTTCGCCATTCGTTACGCACGACGGGCCCGGGCCGCAGCAGAATTTTGAAGTCGAGATCGCGCGCGAGTCGCAAGACTTCGTGCAGATCCCGTCGCGGACTCGTGCGTCCGTCGAAGTCGAAATCGCCGTCGGCGAGTTCGTGCCAATTCCACGGGACGTAAAGGTCGAGCGTGTTGATGCCGAGCTCGCGGAGCGCGAGCATCGAGGGGCGCCACCCTTCGCGCGGTAATCGCTCGTAAAAAAACGCGGCGCCATACAAGAAAAACGGCTTGCCGTCGACGGTGAACGTCGACTCGTCGTCGTGCTCGACGATCGCGGCATGACCCCACGTCGGTGCGATTGTGGTGGTCGCCATCGTTGCAACGTTCGTACCCGCAATGACGGCAAGCGCGAACGCAACGGCGGTCGCGGCGCGCACGAACGGCCACTGCGCGCTTCGTCGCGCGTTCAATAAAAAGACGACGACGCCAAGGGCGAGTGAGACGAGTCCGAAGAGCATCGCACTGGTTCCCGATGAAAAGAAGATGTAGACCCATCCAACGAACGCGACGATCGCCGGTACCGGGTAGAGCCACATCCGATACGGTGCTCGGATTCCGCGGCGACGTAAGAGCGCGAGCGCGACGAGTTGCGCGAGGCTTTGCACGATCACGAGGCCGGCGGTCAGCGCGTTGATCACGTCGCCGAGTGAGAGAAAGCACGCGGGCAATGCGAGGAGGCCGATTGCGAGCAGCGAGACGCGTGGAAATTTTCCGCGTTCGTCGAGCGTTGCGAAGGGGCGTAAGAAGACGCCGTCGAGCGCGGCCGCGTAGGGGATGCGCGAATAGCCGAGGAGATTTCCGAACGTCGATGCGAAGGCGGTTGCGAGAATCGCGAGCGTAACGATGCGCGCGGGCGTACTTCCCCACACGCGCTCGACGACGAGTGAGGCGACGTAATTCGCAGCGTCGGGTATCGCACCGCCGGGCGACTTCGGCACGAGTTCCGTCCACGGCACGATGCCGAGCACGCCGAATTGGAGCAAAACATAGAGCGTTGCGACGAGGCCGATTGCGATGAGCACCGAGCGCGGGAGCACCTTGGCGGGCGACATCACTTCGCCGCCGATCGTGCACGATTGTCCGTAACCGTAGTAATCGTAGAGCGTGATCACGAGCGCGGGACCGAGTCCTGCCGCGAGGGCCGCACCGAATCCGACGTGAGGATCGGTTGCGAGTGATTGTGGGATATTCGCATGCCCCAGCGCCGCGACGATCACGGCACCGAGTGTCGCGATGGCGACGCCCGCGAGGCCCACGCCGATCGCTCCGATCACGTCGATGCGACGATAGAGCAACACCAGCGTGAGGATGCCGACCGCCGCCGCGACGATACCTTGCACGTGCGCGTCGCTGCCGAGTGGCGGATAGAGGTACCCCGCGTAGTGTGCGAAGCCGATGTAGCCGCTCGCGAGCAAGAGCGGCCCCGAGAGAACGATTTGCCACGCGAAGAGAAACGCGAGCATTCGGCCGAAGGAATCGCGCCCAAAACCCTCGCGCAAAAAGACGTAGGTTCCCCCGGATGCGGGAAAGAGCGATCCGAGTTCGGCGAAGGCAAGCCCGTCGCACGCGGCGACGAGCGCGCCGACGATCCACGCCGCGTAGGCGCTACTCCCGTGCAACGTCGCAACGACGAGTGGAATCGTAATGAGCGGCCCGATGCCGATCATCGTAATCGCGTTGATCGCGACCGCGCCGCGCAGACCGATACCGCGAATCATCACGGCCGTTGTATCGCAGCGCGGGAGCGCCGTCCTGTATGCGCTAATGCGCACGCCGTGGCAACGAGCGACCTCGGACGACTATTACGCCTTGAAGGCGACGTGCATATCGATTTCATCGATTCGCCCGCGCTTGCGGGTAATGCGCTCGGCGATCCCTCGGTGCGACCGCTCGCGATTTACACGCCGCCAGGTTTCGATCCGCAGGATTCGACGCGCTACCCCGTCCTCTACGTGCTGCACGGATACACGGGTGACGTTGCGGCGCTCGTGGCCGCACGACCCTGGGAAACCAACGTCGTGCAGTGGGCGGATCGGCTCATCACGCGCGGCACCATGCCACCGGTTCTCGTTGCGGTCGTCGACGGCAACACGCGTCTCGGCGGTTCGCAATACGTCGACTCGGTTCACAACGGCGATTACGCGACCTACGTCGTTCGCGATGTCGTCGCGCATATCGATGCCACGTATCCGACCGTCGCACGCGAGGGCGGCCGCGCGGTGCTCGGGAAGTCGTCGGGCGGCTTCGGCGCGCTCTATCTGACGATGGCGCATCCCGGGATCTTTGCGGCCTTCGCGTCGCACAGCGGCGATGCGAATTTTCGTGGCGTGTACATGGGTGAGTTCGCGGCGACACAACGCGTGCTCGAAGCGCATGGCGGCAGTATGGCCGATTTCGTGACGGCGTTCGAAGCGAAGAACAAACGCTCGCATGCGGAGATGACCGCGATCATGATGCTCGGACAGGGTGCCGCGTATTCGCCGCTGCGGCGCGAACCCTTCGCGTTCGACATGCCCTTCGATCTGGCCACGGGGGAATTGCGCGAAGACGTCTTCGCGCGTTGGCTCGCGTTCGATCCCGCCGAGATGTGCCTGACCAAGCGCGACGAACTCGCGCGCCTGCGGTTACGTTACCTCGATTGCGGGCGTCGCGACGAGTACGGTCTCGATACGGGTGCGCGCATCTTTACCGCCCGCGTCCGAGCGTACGGCCTCGAAGTTCGGCACGATGAGTTCGACGACGACCATCGCAACGTCGGCTATCGCTACGCCGAATCGCTACCCGCCCTCGCTCGCGTCTTGGAGACTCGTTAAGTGCCCGACCTTTTCGCATCCGTCGTCCTCGCATCGCTCGTCGCCGCGCTCGCGTCGCCCGCACCGGTCGAGACGGTGGTTCCGGCGCCCGCTCCGACACCCACGGTCGACTCGCTCGCCTATAACGACCCCGGCATGCATTTTCGCGCACCCGACGGCTGGAAGCGCATCCAACTCACCGATGCTGCAAACGATCCGAATGCAAAACTCCCCGCCGCCGTTTTCACCTACCACGGCGACCGCACCGACGCACGCACGATCGTCATTACGATCGAACCCTACAGCGGGACGCTCGAAGGTCTCGAAGTCTCAAAAGAATCGGAGTTGCGAAGCTCGGCCGACGGCACGTTCGTCGATCGTAAATCCAAGATCGTCCTTGGCAACGGCATGCCCGGCTATGCGATCAAGGTGAGCCAACCATCGGGACCGGCCGGACATCAGCTGCGACGCTACGACTACGTCATCTTCGACCTCGCGCGGTCGATCGACGTCGCCTACATCGGCCGCTACGGCGATTTCGAGGATCGCGACGTGGAAGCCGCGCTCGCGTCACTCTCCGTCGTCGTCTATCCGCGCCCGCGCCGCTGAAGCGAGCCCGCCCGCGGTGAATCCCTCGCGGCATTTCGGCAGTCTTACGTTCGAAGAACGCACCCCCGACTCGAGGAGATATGATGGCGACCGACCTGCGCAGTGGCACCGACTTTCCGCGTCGCGGCCGCGACACGCTCGATGGATACATGTGGATCTTGCGTGCATTCGATAAGGCGCGCGCCGCTGCCGACAAGACGCTTCACGACTATATCTATCCGTGTCCGATGGATAAGGGCGTCTTCGAACGTTGGGGGATTACCGTGAGCGACTTCGATCACGCCGTCCGCGAACATCGCACCGACGAAGCGATCGTTGCGTGGTTGCAAACACGCGTCGACGCGACGCATCGCGATGCGGCAAACGCGTGGCTCACGGGCGAAAAATCGGCGAATCTCGACAAGCAAGATGCCGAAGAAGGCGTCGTCGCCGCATAATGTAAAAGCGAGCTAAATGGCTTTTCGTCGCATCGGATTTATCGCGGCTCTCCTGGCGACAGCGCTCGCGAGTTGTGGGCCGGCCATTCCCCCGGCGGGAAATTATGCGACCGTCTCTGGTCGCGTCTCCGATGCGACGAGTGGCGCGGGCGTTGCGAATGCGACGGTAACGGTGAACATCGTGCTCGCCGCAACGACCGATGCGTCGGGAAATTTTCGAATCGTCAACGTTCCCACGGGCCCGTGGGACTATAAGGTGACGGCGCCCTCCGGGTACAACGATTCCGGCGCCGTCGACAATCTGCCGCCGCTGATGCCTGGCGAAACGCGCACGATCTCGATTACGCTGACCCATCGGTAGTCGACGCGCGGGGGCGATCGTCATCGCACCCGATAAATTTAAGGGTAGTCTCACCGCCGTCGAAGCCGCCGACGCAATCGCGCGCGGCGTACGATCGGTCACACCGACGCGAGACGTGCGGATCGTGCCCATGGCCGACGGCGGCGAAGGCACGGTCGATGCGTTTCTCGCGCTCCCCACATGGCGCGCGAGCGAACGTATCGTGCGCGGGCCACTCGGCGATCCCGTTCGCGCGGTGTTCGCAATCGACCAGACGCGTGCGGTGATCGAAATGGCGAGCGCATCGGGGCTCGAACTCGTCGCTGCGGCGCGTCGCGATGCGTTGCGCGCGTCGACCTATGGCACGGGCGAACTGGTCGCCGCCGCACTCGATGCCGGTGTTCGCGACATCGTCGTTGCCGTCGGCGGCAGTGCGACCAACGACGGCGGAGCGGGGATGCTCGCGGCGCTCGGCGCGCGTCTGCTCGATGACTGGGATCGCGAACTCGAACCGGGCGGCGCCGCGCTCGCGCGATTGGCACGGATCGATCTCACGCATCTCGACGTGCGGTTGCGCGATGCGACGATATCGGTCGCGGCCGACGTCGATCATCCCCTCGTCGGACCGCGCGGCGCGAGCGCCATTTTCGGACCGCAGAAAGGCGCTTCGCCGGACGACGTTCGTACGCTCGATGCAGCGCTGACGCGGTTTGCCGACGTCTCGGCGCAGACGCTCGGTTTCGATAAACGCGATCTCGCAGGCGCGGGTGCTGCGGGAGGTCTCGCGTTTGCATTCGCGGCGTTTGCCGACGCGCGTATCGCGCCGGGTGCCTTGCTCGTCGCGGAGATGCGTGGCCTTCACGCCGCGATGCGCGACGCGGAGATATGCTTTACTGGTGAAGGATCGATCGACGAACAAACACTCGGCGGCAAGACCGTCCTCGGCGTCGCAGCGATCGCACGCGACGCGGGCGTGCGCGTCGTGGCTTTCGGAGGACGCGTGACGGCCGGTGCAGAGGCGAGCCTCGCCGAGCGTGGCATCGTTGCGGTCCCGATCGTCGACGGACCGCTCGACCTCGCGCGCGCGTTTTCCGACGCGCCGATGTTGCTCGAGCGTGCGGCGCGGCGCGTCGCGCTCTTGGTGCTCGCGTGAACGGTCGCTAGCGCGCCGCTTCGATCTCGACGGTTGCCGCGGTGCCCGACGTCGGCAGCGTTCCGATCTGGCGTACGAAGGACGATCGTTGCGCGACGTGCTCGTCGATGAGGCGTAAGATGACGTCGGCGAGGCGTGCGGGATCGTGACGCACGGTCGAGGTTTCACTTACGACGCTCGCACCGATCACGCGTAAGCCCATCGCTTCGATCTCGGCGCGATCGGGTTTGACCGGAATTTGGCCTTCGACCGCGTAGGCTTCTAAAAGACGCCTGGGCGGTTCTTCGTTGATGACGACCGTATCGCAGATGGCGCGTTCGGTTTGCTCCAGGAGCGCGCGGACGTGGGCAGATGCGGTGAAGGCGTCGGTTTCACCAGGCTGCGTCATCACGTTACAGACGTACACCTTGAGCGCACCCGAACGCGCGACGGCCTGCGCGATGCCGTCGACTAAAAAATTCGGCAAGATCGAGGTGTAGAGACTTCCGGGGCCGAGTACGATCGCATCGGCCGTTTCGATCGCTTCGAGCACTTCGGTGGGCGGTCGCGCGCCTGCGGGCTCGAGCGAGAGACGCACGATCGGTCCGTGCGATTTGGAGATATTCGTCTCTCCGCGTACGATCGTTCCGTCGGCGAGCGTCGCGCAGAGCCGCACGGTTTCGAGCGTTGCGGGTAAGACGCGGCCTTTGATATTGAGGACGCGACTCGATTCCTTTACCGCTTTATCGAAATTGCCCGTAATGCCCGTCATCGCGGCTAGGAAGAGATTGCCGAACGAGTGACCGGTGAGGCCTTCACCTTCGCTAAATCGATATTGAAAGAGATCGGTGACGAGCGCTTCATCGTCGGCGAGCGCGACGAGACAATTGCGAATATCGCCCGGCGGTAAGATGCCGAGCTCTTTTTGCAAGCGCCCCGAGCTCCCACCGTCGTCGCTGACGGTCACGACGGCTGTAAGATTTGTCGTCGAGCGTTTGAGGCCGCGCAATAGGGTCGAGAGCCCCGTGCCGCCGCCGATCGCGACGATTTTATATCCCGTGCGTAAGCGCCGATCCATCAGCGCATCGACGATGTCTTCGCGACCCTTCGGTGCGATCGCAACGACGATCGAACGAATGAAGAGGCCGATTCCGAGATAGACCATGACGACGCCGAGTGCGACGAAGACGTATGAGAGAACGTGAAGCGGCACGCCGAAATCGGCCATAACCGCATCGACGTACTCGTTGAACGGGAGGTGTGCGCCTTCGGCGACGAACCACCGCGTCGCGCCGTTGAACGTGAGCAGCGCGCCCACGACCGCAAGCAAGAGCCATCGCTTGACGCCGAGCCCGGGGGTAAACCAACGCATGAATCGCAACGCTTCGGTCATGCCGTCACCAGTTCGCGATTGGTCCGCTCGATGACGATCGCGTCGTGCCCCTCGAGATGCGACGCGAGTCGCCCCGCCACATACACCGAGCGATGGCGTCCGCCCGTGCAACCGATCGCGATCGTCAAACGCGATTTGCCCTCGCCGACGTAGAGTGGAATGAGGAAATCGATCATCCCGAAAAGATGATCGAGAAAGGGTTCGGTTTCGGGAAGCGCTTCGAGAAAGTTCATGACCGCACGATCGGCGCCGCAGAGCTCTTTGAGTTCGGGCACGTAGTTTGGATTGAGGAAAAAGCGCACGTCGAAGACGAGATCGGCATCGAGCGGGACGCCGAACTTGAAGCCGAAAGCGACGACGTGCACGGCGAGGCGATGCGGTCGTTCTTCGCCTGCGAACGCGGCGCGAACGCGGCCTTTGAGCGTCGCCTGCGTGAGGTGCGTCGTATCCCAGACGCGCGTCGCGCGCGCACGCAAACTCGCGAGGGCTTCGCGTTCGCGCGCGATCGCGGCCGCGATGCTTCCGGGCCCATCGAGTGGGTGACGTCGGCGTGTTTCGCTATAGCGGCGAACGATCGCATCGTCGCTCGCATCGAGAAAGAGCAACTCGTACGAAACGCCGCTCGCTTCGAGATCGTCGAGCGCCGCGACCGCATCGCCGAACGGGCCGCGAACGCGCACGTCGAGCGAGAGCGCGACGCGTTCGATCCCGGCCTGTTGCGCGAGCTTTACGAGATCGCGCGCGAGCGCCGGCGGAAGATTATCGACGCACGTGAAGCCGAGATCTTCGAACGACTTCATCGCCTGGCTCTTCCCCGCGCCGGAAAGGCCCGTGACGACGACGAAACGGGGTGTGGTCATCGACCGATGCTGGAGCGCGAGCGCATGAGTTTCTTTTCGCCCCAAAAAGTCAACGCCCTTATCCCCGTCCTCGCACCGCTCATCGACGAATTGTGGGCGAAGCGACGCGAACTCGCGATCAAGCTTTTGGAGCAAGATCCCGAATTGCAGAAGGCCGGCGGCCGCACGGGCGCATCGACGGCAGAGCGTCGCGGCGAAACGCGCCGAGCGGGTGATCTCAAAACGGAGGTCGTTCGCATCATCAACCGCATCGAAGCGTATGGTTGCGTGATGAAAGACATCGACCTTGGGCTGCTCGATTTTCCCGCGCTACGCGCCGGACGTCCCGTTTATCTCTGTTGGAAATGGGGCGAAACGTCCGTCGAGCACTGGCATGGGACCGACGAGACGTTCGTCAATCGCAAGCCGATCGATTCGTCGACGTAGCCTAGGCGGGAACGGCGGTAGCGTCCACCTTGATGAAGTCTTCGGCGAGACCTTGGAGGCGAACATCGCCGAATTCAACCGTGTAGGCGCCGGCTTCGAAGCTCTTGACTTCACCCGTCTCCGGGACCGATGCCAATTGCGGGATCTTCGCGCGAATCTCGTCGGGAAGACGAACCTTATCGCCGACTTCGAGGCTCCCCGTTGCGAAGAGCTTATCGAGTTCTTCCATGAGCATCGGAAGCGGGATACCGTAACCTTCGCTGACTTGCTCGATCGTCTCGGTCTCGCTAATCGCACAGTTCGAGCAACCGCCGAGATGAAATTTCGCGAAAACGCGACGGGCGCCGGCGTGCGTTTTGAACGCTTCCTGAACCGTCATGTCTTTGTTGAAGTGAGCGCTCAACCGATACTCTCCGTAGAAGGTGCGGCGACCATAGATGCATCGCTCGCGTATGTATTGGCTTTGACCGGCGCGCGCGCCTCGAAGTTGCGCTCACGCGCCGTGTCGCGACTCATCAGAAGAGGCGGTGCGAAGGCCGCCTATAAGCCGGATTCTGTACCGCTTGCGCGGCGGCAGCCATCTATCTGGGGCGATCGTTGCCGAGCGCCTCGGTGCGATGGAACTCGTTCGGACGGGCCGTCCGGTCTCCGAAGAGACGATCGAGCGATCTTGCTTCGCGTGGGGTTTACCCGCGACTCGTGTCTCCGCGAGCCGCCGTGAGCTCTTACCTCACGATTTCACCCTTGCCGCACGACCGGGGCCGCGAGGCGGTTTGTTTCTGTGGCACTTTCCTTCGAGTTACCCCGACAGGCCGTTAGCCTGCACGCTGCCCCGTGAAGCCCGGACTTTCCTCACGTTCGAAAACGCGCGACTGCCCGGCGACCTTCGCGTGCGAAGTATAGCATCTTCCGAGAGGTCCACGTCGCATGTCTGCGAATGGGGCTCGGTCGGTCCGCGACGGCCTGGGGGCATAGCTCAGTTGGTAGAGCATCACGCTGGCAGCGTGAGGGTCAGGAGTTCGAGTCTCCTTGCCTCCACCAGATTCTCGCGCGCATGGCGACGCCGTTAGACGATGCCGGCACGAATGGCATGCACGGCTGCCTGCGTGCGCGCCGAGATGTTGAGCTTGGAGAAGATGCGCGAGACGTGGTTCTTCACCGTCTTTTCCGAAAGATGAAGACGGGCGCTGATCTGCTTGTTCGCGAGCCCTTCGGCGATGAGCTTGAGGACTTCCGATTCGCGTGCGGAGAGTTCGAGAATATCGGGTTTGCCGCCGTTTTGGCTCCGTCGGCGCAGGAGGCCACCCGCAACGCGCGGATCGACGTAGGACTGACCTTCGGCGACCGTTTTCATCGCGCGAATCAACTCCGGCGGTGAAATATCTTTGACGATATACGCCTCGGCACCATGCGCCAGACAGCGCTGCATCATCTCAGGTGAGAGGTGCATCGAGAGCACGCAAACGCGCGCTTCGGGTGCGGCCGTGGTGCAGGCGACGATCGTCTGCGCGACGTCGACCGGTTGGCCGTCGAGATCGATGACGATGAGGTCGGGCTTGCCCTGTGCGAACGCTTCCACGTTCGGAGTCCGATAGTCGCCGAGAACGACGAAGGCGCCGTCGTCGGCGAAGATACTGCAAAGCGCTTTTGCGAAGAGGACCTGAGACTCGACAACCGCGACACGCAGTCCAGCGACAGCCAATCGTTTATTCTTCCTCGCGACACCGATGCGCGGCGGAGTTTCCCCGAGCCTGACGCCACGGCGGCGCGACCGGGGATGGAAACGTTCAATGTGCGGCCGGTTGAAGGCAAGCCGGTCGAAGTACTCTGAATATTCCGGACGTGTTGGTCTTTCCCCGCTTACACCGCGAAAGCGATTGCCGCGCGCAGATCCGCTTCGTCGGCCCGCGGACCGATGAGCACGTCGGCGCCGAGCGATCGCGCGAGGGGTTCCCACATGGTATCGATCGTATGCGCGTAGAGGACGATCTTTGCCGCCGGAAAGCGTGCGCGCATCGCGCGCACGATCTGGAGCGGCTCGTCGATCGATCCCGAATCGATGACGACGGTATCGAACCCAGACGCGAACGCATCACCGGGCTCGACACGTTCCACGGCTTCGATGCGGTCGTATCCCGCAGCGGTGAGCGTCGCTGCGAAGAACGGCGCGAAGAGCATCTGAGGTTCGATGAGAAGCGCGCGCATGACTACGGGGGAAACGCTCGGAACCATACGCCGAACCGTAGCGCTTCGTCGTGCGTAAATTGAAGTGCGTCCGAGCACACTGCGTCAGATTCGCCGGTAATGAATCTCGCGACTGATCGTTTAGCGGTGGAATATGCTGATGGGCGTTCGAGAGCTTCGGCTCGAACAGCGACCTATGACTCACACGTTGGGCCCGGATGGGACTCAACACTCCGTCCATTTCACGATATTTTTACGAGGATCTATGTTCATTGCTAGGGCGCTACGCCCCGCGTTCCAGATGTTGTCTTTCGCCTTTGCGGCCATCTTTCTCGTCGTCGCGTATTTCGCATTGCCCGCAGTCGCTCAAACCGCGACGAACTCGGATTATCGTATCCGTCCGGGCGATGTGCTCGAACTCACGGTGTTCGGCGAGCCGACGCTGAGTCAGAAAGAACTCAAGGTCTTGCCTGGTGGTGCCGTCGTTACACCGCTTGCGGGGCAGGTGCGCGTCGGCGGCCTTACGCCGACACAAGGCGGTAACGCGATCGCGCGCGCACTCGCAAAATATCTGCGCGATCCAAAAGTGTCGCTTGCGGTAACGCTCGTGGGCCCGCTCGATGTGTATGTGTTGGGCAACGTGAAAACGCCCGGAAAATATCAAGTGCAGCCCGAGAGTCGCGTGCTCGACGCGATTGCGGCGGCGGGTGGGCTCGGTCCCGTCGATGGTAATTATCCCACGGCTCGCCTCTCCGTCGGCGACACGGTCCGCGAGGTCTCGCTCCAAGATCTGCTACAAAAAGGCGATCTCTCGGGGAACGTCCCGCTAGCAAATCAGATGACGGTGTACGTGCCCTCGCCGATTACGTTCGACGTTCTCGTTTTTGGTGCCGTCGATAAGCCGGGCGATGTCGCGATGCATCCGGGCGATCGACTCGTCGCCGCGATCGCGCGCGCGGGCAATAGCCCGAAAGCAAATTCCGATCTCAATCGCATCGTGGTTCGACGCGATATCGGCGACGGAAAGGTTTCGACGCAGACGATCAATCTGTACGAAGTCTACAAGAACGGCGATATCAATAACGATCTCGTGATGCAAAAAGGCGATTACGTCTACGTTCCGGAGGGTCGCGGGAAACGCGATCTCGTCTCACCGCTCGCGGGCATTCTCGGCGGATTCAGTCTCCTGTTTCGGAGATAAGCGCTGATGATTGCGGAGACGGACGATCGATAGCGTTCTCGGCGACTCGCGCCGTCTCGCACATCCGCACTATTCGCTCGCGTCGGTCCGACCGATTCGCGTCGTGCTCGTCGAGCGTCTCCCGCTCGTCGTGCGCGCCCTTCGGCACGTACTCGAGCAAGATCCCGCGATAACCGTCGTCGCCGACGTATCCGAAGCGATCGATCCGCGGATCGCGCAATTACGTCCCGATATCGTCATCGTCGACATCGACGAGCTCTCGGTTTCGATGGAAGAAGCGATTCACGCGTGCGAGCGTGCGTCGCCACAGAGCCGCATCTGTGCGCTCTCGACGCATCATCGGCCACGCGTAATGCAACGTGCACTCGCCGCGAAAGCCGATGCGTACATCGTCAAAGACACGTCACCAGCCGCACTCGTGGAAATCATCCACTCCGTGGCGAGCGGCGAATTTTATGCCGATCCGCGCATCGCGGGTACCATCTTACGACGTCGCTCGGGTCGAACGGCGGACGTCGGCGAACTTTCAGGTCGGGAATTCGAAATCGTGCGCCTCATCGCGGAGGGACTGTCGAATCGCGAGATCGGTCGACGTCTGACGCTTTCGGAGAAGACGGTGAAAAATCACGTCAGTCACATTCTCGCGAAACTCAAGGTCGCCGCACGATCGGGTGTTGCCGTATTCGCCATTCGTAACGGGCTCGTCACGTAAGTCTGTGGGAGAATCAACGTGCGCACGTATCTGATCGAACCACAACTTTTGTTCGTCCCCTATCTTTCTCGCGTGCTCGCCGACGCGGGGCTCCACGTGGTCGCTACGAGCGACGACGTCGATGGGAAAGATATCGCTCTTCACGATCCCGCAGCCGTTTTCGTCGATGTCGATTTTTTCGAGCGTGGCGCGCCCAATGCCATCTGTCGCATCCGTCAAGTCGCAAAACACGCCGCGGTCATCGCGTTTTCCGAACTCGACGATCCGACGTTCGAAGCGGCGTGCTATATTTCGGGAGCGAACGCCGTTATCTCCAAGCGCACCGGCGTCGACGTCGCGCTGCGAAAGATGCGTGGGTTGCTTTCGACCGCGGCGCCCGGTGCCCGATCGGTGCTCGCTTAAAAGGACCCTCGTCACCCATGAAACGGCCCGCATTCGCCGGAACGAAGCGGGCCGCCGTAATCTGGTGGAGACGTGGAGGCTCGAACTCCAGACATCCGCGTTGCAAACGCGGCGCTCTACCAACTGAGCTACGTCCCCAGGAGCAAGCGAGGTCTTACGCTTCGGGTAGCTGGAATTCCCGTCGTCGCACCAGCGCTCGATTCCATCACGCGACACCGGGAACTCTGGGAAATGAGAACGCGTTTCACAGATATGAAGATTCGACCGTTTGCATTCTCCCTTGCAGCCGCGCTCGGTATCGCGTCGTTCGCAGTCGCAACCCCGGCTCGTGCCGAAAGCGTCCTCGATACGATCGTCCCGCTCGTCGACTCGATTGCGGGTCAATCGATATCGGGTCCACTCGATGACCTCGCAACGCAGTTAGGCGCGCCGTCACTCGGCAACTTCGGCTCGTATGCCCCGATCGACGTCATTCCCACGGGCCGGGTCGGGTGAGAAGATTTCGCTCTTGAGATATGATTGTCCACGATCGTTCGTCTGAACGTAGGCCGAGACGAATCCATCATCGATGGGCGTAAGATAAAACGTTGGTGTCGGGAACGTTCATGTATCGCAAACGGATTCCCCGGACCGTTGCGTTGCATGCCCCCCGAGCCGAAATTCGCATAGAGAACGCCGGCGTATCGCGGGCCACCGGTCGTAAGTTCGGCACCGAGGCTCGGAAAGGAGGCGGCGAGGTTCGGACGCGTCGCCGTTCCTAAAAGGGGTGAGGTCCCCTAGCGTTTATACCTACCCGGCGGTCTTACAACTACTCAGGGTAGAAAAAATCGAGCGCAAAAATTGTTTACTGAAGTACGCAACTCGTTTTAAGAACAAGACCTATTAATAAGAATTCTTTCACGATCTCGATCGTGGGCCATCCTGGGTTCGAACCAGGGACCTCATGCTTATCAAGCATGCGCTCTAACCAACTGAGCTAATGGCCCGTATGACCGGGACCGCCGTCTGTTCCGCCCCGCCGCTATCAGCCCCTTTGCGCGAGCCGACGTTCCGTCAATTCCTCACGCCGCCGCTACGATACCATTGGACGATTTGGTCGCACGACATGACGGGTATTGGGGAAGCCACGCAGGGTAGCTGATCGATGCGTACTTTCGCGGGATCCACGCCGATATCGCCTTGGACCAATCGTCGAGCAGCCTCACGCGTGGAGCGGAGCCCGCGCATGTCGTGTTTCTGCACGTAATCTCGATATTCGGAGGCCAAGGCGACGGCGTAAATGATGTACGAGTCGTAGAGGCGACGTTTTTCGAGATCGGTCATTTGCGGGACGCGACTCCGCGTGATCATCGGGTACGTGACGACGGTATTGAGGACGGCTGCGGCAAGACGGTCGGCAACGTGATCGCCGTTATAGACGCCGTATCCGGTCCGTAGAAAGAATTCGCGAGCTCCGGCGACGCTCAAGGAGCCATACCCTGACCGAGGTCCGTAAGACGACGTAAATTCATCGACGGATTCGCGCACAAACTTTCGAGCGAGGCGTCGCTCGCGAGCCGATTTTGCCGGAAGCGTGGCGGCAAGTTTCTCGACCATGTCCGACGGTGTTTTCATGTGCGTTAGGAGCGATCGTTGGAGCGCATACTGTTCCTGCGGCGTTGGGACGGACGTTCGTCGTGGGCGCATCCCACCGCCACCACGCATTGCGCCGCCGGCTCCGCCTGAGAACATTCGTTTGCTCTGATGAACCATCGACTGTTGCTGGTGGTACGAATCGTCCCACATGGTCGACATGGCGCCGCTCGTATCACCGTCTTTATCCGTGCACTCGCCGCCGCTGTATTCATAATTGATCATGCCAAAACACTCGCCGGCCCGAACGGGAGCGGCGAGTATCGCGATCTCGATGGCGACGCTGAGAAGACGAGCGGCGAACATCCGAGGCTTCATCGGTCCTCCGGGCACGAGCGCGGTCTTTAGATCATCCCGATATATTTTTTAAGGATTTCGTCATCCTTTTTGCCTTGTTCGACGGCCATCTCGCGCAAAGCGTTCATTTCCCGGAGTTGTTCCGACCGTTCTTCTTGCGCCGCGTTGAAATCGGCTTTCATACGATCGATGCGAAGTTGGAGATCTTGCTGGATCGATTGCGTGCGCAAGAGCATGATCTGCGCCCGCTTTGCGACCGACTGCGCAAGCGTGGTGACTTGGTCGTTCGTCTCGGCGGTGTCGTCGAGCGGTGACGTAATGGGATCGGCGGTGCTCGCGGAGGCATTCGGCAGCGCATATGTCGCTGCCGATTCGCCGACCGTGGTGCCGCGCGATGCGGCGACTCCCGTCATTCGCCGCCGGCCGTTTTGATGAACTCCTTAACGATTTTGTCGTCGGCCTCGCGCTGTTTCATCGCGACGGTGCGTAGCGTGTTCATCTCGCGCATCTGCTCCGACTTTTCATCTTGAACCTCGTTGAATTGCTGCGATTGAGCTTGCAAGACGCTTTGATGGCGCAGTTGCTCGATCTGCATCATCAAATTGTTGCCCTCGTAGGCTCGATTGACGAGTTGCGAGATGCCGAGCGTCGGATCGTTTCCCGGCGCGATGTTTCCGACGCCGCCGCCGGGTGCTCCGCCGCCGTTGACGATGCCGGATAAGCCGCCTGCGGCGGCACCGAACGGTCCGCCCGCGAGAAAACCGGTTGCCGCGCCCGTGACGCCGTTGATGATCGAACCGAAGAGTCCCAAAGCGTTCTCCTTAAAAAATAGTGCCGATGGTGCTGAGTAATGTCGCTTTTCTAATCACGCGTTACGCTCGCGATGGCTAGGGGTCGTCGTTTTCGTTGCTGCCGAAGACGTCGCCCGAATCGATGAGATCGGCCATCGTGCGATCGGCCGATTCGCCGTCTTTGGCTCCCGCTTCGAGGACTTGCGCCCACGACTTGGGCGTGGCGGGTTGCGCGCTCGGCATCTGTAACGCAGCGTCGCCAAACGCCGAGCCATCGTTAAAAAGCGCGCTCTGCATCGAGGCACCGAAGGCGCGCGACGTTTCGATCGCATGCAGCGACGCCAGAACGCGCTCGACGATCGATGGTCCAGAGCCGGCCGCATTCGGTCCCGAACTCGGGACGCGCGGCGGTGCCCCGGCGATCGCGACGTAATGCCGTAAAACCGAATCGGCATAGCCCAGGACGCGTCCATCCGCCCAGGTCGTCTTCGTCCCCGTTGCCGTCGGCGAACCGCTGTTGTACGCGGAGAGCGCAGCGCGAATGTCGCCGCCGTACCGATGGAGATTGTCGGCGAGGATCGATGCCGCCATCTCGGCATTTTTGGCCGGATCCATGGCTGCGGCCGTCCGCGCGAATACCCACGAACGGTCGTCGATTTGAAATACGCCGTGTCCGTGGCCGCCGTCGCCCACGATGTTGCGACCCGAATTTGCTCCAGGCCCGCCGGTCTCTTGGGCTGCCACCGCGGCGAGGAGTTTGGGATCGAGATGATGCGCGGCCGCCGCAGCTTCGATCTGCGGGCCGAATAAAACGTTCAACGGGGCCTCCCTCCGGTCGATGTTGGTGCATGGGGGTGGTCGCGACGAGGGGCCGCGTTGACAAGGGTTGACCCACCCCGTATTATTGGGGGGTTGTCCTCACGTGTCTCGTTTCGACGTGCCGCCGTGAGGCGTTCAGGCAAACCCTAGGATACGGAATCGCGCCCATCATGAAGGATCATCGTACGAACGTCGGCATCGGCGGCGTCCTTCACACCGGTCGCGAACTCCACGTCCTCGAGACGATCGAACTCGACGAGTTCGCAAGTTATCGTTTTGAAGCTCCGCTCGAGGTCTCGCTCCGCATCCGGCGCGCGGGCACCGGGCTCGACCTCAATGGAACCATATCCGGCGTGGCGGAGGGTACCTGTGCCCGATGCCTCGACGACGTCCGTCTCCCGCTCACCGTGGACGTCGAAGAACGATTCGACCCACCGAGCGAGAACGACGACCCACTCGGCGAGAGCAACGTCCTGGTGGGCGACGAACTCGACCTACAGGACCTCGTACGGCAACTCGTCGACTCCGCGCTACCGATCGTCCTCCTGTGCGCTGAAGATTGCACCGGACTCTGTACGAAATGTGGCTTCAAAGCCGACCCGCACTGCCGCTGCACGCCCCCGGAGTAAAACGACCTCATGGCAAATCCGAAATGGAAGACCCCGCGATCCAAAACGCGCAGCCGCCGCGCCGCGAATTGGAAGCTCTCCCCCGTCACCGTCGTCGAGTGCTCGCAGTGCCATCAGGCGAAACGCCCGCACTTCGTCTGCATGAACTGCGGCTTCTACGATGGCCGTCAGGTCGTCGCGATCAAGGACGAGCACGCCGGTCATAACCACCAGTAGGGTGGTTCCGGGCCACTTCGGTGCCCGGATCACAGGCGTCGGACATTACGTTCCCGACCACGTCATGCGCAACGCCGATTTCGAGAAGATGTTCGAGACGTCGGATGATTGGATCGTCTCGCGAACCGGGATGCGTGAGCGTCGCTACGCCGAGCCGCATCAGGCTGCAAGCGATCTCGCGACGATCGCGGCGCAACACGCGCTGGAGCGCGCGGGTCTCCACGGGCGCGACATCGATTGCTTCATCGTCGCAACCGTCACGCCGGATTATCAATTCCCCGCCACGGCGTGTATCGTGGCCGCGAATCTCGGTGCCGTCGGACGCGCCGCATTCGATCTCGAGATCGCCTGCAGCGGGTTCATCTATGCACTTTCGACCGCCGCGAGCTTCATTCGCGCGGGAATTTTCGCGCGCGTGATGGTGATCGGTGCCGAGAAACTCTCCGGCATCACGAATATGACCGACCGCGGCACCGCCATTCTCTTTGGCGACGGCGCGGGTGCCGTGATCGTGGAGCGGACGGAGCTAGATTCGGACTCGTTCCTCGCATGCGAGCTCGGTTCCGACGGCAGCAACCCCGATATGCTTTGCGTGAAAGCCGGCGGCTCGCGAAATCCGATCACGCCCGAGCTCATCGACACGCACAAGAACAAGATGTTCATGAGCGGCCGCGAGATCTTCAAATACGCCGTCAACAAGATGGTCGAGACGTCGAAAAACGTCATCGCGACCGCGGGCCTCACGACCGACGATATTTCGTGGGTGATTCCGCATCAAGCGAATCGACGCATCATCGAAGCCGCGGCGAAACGTCTCGACGTCGATCGTGAGAAGGTCGTCATCAACATCGAAAAATACGGCAACACCTCGTCGGCGACGATTCCGATCGCGCTTTCGGAGATGATCGAAAAGGACGCGATGAAAGCGGGCGATCTCATACTCTTCACCGGCTTCGGCGGGGGCCTCTCGTGGGGCTCGATCGCGTGGCGGTGGAGCGCGTGATGCGTGTCGGCGTCGTCTTTCCCGGACAGGGATCGCAAGTCGTCGGGATGGGCGGCGCGATCGCCGAACGCTATCCCGTCGCAGCCGATCTCTTCGCGCGCGCGCGGGCGGTGCTCGGCTACGACCTCATCGATCTCGTGCGAAACGGACCCGAGGAAAAGCTCCGCGAGACGCAATTCAGCCAGCCTGCGATCTACGTCGTCAATTACGCGCTCGCATGTGTGATCGGCGATGCCTTCGGTGTCGTCGCGAGTGCGGGCCATTCGTTCGGCGAGTTTTGCAGCCTCACGCTCGCGCATGCACTCACGTTCGAAGACGCGCTCGCGCTCGTTCGCGAACGCGGGCTCGCCATGCAAGATGCAGCCGATCGCGCACACGGCACCATGTCGGCGGTGCTCGGCCTCGAGCCCGATAAACTTCGCGACGCCGTCGCGCGGGCGCGTTCGGCCGGCCGCGTCGCACTCGCGAATTTTAATGCGCCGGGGCAGATCGTCATCAGCGGCGATCGCGATGCCGTCGGCCTTGCGGGCGAATTCGCGTTGGAGCTCGGTGCCAAACGCGTCGTGCCGCTCAACGTCTCGGGCGCTTGGCATAGCGAACTCATGGCTCCCGCGCGCGAGCGCTTCGCGCCCTTCATCGCCGCGGCAACGATCGCGATGCCGACGTTCGTCGTCGTTTCCAACGTCGACGCACGACCCTACACCGATGTCGCGACGATTCGAACCAATCTCGTCCATTCCATAACCGATGAAGTATTATGGCACGCGACCGCCCAGTGTCTCGTCGCGCAAGGCCTCGATCTCGTCGTCGAGTTCGGCGGTTCGGCCGTCCTCGCGCCGCTCTTCAAACGACTCGACGGTGCGCCGAAAGCCATTCACGTGGGCGACGAACGTGGCGTCGAAAAATTACAGGCACTCGTGACCGCCGGGAGCGTCGCGTGAGCGGGCATCTTTCGGGTCGCGCCGCGCTCGTCACGGGCGCGAGTCGCGGCATCGGTCGCGCGATCGCCGTCGACCTCGCGCGCCACGGCGCCGACGTCGCGATCGTCGGCCGCGATCTCGCGGCGCTCGAAGAAACCGCAACCGAAGCGCGAGCCGCGCGTGATGGCGCGCGCGTGCTCGTCATCGTCGCCGACGTCGCCGATTCGGCGGCGGTCGACGCGTTCGTCGCGCAAACGCAGGGCGAATTCGGTCGCATCGATATCGCCGTCGCGAATGCGGGTCAGGCGGTCGACGGCCTCATCATGCGTGCGAAGCCCGCGGACATCGATCGCATGCTCGACGTCAATCTCAAGTCGGCGTTTTTCCTGTGTAAGGCCGTCGCGAAGCCGATGATGAAGCAACGGATCGGTTCGATCGTCCTGGTTTCGAGTATCGTCGGGGTCGCGGGGAACGCGGGCCAAGCGGCATACGCGGCTTCCAAAGCAGGACTGCTGGGGCTCGCGAAGTCGGTAGCGAAGGAGTTGGGCTCGCGGAACGTAAGAGTCAACGCCGTCGCGCCGGGTTTGATCGAGACGGCAATGACCGAATCGATGCCGGAGCAGGCGCGCGCTCACTACTTGGCCACGATCCCGCTCGGACGAGCGGGAAATCCCGACGATGTAAGCGGAGTCGTCACATTTTTATGCTCCGATGCCGCCCGGTACGTAACCGGTCAAACGATCGTTGTTGACGGCGGCTTTTTGATGTAACGGCGCGCCGCAGCGGCGCGTATCACGAGGGAGATCCATGGCGGAAGCAACCGGTACGACTTTCGATAAGGTCAAGAAAATCATCGCAGAACAGCTCGGCGTCGACGAGGCCGAAGTCACGACCGAGGCCTCGATCACCGACGACCTCGGCGCCGACTCGCTCGACCTCGTCGAGCTCGTCATGGCGTTCGAGACCGAATTCAATATCGATATTCCCGACGAAGAAGCGGAAAAGATCAAGACCGTCGGCGACGCCGTGTCCAAGATCGACGCGACTCCGCCGAAGGCCTAGCTTGCTCGAAGCGCTCGGCGAACGGCTCGGCGCGATTTTCCAACGCTTGGGAAGTCGCGGTACGCTCACTGAATCCGATGTCAACGATGTGGCGCGCGAAGTTCGCATCGCGCTCCTCGAAGCCGACGTCAATTTAAGCGTCGCCAAAGAGTTCGTCGCGGCGATCAAGGAGCAGGCTGTCGGTGCCGAGGTACTGGCATCGCTGACGCCGGCACAATCGGTCATCAAGATCGTTCACGACGAACTCGTGACGCTCATGGGCGGCGCGCAAGCCCGGCTCCAATTCGCCGACGCACCGCCGACCGTGTACATGATGGTCGGCCTGCAAGGTTCGGGCAAAACCACGCATTCCGGGAAGCTCGCATTGCGGCTTAAAGAACAGGGCCGCCGCACCTTGCTCGTCGCAGCCGACGTCTATCGGCCCGCTGCCATCGCGCAGTTGCAGACCCTCGGCAAACAGATCGATTTGCCCGTATATGCGGAAGAATCGAACGACCCCGTCGCGATCGCGCGTAGCGGCGTTGCCGAAGCGAGACGGCTCGGAATTCCAACGGTGATCGTCGATACCGCGGGTCGCCTGCAGATCGACGACAACCTCATGGGCGAACTCGAGCAGATCAAAGCCGCGGTCAAGCCGACGGAGATTTTGTTCGTTGCCGATGCGATGACGGGTCAAGAAGCGACCGCCGTAGCGAAAGTCTTTAACGAACGTCTCGGCATCACGGGCATCATCCTCACGAAGATGGATGGCGACGCGCGCGGTGGTGCGGCACTTTCGATTTACAAGATTACGGGCGCGCCGATCAAATTCGTGGGCGTCGGTGAAAAGCTCTCGGCGATGGAGCCGTTCTATCCCGATCGGCTCGCGTCGCGCATCTTGGGCATGGGCGACGTGCTCACGCTCATCGAGAAGACGCAGAATCTCTACAGTGCCGAACAAGCGAAAGATCTCGAAGCGAAGTTTCGGAAAAACGAATTCACGCTCGACGATTTTCTCAATCAACTCCGCACCGTGCGCAAGATGGGCTCGATGACGGACATCCTCAAAATGATTCCGGGCATGTCCAAAGCGCTCCCAAAAGACTTCGAAATCGACGAAAAAGATATCGGCCGCGTCGAAGCGATCATCTGCTCGATGTCGCGCTTGGAGCGCCGCCGCCCCGACGTTCTCAATGCGTCGCGGCGCCGCCGGATCGCCATGGGAAGCGGAACGCACGTCTCCGACGTGAACAAGCTGGTCAAGAACTTCGAGCAGTCCAAAGCGATGATGAAACAGCTCGGCGGCGGGAAACGCCCGAAAATGCCGAGCATGCCCGGCCTCGGTGGCCGTTAACGCCGATCAGATTTCCCCGAGCGCTACCGCTTGGGGTACACCCGCAGACTAAAGAGAGCACGACAGGACACCATGGTCAAAATCCGCCTGCGCCGCATGGGCGCGAAGAAACAGCCGACGTACCGTTTCGTCGTTTCCGACGCCCGCGCGCCGCGCGATGGCCGATTTATCGAGATTCTCGGCCACTACAACCCGCGCACGGAACCCAAGACGATCGTTATCGACGAAGAGAAAGTCAAAGCATGGCTCGCCAAGGGCGCACAGCCCTCGGATCCGGTGCGGCGCCTCCTCGCGGCCAAAGGCCTCGTCGAGCGCGGTCCGATCTCCGAAATCAAGCGCAAGCCGAAGTCCGATAAGAGCGCGAGCTAGGCGATGAGCGCCTTCGACGACGAGTTCGGCCTTTTCGGCGATCCAGTTGCCGAAGATGAAGAG
>JANYGA010000266.1 GCA_025359485.1 Rhodospirillales bacterium | reverse complement strand
GGCTTGATCGCGGCGATCGGTGCGTTGATGTTCGTCGCCGTGATCCCCGTCGCGGGACGCGCGCTCGATGCGATCGGCAGTCGCGCGGTGCTCACGGTCGGCTCGACCTTCACCGCTGCCGGCCTCGCCCTTTTCGCCGCGACGCTCGAACATCTGTGGTTCGCAATCGCGGGCATCGCGATCGCCGGCATCGGATTCGGCGCGCTCCTGGGCGCACCGACGCGCTACATCATCACGAACGAAGTGCCGCCGAGTTCGCGGGCGACGGCCGTCGGATTGCTCAGCGTCTTTCTCATCATCGGCCAGATCTTCGGCGGGTCGCTCGCGGGTGGGGCGATCGGCGGTCGCATCGACGATATCGGTGCGTATCGGCTCGCCTACGAAATCTTCGCGATCGTCGGCGTCATCGCAGCGCTCGGAACCTTCGGCCTCGCTTCGCGGGCACGCGAACGAAAAGAACCCGTCGCCTAGCGAAACTTCATCCGGCCTCCACCGTAAATGCGAGGAATTCGGATGGAGGATCGCCCGTGAATCAACGTCGTCTCGGTTTTCTTTTCGGCGCTCTCGCACTCGCTACAGGTTTCGCGACTGTCTCCGTTGCGATGGGCTCGATGGCGACCGCGCGCTCGTCGATGGGTGGATCGCGCTTTACGCGAACGATCGATCGAACGATCGTGCTTCACGGCGCGCGCAACATCGAACTGCGTTCTAAGAACGTCGCCTTCGCGATCGATGCGACGGACGCGCGTCACCAAGCAAGGGTCGCGGCGCGACAGGCGATGCCGAACGTCGATGGCGATGCGATCGCTCTGCACGGAACGGTGTCGGCCCCCACACAAGCGTTGGTCGACGACATCGTCGTCGACGTCGTCCTCGATCGCGACACCGCTCGCGTGACGATCGCGACGCGAGGCGGGCAAGATCGTTTCGATGGCGACTTTGCCGTCGCGCTCCCCGCGCAACGCTCGCTCTTGGTCACCACGTCAAATGGAAGCGTCGCCGTCGCCGACCATCGCGGGTCATTACGAATCGTCACGACCAATGGCGGCGTGCACGTCGTTAGGCCGCACGCGCCCGTCGACGTGTCGTCGACCAACGGTGGGATCGACGTCCGCGAAGCGCGATCGTCGCTCGGCCTTTCGACGACGAACGGCGCGATCACCGCGACGGTCGATCCGTCATGGATCGGTTCGACGATTACGGCAACGACGACCAATGGCGAAATCGAAATCGGCGTTCCGCACGGCGTCTCGGCGTCGTTACACGGGCGTACCACCAATGGAAGCGTCCGCAACGACGCACGCGCTCCCGACGGCACGACGCCGACGCGCATCGCGATCACCGCCGTCTCGACCAACGGCGATATCGTCGTGCGTTAGTTAAATCCGCCCGCGCTCGACGCGATCGAGCCGCGCGACGAGTGCCGCGGCGAACGAGCCGATCTGCGGCTGATGATCGACGACGAAGGGAACGTCGACGAACGCGAAGGTCGCAATTCCGAACGCCGCTTCGAGTACGACGACGGCGACGGCGCGGCGACCGAACGACGCGACCGGACCGAAGGCGAGAAATCCGATCGCCACCATCGAAACGAGTACGCGCAACAACGCGAGCGGGTGGCCGGGAATCTCTCCAACGCGTGCGAGCGTCGCAGCGATCGCGACGAGAACGAGCGCGCAAGCCGCCCAGTTCTGTCGCCGTGTCCGCGGAATGCGGACGACCATCGGGCGTGCATACGTCATTGGCAGATGGTACCGTTTTCTTTACAAACGAAACGTGTCCAAGGACCTATACGCGGTCAGACCTAGGGTGTGCTAGGTCGTCCCGCGCGCGATGCTACGGCCGATGCGCCATGCCACGAATCCGAAAAAGATCGCGATTGCGAACACGGTCAACAAATCCGTGAAGCCCGAAAACCCGGCGACGCCATTTCCGCAAATCGAGACGGCCGCAGATGACAGCCAGAGGTCGAGTCGTTCGATCGGGTTCGAGGCGAGACGTTCGTCGTGTTGTACGGCCGCGACGATTTCATCAGGCGTCCATGCGCCTTCATCGACGAGTTCGCGAATCGCACCGTACCGATCGAGGATCACGGTACGTTCGGGATGGATGATGCCGATGCGCTCGTCGGGGAATGCGGTCACGTCGAATTGCGCGGCGAAGTCGAGGACGGCTTCGGGATCGCCCGTCGCGAGCGACCAGCGCGCGGCGTCGGCGCCAAAGGTCTTTCCATACGCTGCAAGCACGGCGGGCCGGTCGTAAGCGGGATCGAGCGTCACCTCGACGAGATGGACGGGCATGCCCGCGAAGCGTTGTTGCAAGAGCCGGAAACGCGACGTGATGAGCGGACATTCGCGCGCGTCGCGACAACGCGAATACGCGAATGCCATCACGACGGTTTGGCCGCGCAGATCGTGCATGGAGAACGTGCGACCATGCTGATCGAGAAACGTTGCGTTGGGCGCGTACTCGCCGACGGCGACGTGATGTACGTTGCGAAAAACTTGCGGCACGACGACGGGTGCGGCCGCACCTGTGAGCGCCTGCGAGCCGTGAATAACGACCGTTGCGAGCGTCCACGGCGTCACATCCACGTCGGTCGTCGCATCGATCGTTCCACCCGCGCGAAGTCGTGCGAAATCGGCTTTCGAGCGAACGGAAAACGTCGCGACACCAGCAGCTTTTCCAAGCATGGCGTCGTGACGGATGACGACGCGTTGCGTCGCGGGTACGGTCGCGAGCACGAGTCCATGCATCGTGCCCACATGCGCGCTCGCGGTCGCGACAACCGCACATACGAAGACGACGATCGAGCCGAGGAGGGCCGTCATTCGCACCGAACCGCAAAGCATGGCGCCGGGTGACCACGAGCGCAATATGGCACTCGTACGCAGACCGTGGACCCAAGCCGAGCGACGTGTGGTGCTCAACGGCTTGTTCGGGCGTTTGCTCATCGCAATCGAGCCCGTGATCTGCTCGATCGTCTTTGGTTCGCTCACGATAGCCCTCATGTTCCTGCCACTTCCCGCAAGCGCGAATCTCACGCGCTGGGAGTCGGCGATCATCATCGCGCCGATCTTCGGACTGGTCACGATCGCCTTCGTTCTGTATGCGACGTTTGTCTTATTGACGCCCGTTCGCGCACTACTCCAAACATTCTCGCCGATTTTCATCGTCGATGGTTACGTCCGATATCGGAGGGCCGATCGCCACACGGAGGCCGATTCGAACGGCTACATCGCCGTCCTCAACGAAGATCGGCGCGCCGTCGCAGAATGGCCGTCACTCGGCGAGACGCCCGTGCCCGATTCACTGCGCCCGGCGCTCGTCGAATTTTCGTTCTACGGCGGCATCCATCGCATCGACGGTCGCTCGACCGGCATCCTCCCGGAATCGATGCCCGCGATGGGTGTCGGGAACAACGTCCCGAGATTATAAAGCGAGCGCGCTCGGCCTATTTTAGCGGCTCGGTGAGCGTTGCGGAATTCGGCCAGCGATGATTCGATGAACTCGTTACAAAGACCATCGATACGATCGTCGCGATCATGATGAGACCGACGATCGCGGAGATGTAAATCACGGGCGGGATGCCGGTCGAAATCGGAATATTGCGATAATCGACGACATCGTGCATCTCGATTGGCGGTGTATCGGGAGTCAAATCTTCATCCTCCACCGAGAACGCCCACGGCCGCAAGCACGACTAAAATACAGCCGAAT
>JANYGA010000252.1 GCA_025359485.1 Rhodospirillales bacterium | reverse complement strand
ATCGTCGCGTGATCAATCGCAACAACCGTCTCAAGCGGTTGCTCGAACTTTCCGCGCCCGAAATCATCATCAAAAACGAAAAGCGCATGCTGCAAGAGGCGGTCGACGCTTTGATCGACAACGGCCGTCGCGGCCGTCCGGTCACGGGCCCCAACAACCGACCGCTCAAGTCCTTAAGCGATATTCTCAAGGGCAAACAGGGTCGTTTCCGTCAAAATCTTCTCGGAAAGCGCGTCGACTATTCCGGCCGTTCGGTCATCGTCGTCGGCCCGAACCTCAAGCTGCACCAGTGCGGCCTGCCCAAAGAGATGGCGCTCGAGCTCTTCAAGCCATTCGTGATGAAGAAGCTCGTCGATCGTCAGCAAGCGCACAATATCAAGAGTGCGAAGCGCATGGTCGAACGCGTGCGTCCGGAAGTCTGGGACGTGCTCGATGAAGTGATTCGCGAGCACCCGGTGTTGCTCAATCGCGCACCGACGCTGCATCGTTTAGGCATTCAGGCCTTCGAACCGGTTCTCGTGGAAGGCAAAGCCATCCACTTACATCCGCTCGTCTGCGCACCGTACAACGCCGATTTCGACGGCGACCAAATGGCCGTCCATCTTCCGCTCAGCGCCGGTGCGCAAGCGGAAGCACGCATCCTCATGCTCTCGAGCAACAACATCTTGCAGCCGTCGTTCGGTCAGCCCGTATCGATTCCGCAGCAAGACATGGTGCTCGGTCTCTACTACCTGACGTTCCAAAAAGATGAGTACAAAGGCGTCGCCAAAGCCGACATCCCCGAAGATGCGCTCATCGCATCGATCGGCCAGCGCGCCTACGACGCGGGCGTCGGGACCGTCAGCCATGGCCATGGTTCGAACGTCACCGCGGGCGGCATGGTCGCCCCCGAAGGCGAGAGCGAGAAGCTCACGGCGTTTGGCGATGCGAGCCAGGCGATCATGGCGTACAACTTCAAGCAGATCGGTCTGCAGCAGTGGATCAAAGTCCGCTGGAACGGCGAGTTGATCCGTACGACCGTCGGTCGCGCGATCTTCAACGAGGCCTTCCCAGCGAAGTGGGGCGAGAAATTCCGCAACCACACGATGGACAAGTCCGCACTCAAGAAACTCGTCACCGAGTGCTACCGTCGTCACGGCAACGCCGAGACCGCAGCGTTTCTCGATGCCGTCAAGTCGCTCGGCTTCCGCTTCGCGACGCAATCGGGCACCACGGTGTCGATCTCCGATATCGTCGTCCCCGACGCGAAGTTCAAGATCCTCGATGACGCGCAGGCCGAGGTGGACAAACTTCACGAGTTCGTCGCCACCGGGTTCATGAGTCAAGAAGAGCAGTATAACAAGACGATCGTCGTCTGGTCGAAGGCTTCGGAAGAAGTAACGACCGCAATGCAAGCCGCGCAAAATCCGCTCAATCCCGTCTTTATGATGGCGACCTCCGGCGCGCGTGGCTCGATCAATCAAGTCAAGCAACTCGGTGGTATGCGCGGACTCATGTCCGACCCGTCGGGTCGCATTCTCGAGATCCCGGTCAAGGCGTCGCTCAAAGAAGGCCTCACCGTCCTCGAGTACTTCATCTCGACGCACGGCGCGCGTAAGGGTCTCGCGGATACCGCGCTGCGTACCGCGGACTCAGGTTATCTCACGCGTCGTCTCGTCGACGTCGCGCAAGACGTGATCGTCCGCGAAGACGATTGCGGCACGGCGCAGGGTATGACGGTGTACGACATCGGCACGGCCAAGGAAATCATCGAACCGCTTTACGACCGTATCATCGGGCGTCGTGCGGCCGAAGATATCCGCGACCCCGCAGCGCCGAAGAAAAAGCTCGTCGTTCGCGATGCCGAAATCAACGAAGAGGTCGCCCACGCGATCGTTGCTTCCGGCATCAAGACGGTCAAGATTCGTTCGGTGCTCAACTGCGCGGCGCGCGTCGGCGTCTGCGCGATGTGTTACGGCCGCAATCTGGCCACGGGCAAGCTCGTCGATATCGGCGAGGCCGTCGGCATCATCGCGGCGCAGTCGATCGGCGAACCGGGTACGCAACTCACGCTGCGAACCTTCCACACCGGTGGCGTCGCGACCGAAGACATCATCACGGGTCTCCCGCGTATCGAAGAGATCTTCGAAGCGCGCAAGCCCAAGGGCAAGGCCACGATCTCGACCGTCGGTGGAACCGTCCACATTACGGAAGAGAAGGGCAAGCGCGTCATGGTCGTCACCGACGACGCGGGCGAAGCGCACGAGTTCGATGTGCCGTACAACACGCGCAGCTTCGTCCAAGACGGCGCGCGCGTCGAGGCAGGCGACCCGCTCAACGAAGGCTCGCTCGATCCGCACGAAATTCTCGAGTACAAGGGCGAGAATGCACTGCAGCAATACCTCGTGCAAGAAGTGCAAAAGGTCTATCGTTCGCAGGGCGTCGACATCAACGACAAGCACGTCGAAACGGTCGTTCGCGCCATGCTCCGCAAGGTCAAGATCGTCGATGGCGGCGACACGCGGATGCTGCCGGGTCAGCTCATCGAAATGGGCGTCTTCTCCGAAGAGAACGAGCGCATGAAATCCGAGAAGAAGAAGCAAGCCGAAGGCAAGCCCGTTCTTCTCGGCGTCACCAAAGCATCGCTCGCGACGGAGTCGTTCCTCTCGGCGGCATCGTTCCAAGAGACCACGCGCG
>JANYGA010000229.1 GCA_025359485.1 Rhodospirillales bacterium | reverse complement strand
TTTCACGCGCTCGGGCGCGAGCGGCGCGCTCGCGGCATAGGCGCCTTCGACGATGCTTCGATCTTCCGAAGCCGGGAGACCGAGCGCCCAAACCACGGGAAAGCCCCATTTGCGCCGCGCGATATCGGCGCCGCTGGGCTTACCCGTCACGTTCGTCGCGCCCCACGTGCCGAGCACGTCGTCGCGAATTTGAAATGCGAGACCGTACGCGCGTCCGAGCGCGGCATAGCGCTCGGCGCGTATTTTGTCGGCACCCGCGGCGAGCGCGCCGAGTTGACAGGACGCCGCGAAGAGTGCGCCCGTTTTGCCGGCGATCATTTCGAGATATTCCGGCATCGATACGAGCGACTTCGTTTCGAACTCGATGTCGAGCCCTTGCCCCTCGCACATGCGCAGGTTGGCTTCGTGTAAAACGTGCAGCATCTCGACGACGCGGTCCGGCGGCACGACGGCTTCTTCGTGGAGGAGCGTGAGATAACTAATCGCGCAGAGTCCGTCGCCCGCGTTGATGCCGTGCGCGATCCCGTATCGCGCCCAAATCGTCGTCCGTCCGTGACGGAGTTCGTCGCCGTCTTCGATATCGTCGTGGACGAGCGAATAGTTGTGCAAGATCTCGATCGCGACGGCGGCATCGAGCGCACAATCGATGCGGCCGCCTTCTTCGAGCGCGGTCCGCAAGAGCAATTGCGGCCGCAGACGCTTCCCCACTTTCTCGAATGCGGGGGCGTCGTAACCGAAGTGATAGCGGATCATCTCGTAGATCGGAGACGGGCCGCGATAGCGCTCGACCGTCCGCGCGAGATGTGCCTCGATGGCGCTAACTAGCTCGACGGCTCAGTGCCTCCATTTGCGCTTCCACCTTATCGACGAGCCAGCCCGGCGTCGAGGCACCCGACATGAGCCCGGCCGTGCGAATGCCCGCGAACCACTGCGGCTGCAGTTCGTCTGGCCCTTCGATGTGATACGAAACCGCGCCACGCGTCGCCGCGAGATCCGCGAGATGCTTCGTGTTCGCCGAGGTCTTGCCGCCGACGACGACCATGACTTCCACTTCGGTCGCGAGCTTCTCGGCTTCGCTCTGACGATTGTGCGTGTCGGTGCAGATCGTGTTGACCGCACGCACGTCGTAATACTTGGAACTTAACTTGCGAACGATCTCGGTGAAGCCCACGCCCGACCACGTCGATTGCACGACGACGCCGACGCGACTCGCACGCGGCAACGCATCGACGTCTTCGGGTTGCTGCACGATCCAAGCGCCGGGGACGTGCGAGAGCGTGCCTTTGACTTCGGGATGATTGGGATCGCCGACGACGACGATCTTGTAACCGTCGGCACGAAGCCGTTCGGCCTGCACGTGAATCTTCGTGACCATCGGGCACGTCGCATCGACGATCGTGAGGCCCTTGGCGCTCGCCTTTTCGAAGACTTCGACTGGAAGACCGTGTGCGCGCACGAAGAGCGTGCCGGATTCGACATCGTCGACGGAGCGCGCGTCGATGAGACCCTTCTCTTCGAGCGACTCGACCATCTGCGGATTGTGTACGATGTGCCCGAGCGTGGTGACGGGGCCGCTAGCGGGATTGGCAAGCGTCTCCTCCGCTTTTTTGAGCGTGATGGCGACGCCAAAGCAAAAGCCCTGGGTTTTCGCCTTCTTAATTTCCATCGATGTTCTCCCGCAATGCATAAATCCGACCCATGAGGTCATCCGTATACTTCGCCAACGCCTCGCGGCTCGCTTTTCGCGGCAGTGTGTTTTCGACCGGCTTCCCGAACCTCACCGTAATTTGCCGGAACCGCTTCGCATCGATCGTCCCGTCGACAAAAGCCGGAATGACCGTCGCACCGGAGCGGGCGGCGAGAAATGCCACGCCCACTTGAGGCTCGGCCGTTCGTGCCGCGTTGCGCGTGCCTTCGGGAAAGATGCCGAGCGCGGCTCCCGTCTGCAAGACGCGCAGCGCCGCCTTCATGGCCGCCGTATCGCCGCGACTGCGATCGACCGGGAAGGCACCGAGCTTGCGGATCAGTGGCCCGAGAAAAAAGATATCGAAGAGCTCCTTTTTCGCCATGTAGAAGACGGGGCGCGGCGTCATGCACCCGAGCGCCGGTGGATCGAGATACGCGACGTGATTGCACGCGATGATGAGCGGGCCCGTGAGCGGGACGTTCTCGCGGCCGACCGCGTCGATCCGGCCCACGAGCGTCATGAAGATGCGCACGAAGCCCTTCGCCGAGGCGTAAAAATCGTCGTCGAACTCGCCCGGTTTTGCGGTTTTCACGCGCGCACGAGCGCCGCGATCCGCGCGACGACCTCGTCGATCGAGAGGCCGGTCGAATCGATCTCGACGGCGTCGGCAGCGGCAACGAGCGGCGCGGTCGCGCGCGTCGTATCGAGCGCATCGCGTTCGACGATCTCGGCGTGCAACGCCGCGCGATCGACGATCGTGCCTCGCGCTTCGAGTTCGGCGCGTCGACGCTCGACACGTTCGGCGACGCTCGCGGTCAAAAAAATCTTGGTCGGGGCGTCGGGCAAGACGACCGTGCCGATATCGCGGCCGGCCATGATGACCGCGCGTTCGGCTGCGATCGCGCGCTGGCGTTGCACGAGAATCGCGCGCAGTTCTGCGTGCGCGGCGACGGTCGAGACGACGCGGCTTACATCGTTTGCGTAGAGTTCCTGACCGAATTCGTGCGCCCCGACGAACACGCGAAAGCCGCGTTCGGCGTCGCGATCGGGCTCGGCCCGGACGGGTTCGGCTCGCGCGAGTGCAGCGACGGCGGCTCCGTCCCTGGGGTCGATTCCGGCGTGAAGCGTCGCGAGGGCGACGGCGCGATACATCGCTCCCGTATCGAGATACAAGATGCCGAGATCGCGCGCGAGCGCGTGCGCGACGGTCGTTTTTCCGCTTCCCGCGGGCCCGTCGATCGCGACGTGTGCGAAGCCACCCATGCCGAGGCGCGACCGTTCGCGCACACTCCCACGGTCCCTCGCGTGCCAGGACGTTGGCACTCGCGCACGCTACGCTTGCCGCGATGGCAAAAACGCGCGCGGCCTTCTTCTGTTCCGGCTGCGGCCATGAGTCGATGCGCTGGCTCGGGCGCTGCCCCGCATGCGATGCATGGAATACGTTCGCCGAAGCGCCGCAGGCCGCGCCGAAGTCGCGTCTCGGTTCGAGCGCGCGACTCGCGGGCGGCGGCACGCTCATTCGCGCGCCGATTCGTCTCGGCGACGTGCCCAGCGGATCGATTGCCCGCATCCCGAGCGGCATGCCGGAATTCGATACGCTCCTTGGCGGCGGCATCGTTCCGGGAAGTCTCGTGCTGTTGGGCGGTCCGCCGGGTGCGGGCAAATCGACGCTGCTCCTGCAACTCGCGGCCAACCTCGCACGAAGTGGCGGCCCGGTCGTCTACGTGTGCGGCGAAGAATCGGCGGCACAAACCAAATTACGCGCGGAGCGATTGCACGCAAGCGACGATCTCTTGCTCTTTGCCGAGACGGATCTGCGCGCGATTCTCGATGCGCTCGAGCGGATCAAGCCGCGTGCGCTCGTCGTCGATTCGATTCAGACGATGGCGTTGCCCGAAGTCGAATCGTTCGCCGGAAGCGTCGCGCAGGTGCGCGACTGCGCGACCGCACTCATGGAATTCGCCAAGCGCACGGATTGCGCGACGTTCGTCGTCGGCCACGTCACCAAAGACGGGTCGATTGCGGGGCCGCGTTTGCTCGAACATCTCGTCGATACGGTGCTGTATTTCGAAGGTGAAAACGGCGCGGAATATCGTATCGTTCGCGCGCACAAAAATCGTTTCGGAAGTGCCGATGAAATCTGCGTCTTCTTGATGGACGAGCGCGGTCTGCACGAAGTCGCGAATCCATCGGAGCTTTTTTTGGGAGTCGGCGGCAACGCGTCGCGACCGAGCGGTTCGTGCATCGTTGCGAGCATCGTCGGTTCGCGACCGGTGCTCGTCGAAATTCAAGCACTCGTCGGCGAGACGAGTTACGGCACGCCGCAACGACTCGCCGCAAACGTGGATCGCGCGCGGCTCGCGATGATTCTCGCCGTCCTCGAGCGCCGCGCGGGCATGCATCTCGGCGCGCACGACGTCTACGCCTCGGTTGCCGGTGGTTTGCGCATCAACGAGCCCGCGGCCGACCTCGGCATCGCACTCGCCGTCGCCTCCGCGTTTCGCGGCGTTGCGTTGCCCGCGGGAACGGTCGCCTTCGGAGAACTCGGACTCTCGGGTGAAGTTCGCGCGGTCTCGCAGCGCGCGCGTCGCGCGGGCGAAGCGCGCAAACTCGGTTTCGGGTCGATCGTCGCGCCGCCGGGGCCGACGCGATCGGGCGACGACGGAACGCTCGTCGCACGCGACATCGCGAGCGCCGTCGCAAACGTTCTCGGCTAGCGATGCACGTCTTCGAATGCGTGCCGAACGTCTCCAACGGGCGCGATGCCGAGGTCCTCGATGCGTGCGCGCGCGCGATCGAGAGCGCAGGCGTGCGACTCGCGCATCGTACGAGCGATGCGGTGCACGATCGCAGCGTCTTCACGTTCTTCGGCACGCGCGATCGCGTGCTCGCTGCGATCGTCGCGCTCGCGCGCGTTACGACGGCGCAGATCGATCTACGCGCGCGACGTGGCGCGCATCCGCGGATCGGCGCGCTCGATGTGGTGCCGATCGTGCCGTTCGGGGCGGCGTCGCTCGCCGATGCACGCGACCTCGCGCGTGACGTCGGGCATCTGCTTTGGGAGTCGTGCGCGTTGCCGAGCGTCTTTTACGGCGCCGCCGCCACGTGCCCCGAGCGTCGTCTCCTCGCCGACGTGCGCGCCGGAGAATTCGAAGCGCTCGTCGCGCGCGGCCATCGCTTCGGCGAGCCCGATGTCGGCAACGTCGCGATTCACCCGAGCGCCGGGGCCGTGGCGATCGGCGCGCGCGAGCCCCTGATCGCATTCAACGTCGTTCTCGCGACGGGCGATCTCGCGCTCGCGCGCGCGATCGCCCGCGACCTCCGCGAGCGCGGTGGCGGCTTGC
>JANYGA010000202.1 GCA_025359485.1 Rhodospirillales bacterium | reverse complement strand
CACGTTAGGCGCCTGGCTTCAATGATGCCGCGTCGTTGTCGACGCGGTGGGCTCAACCTCGACGTCCGTGCTCCAGTCGATGATGTAGCTTCAATGATGCCGTGTCGTTGTCGACGCGGTTGGGCAGGTCATCATTGAACTTAAAAGACCGAAATCTTGTCGCCTAACGCAGCGTGAGGCATCGCAGTCATAGCTCATCATGTAAGAGTAGTATGATCACGCTCACGGGCGACGCGGTTAACCACGTTGTAGATTTGAGTTTGAAAATTCAAATCGAACATGGCGCAGGCGACCGACATTGAAGCTCATGTCATCGTCCTTTCTGACACTCGCCCCATTACGCGGACCGATAGCGACCACCAGAGGCCGCTATCAAAAATCTACCTGCGGCGGTCGTCTCGGACGCGAACCGGAACCGGGACGGGCGCGGGTTGCGCGCCGCCGACCAAGCGACGTAACCAACTAAGATCGAACCTCAACGACTCGGGCCTCCAAATACAACACCATCTTGGACATCCCAATTTCGAAAAAGTTCGCGACTAGCCCCGAGCCCCAACCGCGGCACGCGCCCCGTTGACGAGGAAATCCAACACGGCCATCCGCACGAAGACGCCATGCGAGACCTGCTGCGCGTAACGCCAGCCCGGAAACGCGAAAACGTCTTCCGTCAACTCGACCCCACGATTATACGGCCCCGGATGCATCACGATCGCGTCACGAGCCAGCAGATTCAATCGTTGCGCATCCAACCGATAATTGCGCGCGTAATCGTCGAGCGACGGCAACACGGCCGAAGCGATACGCTCTTTCTGAATCCGTAACAACATTACCGCATCGACGTGCGGCAAGATCGCGTCGAGATCGCGTTCGACACGCACGCCTTCACGCGCCATCGCATCGGGCAGCAGCGTGTACGGCCCAACGAGCGTAACCTCCGCGCCAAGCGCACGCAATCCCAAAATATTTGACCGAGCGACGCGGCTGTGCAAGATATCACCGACCAAAGCGACGCGCAGACCCGCGATCTTGCCAAACTCCGTCTGCAACGTCAGCAGATCGAGCAACGCTTGCGTGGGATGCGCGTGCCGGCCATCACCCGCGTTGATCACGTGCCCATCGAACGATTCCGCGAGCCGATACGGAAAACCGGATTCGGGATGGCGCGTCACGATCACGCGCACGCCCATCGCGGCGAGCGTGATCGCGGTATCGGCGATCGTTTCGCCTTTCCCCAAACTCGACGACCCCGGCGGAAGCGCGACGACATCGGCGCCGACACGCGTTTCTGCAATCGCAAACGACGTGTACGTCCGCGTGCTTGCCTCGAAAAACAAATTGACGACGCACACATCGCGCAGAAGATCGCGCGGTGGCGGATCATCGTGGAACGCGCGCGCGCGTTCGAGAATGTACGCGATCTCGCTCGCCGTAAAATCGTCGAGGTCGAGGAGGCTACGCCCCGGCATCGCCATCGCTGCGGATCATGACACGATCGTCTTCCGAGAACGTCTTTGAAAGATGCACGACGATATGCTCGCGTCGACTCGTCGGAATCGCACGGCCGACGTAATCGCCTTGGACGGGCAGTTCGCGCAACCCACGATCGACGAGCACGGCGAGTCGAATCACCTGCGGGCGACCGAGATCGGTCACGGCATCGAGCGCCGATCGCACGGTACGCCCCGTGAAGAGCACGTCGTCGACGATGATGACGACTTTGCCCGAAAGATCCTCGTGAATCTCGGATTCGGGAAGCGCTTTCGCAACATCGTCGTCGCGGTAAAGATTGATATTGAGAAATCCGAGTCCCGGACGCGTACCGCTGATCTCCTCGACCTTTAGCGCGAGCCGGCGCGCCAGCTGCTCGCCGCCGCGGCGAATGCCGATGAGCACGATGCCCGCCTGCGCGTCCTCGGGTTCGAGAATCTGATGCGCGATGCGCGCGATGACGCGGTCGATTTGCTGCGCCGTCATCAGCGTGCGCTCGCGAAGCGCCTCGAGGGCTCGACTCACGCGTGGTACTCCATAACCGCTCCTTCGGGCCTGGGAACCCGGACCATGCTACGCCTCCTCGCCGAGCGCGACGAGATGGGCGATCGCCCGCGCACGATCGGCCGCGAACTCAAGCGCCTTCGCACGTTCTTTGGCGACGACGTCGGGCGACGCTTTGCTCGTAAACATTTCGTTCGCGAGCTTCTTCTCCCGGCGCTCGAGCTCGACATCGACTCTTGCGACGTCTCTGCGATAACGCTCGCGCATGAGTCTCGCAGGCGCACGCGGCACGGCCGCCAGCAGCGGTTCGCTCGCGGTGCCCGCTAGTGCGGGCGTATCGACGAGCGTCGCATTCGCGTGAATCCCGAGGAGCGCGCGTGCGTCGGCGTCGAGTTCGGGCGGCACGTCGATCGTGAGTTTCTCGCGCGGGGCGAGCGCGAGTTCGCTGCGGAGATCGCGCACCTTGCCCACGACGGCGCGCAACGTTTCGTAGCGCGCGGGCGCGACCGGGTCGATTGCGATCTCGTCGGGATCGGGCCACATCGCGGTGACGATCGTCTTGCCGTCGTGCGGCAACGCCTGCCAGATCTCTTCGGTGACGAACGGGGCGATCGGATGAAGCAATCGCATCAGCACGTTGAAACCGTACGACAGCACGCGCGCACGCGTTGGCGACGGCACCTTCGTGGCTTCGATGTACCAGTCGCAAAACTGATACCAAATGAAATCGAGCAACGTATCGGCTGCGACGCCGAACTCATAGGCATCGAGCGCCGCCGTAACGCGCACGATCGTCGCACGCAAACCCGCGAGCATCCACGCATCGGCAAGTGAGAGTTCGCTCGCACTCGGAAGCCGGCTCGCATGCGGCAAGCCCTCGGGTAACGAGCGCATATAGCGCAGCGCGTTCCACATCTTGTTGTTGAAGTCGCGCGCCTTCGCAACGAAGCGTTCGTCGAAACGCAATTCTTGCGATTCCAGACGCATCTGCAATACGACACCGAGCCGCGTTGCATCGGCGCCGTACTTCGCGACGAGATCCATCGGGTCGATCACGTTTCCGATCGATTTGGACATCTTGCGCCCCTTATCGTCGAAGACGAGCGGCGCGATGAAGACGTCCTTGAACGGAATCTTGCCGACGAAATGCAAGCCGAGCATTACCATACGCGCGACCCACAAAAAGATGATCTCGCGTCCGGTCACGAGCGTCGCGTTGGGATACCAGTGCTCGAGTTGGGCCGTTTGCTCGGGCCAGCCGAGAATCGAGAATGGCCACAGCCCGCTCGAGAACCACGTATCGAGCGTATCGGGATCGCGCCGAATCTCCGTCGTACCGAGCGTGTCGCGCGCGATCGCGAGTGCTTCGGCTTCCGATTTCGCGACGATCACTTCGTCGTTCGGGCCGTACCAGACGGGGAGCTGATGGCCCCACCACACCTGACGCGAGACGTTCCAATCGCGGATATTTTCGAGCCAACTCGCATACGTACGCCCGAATCGTTCGGGAATGAAGCGAATCTGTCCCGACTCGTACGCTTCGAGTGCGGGCTTGGCGAGCGGTTCCATCTTGCAGAACCACTGCAACGACAGCAACGGTTCGATCACGGCTCCCGATCGCGACGAAACGGGCACGCTCGTGCGATACGGTTCTTCGCGTTCGAGCGCGCCGCACGCGCGCAGATCGCCGACGATCGCTTTCCGCGCGGCGAATCGATCGAGGCTGATGTACGGCGCCATGCGCGCCGTCGCTGCATCGTAGCGCGCCTGAACGTGTGCCTCGATCGCTCCGCGCGTCGAGTCGCGAAAAATCGGCGCACAGATCGTGCCATCGAAATCGATGATCGTCGGCATCGGTAAGTTGTGGCGCGTCCCAATTTCGTAGTCGGTCGCGTCGTGTGCGGGCGTGACTTTCACCGCCCCGGTTCCGAACGATGATTCGACGGCCGCGTCGGCAATCACGGGGATCGCGCGATCGACGATCGGCAAGACGACGTTCTTACCGATGAGATGCGCGTAGCGAGCATCGTCGGGATGCACGGCGACGGCGACGTCGCCGAGAAAGGTCTCGGGGCGCGTCGTTGCGATGACGAGGCCGTCGCCGCCGTCTTCGGCGCGATACCGCAGATGCCAGAGAAACGTGTCGCGCTCTTCGTTATCGATCTCGGCATCGGAGAGCGTCGATTGCGCTTTCGGGTCCCAATTGACGAGACGCGTCCCGCGATAGATTAGTCCTTCACCATAGAGCGAAACGAAGACGCTGGTGACCGCTGCCGACAGGCCCGCGTCCATCGTGAAACGATCGCGATCCCAATCGGGCCCGAAGCCGAGCGTTCGAAACGATTCGTAAATCTCGAAACCATATTTTTCGCGCCACGCCCAAGCGCGCTGGAGATACGCCTCGCGCCCGAGCCCATCGCGCGTGAGACCCTCTTTTGCGAGCTCACGAATGATGACGGTTTCGGTCGCGATCGCAGCGTGATCTTGCCCCGGCAACCACGTCGCATTTTCGCCGAGCATACGATGATAGCGCGTGAGAATATCCATCGGCGTATACGTCGATCCATGACCGAGGTGCGCGCGACCCGTGATGTTCGGCGGCGGCATCGAGATGATGAACGGCGGCCGCGCGGGATCGGGCTCCTCGTGAAAGACGCCCGACGCGAGCCACGTCGCATAGCGCGCGGCCTCGACGGTCGCGGGATCGTAGGTCTTCGGGAGGTCGCCCGTTCGTGGCTCGGTCTGCACGTCGCCGATTTTCGGAGCCGCCTCGGGCGACCCTACCCCACCATGCGATCGAAATAAGGGAACCGCGGTGGCATCGTCGACGTGCATGCCACGAGTGCCGCCTGCAGCCGGTGCGTATACGGCGCTTCGGGAAAGTCTGCGACGAACGCGCGAGCATCGTCGAGGTCGCGCGCATCGCGCGAGATGGCGAACGCCTCGATTCCACCAAACGCCGCCCGTACGCGGAGACCTCGCTCGCGCCAAAATGCGAGCGACTCGGAGAACGCGGCGCGCGCCACGTCGTCATCCCCCTCGGCTTTGGCGATGCATCCCGCGGCAAAGCCGCGAGCCGCCAAGCGCCGTGGGTCTTGCGACGTCATCACGTAGGGCGCGAGTGCGGCGATCGCACGATCGTACGTCGCGAGCAGTTCGCGCGCCGATGCCAGATCGTTCGGCGCGACGACGGAGATGAGCACCAGAAGCGCGCTCGCGCTATCGTCGAGGGTCGTATCCCACGCACTCGCACGTGCGAGCGAGAGACCGAAACGCAGCTCATCAGCATATGCGCGCGCGTCCGACCACGTCGTGAAGGCGAGTGCACTCACACACGGCCAGATTCGCGTCGCAAGTGCCGGCGCCGACCGACCTCCCAGCGCCTGCGCGTCGATCGACCCGCCGAAGAGCACGCGATTTAAGGCGAGCGCGCCCTTGATCATCGCGCGATGACGATCGACATACGTCGTCCACGTAAACTTCCGTGCCCTGAGAAAGACGAGTTCGCGCGACGAGATGCTCGGGAAATGCTTCGTATGTCCCGCAAGTGCGGCTAACAACTCGGCTTCGTGAACGGCGTCGCGATTGCGCACGAGTTCGCCGCATAGGAGCGCCTGCGAGAGCGCGCGTTCTTCACCCGCGTAGTCGGCATGCAGGCCACACAACACGGCGCGCACGCCGAGCAGTCGCGCACGTAAATGATTGCGCTCGTACCGCCACGCTTCACGCGGTTCGAGATCGGGCATCGTGTCGAGATCGGCGAGGGTCGCGTTCAGGTGGCGTACCGTCGCGATTTCGTCGCCGGATCGAAATGCGAAGACGACGCGATAGAATCCGAGCGACGCACGAGCGAGCGGCTCCGAAAGCACCGCGCCGGCACGCTCGGCGTCGGCGAAAATCGTGCGGGCGTCTGTCGTGCGGTCGATCGCGAGATGTGCACACGCTGCAATCGCTAGGTAGATCGCGCGTTCGGTCGGCTCGAGTGAGTTGGCGATCCCGGATTCGTATTCGGCGACGAGGCGCGCATCGAGATGCAAATGGCCGAAGACGCGCGCGCGCATCACAGCGGCACCAGGCCGCGTCTCGTGATAGAGCTCGCCGATCGCGCGTTCGTAATCGCCAGTCCACACGGCAGCGAACGGATTTTCGGCGCCATGGAATTTTCGCGATACCATCTGTCCCCCGGCAAGGAGTAGTCGGTGGACCGCCGTCATTCGAAGCGAACCGTGTGCGCTTCCTGTAGGCTCGCTGATTTCTGCTAGCAAGAAAACGCGATACGCAACGCACGACCTTAGCGACGACTACGAACGCTTATTTTGCCTATTCCGGCATCGACTTCGAGCGCCGTAAGCTAGCCGTTGATATGGCCGACAAACCAAAATGATCTGCACGGACGTGCAGACCATCGAGACATCGATCGCGCTTCAGTCTCGCGATTGACCCGGGACGTTAGGGCTGGTGGTAATCGCCCGTGCCATAGGTTTTGATGCCCAACAGGTACCACATGATCGGCACGGCCGCGAGCACGCCGAAGAAGACGCCCATCAGGATAAAATTCGTAAGTTGAGATTCCAAGGTGGCCTCCACGGTAATTGGGTCGAGATCAGTATCGCACGTGCGAAGACGATCGCGCTGTAGCCGCGGTCACCAAGGCCGGGTGCATTGAAAAGCCCGCGTCGGCGAAGACGCGGGCTCGTTATGGTCGGGTAGACAGGATTTGAACCTGCGACCCCTAGTCCCCCAGACTAGTGCGCTACCAAGCTGCGCCACTACCCGATTTTGCGCCGTTCGTGGCGCCGCCTCGCGACCCCCGCCTCGCGCGCGAGAAGCGCAGCTAGCGTTTTTTCGGCGCGGCTCGCTTTTTCGAACCCGCAACGGCATCACGCAGGCCCTTGCCCGCGGTGAATGACGGGACGCGACGCGCAGGAATCATCAGTTTCGCTCCTGTCTTGGGATTGCGACCTTCGCGTTTCTGTCGTTCTTTCACGACGAAACTGCCGAAGGGAATGAGCTGAACTTTCTCTCCCTTGACGAGTGCGTCGCGAATCTCGTCGAGTACGAGATCGACGATCTCGCCGAGCTGACGTTTGGAGAGATCGATCTCACCGGACAGGGCGTCGACGAGTTCCGCTTTTGTCAACGTGAAATCTCCAAACGATAAGACGGCGCGGGTTCGCTTTAGTTGGCAGACGTACCGAGCGCTCCTGCGAGCGCGCGAAGCGCGAGCGTATACGATTCGATCCCAAATCCAGCAATCGTTCCGACGCACACCGCCGCAACGACGCTGCGCGCGCGAAACTCTTCGCGTGCGCTCGTATTGGTAATGTGCACTTCGATCGTCGGCAAACCGATCGATGCGATCGCGTCGCGCACCGCATACGCGTAATGCGTGAACGCACCGGGGTTGATGACGATCGCATCGACGCTGCCGCGCGCCGCGTGCAACGCATCGACGATGCCACCTTCGGAATTGCACTGCATGCAACGCACCGCGATTCCGAGTTCGCTCGCTTCCGACGCAATACGCGCGTCGATATCGGCGAGCGTGCGCGAGCCATACGTTTGCGGTTCGCGCACGCCGAGCATGTTGAGGTTCGGGCCGTGGATGACGAGCACGTTCACCTCGCTTGGCGTTCGTAGAGGAATCGCGCGTGCCCTCGGAAAGCCCGAACGATGCCCGACCGGATCCTCACCGCAACCTCACTCGATGGAAGTTTTTCAATCGTCGCGGGCATCACGACCGAGATCGTTGCGGACGCGCAAGCGCGGCACGATCTCGCTCCGACGGCGAGTGCCGCGGTCGGACGTTTGCTCACGGGCTCGGCGCTGCTCGGCGCGAGCCTCAAGGGCCGCGAAAAGCTGACATTGCAAATCGCGGGTGACGGGCCGATCCGTGGGATCGTCGCTGACGTCGCGTTGCAGGGCGCCGATCGTATCGGAGCGCGTGCGTACGCGCGGCGTCCCGAGGCCGACGTGCCGCTCAATGCCCTTGGTAAATTCGACGTCGCAGGCGCGGTCGGAAAAGGCTATTTGCAGGTCACGCGCTCGTTCGAAGTCGGCCAACCCTATGTTGGAATCACCGAGCTCACGACGGGTGAGGTCGGTGACGACATTGCGAATTATCTCGCGACGTCGGAACAAATTCCGAGCGTCGTCGCACTGGGCGTGCTCGCAAATCCCAGCGGCATTAAGGCCGCAGGCGGCATCATCGCGCAAGTGTTACCCGGCGCCGACGAAGCGACGATCGCCGCACTCGAAGAGCGCGCACGCGCGATGGCGCCGGTGACGAGTCAGATTGCGAACGGCGCGACGGTCGAAGATCTCATCGATGTGCTCGGTGCGAACATCGGCATGCGGCAAACGCGCGCGTACGCCCTCGAATTCGCCTGCACGTGCTCGCTTGAACGCGTCGAACGCGCGCTCCTGGGGCTCGGGCGCGACGAACTCCAGAAGATCGTCACCGAACAACAACAGACCGAAGCCGTCTGCGAATTTTGCAAGACGGCCTACGTCCTATCCCGCGACGAAGTGCTCGGTCTCATCGATCAACTCGAGGCGCGCAACTAGACGCGATCCCGCGCGGCGCTACACGCCGAGGCGCGGGGTGAACGCTTCGTGGATCGTGCCGTTGAGATTTTCGTAGCGCCAGCCGCACTCGCAGCGAATGGTCGGTCCGCCGACATGTGGGTAGGCGTGGACGCGTTTGCAGCGTTTACACGTGAGAATTTGGCCGCCGAGTGGGGCTCGGGGCGTGTAGGTGACGGCGGGCGGCGAGGGTGTCTCGGAATGTTTACTCACGAAGTTTCCTTAGTTTGATGTGGAGTGCGGGACGACGCGTACGAAGCGCCGCGTGCCGACGGAAAGGACGGTCGGCGCGGAGATCGACCATGGGTGCCGAGGATCGACGACGACGGAACCGTCGAGCTTGACGCCGTTGCCTGCGACGAGCCGCTCGGCTTCCCGTTTACTCACGGCAAAGCCGCTCGCAACGAGCGCATCGCCGATCGACCGCCACGATTCCGCGGCGACGATCTCCGGCATCTCGGCTGGAAGCTCGCCACGTTGGACCGTCGCTTCGAAACGCTCGCGCGCCGCAGTTGCTTCCGCGGGTCCATGATAGCGCGCGACGATCTCCGCGGCGAGGTCTTTTTTTGCCGTCATCGGGTGGAGCGAGCCGTCGGCAAGTCCCGCTGCAAGCGTCGCGATGGCAGCGGCGTCGCGAAAGGCGACCAACTCGGCGTAGCGCGGGAGCATCGCGTCCGGGAGGCTCATCAGTTTGCCGAATTGTTCGGATGCGGGCTCGGTAAGCCCGATGAAATTGCCCTTCGATTTCCCCATCCGCACGACACCATCGGTGCCCTCCAAAATCGGCGTCGTTAAGCAGATCTGACGCGGCTGTCCGGCGGCATGCTGATATTCGCGTGCGAGTAGAAAGTTGAAGAGTTGGTCCGAGCCACCGAGTTCGACGTCGGCTTCCATCGCGACGCTATCGTATGCTTGCGCGATGGGGTAGAGAAATTCGTGCAATGAGATCGGGACGCCCGTCGCGTGGCGATTGGAAAAATCGTTGCGCGAAAGCATCTGTGCGACGGTCGTGCGACCCATGAGGCCGATGAGATCGGCGAGTGAGAGCGGAGCGAGCCACGTCGAATTGTGCATCACTTCGATGCGCTCGAGATCGAGTACTGTGCCGGCTTGCGCCGTGTAATCGCGCATATTCGCCGCGATCATTTCGTCGGTAAGCGGTGGGCGCGTATCGTTACGCCCCGTCGGGTCGCCGATCTTCGCGGTAAAATCGCCGATGAGCAAGATCACGCGATGACCGAGTTCGACAAACTGCTGCATCTTGTGCAGGACGACGGCGTGGCCGAGATGCAGAAACGAGCCCGTCGGATCGATGCCGAATTTTACCGTCAAGTGGTTTTTTTTGGCGATGCGGTCTTCGAGTTCGGCGACGGTCTCCACGTGATCGCAACCCGCGGTGAGGACGTGCGCTTGTTCCCGGGGGGTCAACGGCATGCAATTTCCATGACAACGTCGCGATTTTCCCGAGGCCGTGCGAGCGAGCCTCCCCGACGGCTCGGCCGCCGCGCGGTGCGCGATTCGAAGCGGGCGATCATCTTAGACGAGCTCGAAGACGGTAACGCCGCCGCCGCCTTCTTCCGCATTGCCGTAGCGCACCGCTTTGATACCGCTACGCGTTTTGAGCCACTCTTGCAACCCGCGGCCGAGAAGACCCGTCCCCTTGCCGTGAATGAGGCGAAGCGGCGAAAGGCCGAGCAACGTCGATTCGTCGATCCAGCGATCGACGACGGGCTCCGCATCGACGAAGCGTTTGCCGCGCACGTCGAGTTCCGCACTCGCGGTCGTCGCGGCATCGAGCGTGGCTTCGCCCGTGTTCGCTCGCGAGCGTTCGCGTCGCGCGATCTGCGCGGCACGACGCACGACCCGAAGGCCATTCTTCGGGACGACGGTCTTCATCGCGCCGATCGCGACGAGCACGCCGTCGCCGAAATCTTCGACAATCTCGCCTTCGCTTTGGAGCGAATCGACGAAGACGCGATCCCCGATCTCGAGACCGCGTTCGTGCGGCACGGCGGGTGCGGGTTTCGGCGCGCGAATACCGAGATCGCGGTGCACGTCATCGAGCACCCGCCCGAGTAACGATGCCTGGCCCGAGGTGACTTTCGCGCGGCCGTTCCCGACGCGATCGCGATTGCGTCGTTCGAGCTCGGCCGTGAAATCGCGCAGCGCCCGACCGAGTCGCGCGTCGGCTTCGCTCGCGAGTTTGCGCCGTTCGCGATCGAGCGCCTCGATGCGTTCGCGCGCCGTCGCCTCGAGATTGGTGACCCGTCCGCGTTCGCGCGCGAGTGCGTCACGCTCGGCAGCGGCGGCGCTGCGAACGTCGGCGAGTTCGGCGAGCGCGCGATCGTAGTCGCGCTCGCTCGTCGAAAGTAACATCTCCGCGCGTTCGACGATCCGCCGATCGAGCCCGAGCGTCCGCGCGAGCGGAAACGCGAGCGACTGACCGGGCGAGCCGAGATCGAGCTCGTACGTCGGCGCGTAGGTCTTGGGATCGAAACGAACGCTCGCATTTTGCACGCCCGTCGTCGCATGCGCGAAGAGCTTCAGTTCCGTACTATGCGTCGTGACCACGCCGCGCGCACCCGAGGCGAGCAGTTTCTCGACGACCGCGATGCCGAGCGCGGCGCTCGATGCGGGCTCCGTGCCGCTCGCGATTTCGTCGACGAGCACGAGCGCGCCCGCGCCCGCCGACTCGACGATCGTGCGCAATCGCCGCAAGTGTGCGGAGAACGTCGATGCGTTTTCTGCGATCGATTGTTCGTCGCCCACGTCGCAACCGAGATACGAAAACGCGCCGATCGTCGTGCCTTCGGCCGCGGGAATCTGCATGCCACAATACGTCATCGTCACGAAAAGGCCGAGCAGTTTGAGCGCGACGGTCTTGCCGCCCATGTTCGGGCCGCTGATGATAATGAACCGCACGTCGCCGTCGAGGGCCAGCGACTGCGGCACGGCGCGCGAGCCGAGCAGCGGATGGCGTCCGATGCGGACGTCGATATTCGCATCGTCGACGAGAACGGGCGCGATCGC
>JANYGA010000186.1 GCA_025359485.1 Rhodospirillales bacterium | reverse complement strand
TGAATCCGCGCAACAGCGGTGTCATGGGTCGTTCATTCGTGCGAGCATGGCGGCACGCCCGCATCGCCGTAAACGCACCCGAGATGGAATACGTTCGGCTCGCGACGCTCGCAGATGCAGACGAAATCGCGGCGATCTACGCGCCCTTCGTCGCACATACGCACGTCTCGTTTGAAGAAATGCCGCCTTCTCGGCGTGCGATGCGCGAGCGACTCGTCGACGCGCGCGATGCGATGCCGTGGATCGTCTGCGAACGCGATGGTCGCGTCGCGGGCTACGCCTATGCCAGCGCGCACCGATCGCGCGCGGCGTACCGGTACTCGGTCGATACGAGCGCGTACGTCCGCGACGGAGATCGCGGCATGGGCGTGGGTCGCGCGATCTACGGCGCGCTGCTTCGTGTGTTGACGGCGCAGCGTTTCGCCAATGCCTTCGCGGGCATCGCGATTCCCAACGATGCGAGCCTCGCGCTCCATCGCGCGCTCGGATTCGCAGAGATCGGCCGCTACGCAAACGTCGGGTTCAAAGATGGTGCGTGGCGCGATACCGTGTGGCTCCAACGACCGCTCGCGACGCCAACCGTTCCGCCGCTCGAGCCGCTCGCACTCGGCGCACTCACGCCCGGGACGATCGCACGCGCGCTCGCTTAGAGCGCGAGCGCGGCCACCATCGCGTCGTGAAGGGCGGCGTTGGTTGCGAGCGTCGAGCCGACATCGACGCAGAAGGCACCACCATCGATCGCGCTCATGGCGCCACCGGCTTCGCGTACGAGCAGCGCACCTGCGGCGACATCCCACGCGAAGAGATCGAATTCCCAAAACGCATCGAGTCGCCCCGCAGCAACGAATGCTAAATCGAGCGCCGCCGATCCACCGCGTCTTACACCTTGCGCGACGCGCGAGAGCGCGGCGAAGTGCGCGCCGTTGCGGTCGTAGTTTGCGGGCTTGAAGCCCGTGCACACGAGCGCGTCGCCGACGGAGGCGACGCCGCTCACGGCGATGTGCTTGTCATTGCACGTCGCGCCGGCGCCGCGCTGCGCGGCGTAGAGTTCGTCGAGTGCGGGTGCATAGATGGCAGCGGCGACGAGTTCGCCCGCACGCTCGTAGCCGATCGAGACGCAATAGAGTGGGTAGTCGTGGGCGAAATTCGTCGTACCGTCGAGCGGATCGACGATCCAGCGTTCGTCGCTCGTCCCGATGGTGAGCCCACCTTCTTCACCCAAGATCGTGGCGTTCGGGAATGCCGCGCGCAAGCGTTCGACGATGAGCGTTTCGCTCGCCCGATCCGCGCGCGTCACGATGTCGGCGCGTTGCTCTTTTTCGACGATGCCGAGTGGCGTTCCGACGTGCGCGCGAATGATGGCTCCCGCCTCTCTCGCGGTATCGATCGCACACTCCAGCGGGTCCACGGGCCTCCAAAGCGCAAGGTTTGCGCGGCATGTTCGAACGCATCGTTACCGCGATCGAGACCACGGTCCTCGGTCTGTGGGCGGGCTCCATGGCCGGATTCGCCTTCATTTTCGCCCCGATCGCGATCAAATGGGTTCCGCACATGGACACGTTCGCGTCGCTGATCGCGGCGACGATTCGTGGCATCGGCAGCTTCGGCGCGATCTGTGGCGGCATCGCGATCGTCGCGTCACTGCTGCGCCTGGCCGGATCGGGAGGCAGGCTCGCGATCCTGCGCATCGGGCTCGTCGTCGTCGCGCTCGTCGCGAGCGCGTACGAATCTCGAACGATCGTTCCTCGCATGGAAGCGACCGCAGCGCATATTCCGGGCCCGATCGATAGCGTGCCCCGAAACGACCCGCGGCGCGTGGCCTACGATGGCGAGCACGCGGCGTCGTCGCGCGTCTACGGAACGGCATTCCTGTGCGTCGTGACCTCGCTCTCGCTCGCCGCATTCGGTCGTCGCCCGCGAGCGTAGCCTTGCGAGGGCCGAGGCGACGCACGTGGGAACCTTCGAAGCACAAACCGATCGAGCGAAGGCGCGACCGGTCTTTCGTTTGCTGGGCGTCGCGAGAAAGGGGCGAGCGTGTGAGTTTTTACGACGGTTATCTCTCCGAACTCGTCGGTCGCCCCGCCGTCGTTGCCGGTGATGCGACGAACGTGACGGTCGGGCGCGTTGCGGATTTTCTCGTCACGAAGCCCGACGATACGTTCCCTCGCATCGATGGCGTCATCTTCAAGACCAAAATCGGTTTGCGATACAGTCCGATGTCCGACATCGTGAACATCGATGCGCGGGGCGCGCTGACGCTACGCATCGCACCCGAAGCGGCGGCGATTCCGGACCGCGAGGCTCTCTATCTCGTCGCCGATCTCTTCGACAAGCAAATCGTCGACGTCGACGGCCGCAAGGTCGTGCGCATCAACGATCTCGAGGTCGCCAACACCGGCGGCGCGTTGCGTGTGGTCGCGGCCGACATCGGCGTCTCGGGCCTGCTCCGTCGCCTCGGCATCGCGAGTATCGCGCCCGCCCTCGTCGATCGCGTGCCGCGATCGCTCATCGCCTGGGATAACGTCGCACCGATCTCCGACGTCAACCCCTCGCAGGTCACGCTCTCGGTTTCCGAATCGCGCCTCTCGCGGCTCCATCCATCCGAACTCGCCGACATCATCTCCGAACTCTCCGCGCAAGACGCGGCGCGCGTCGTTCAGTCACTCGACGACGAGACCGCAGCCGACGCGTTCGAACACCTCGAGCCCGAGATGCAACAATCGCTCATCGACGATCTCGGCGAGGAGCGTGCGGCCGACATCATCGAGGAGATGGATTCCGACGATGCCGCCGATCTTCTCGGCGAGCTCGATGAGGCACAGCGCACGTCGTTGCTCGCGAAAATCTCCGATCGCGAATACGCGGACGAGCTCGAAGAACTCGTCGAGTACGAGCCCGATTCTGCGGGCGGCTTGATGACGACCGATTACGTCTGGATCTACGGCCATCGCACGACGGCCGCGACGATTAAGAAAATTCGCGAAATCGGTCCCGAGTCCGAATTCATCTACTATCTCTACGTCACCGACGACCATCGCAAACTCTTGGGCACGATCAGCTTGCGCACGCTCCTTCTCGCGCTGCCGACGGCCTTCATCACGAAAATTATGGACGCCGATATCGTCAGCGTCGGGCCGGACACGAGCGCGGAAGACGTCGCATCGACGATCGCACGATTCGATCTTTTGGCCGTGCCCGTGCTCGACGACGAAGGTCGGATGCTCGGCATCGTGACGGTCGACGATGCGATCGATGCGATCATCCCGGAGAAGATCGCCAACTCGCTGCCACGATTCATTCGGCACCATACAAAAAAGACGGCGCGTGTTAGCCGTTAAACTCTTCCGCCGATCGCGCGTCGTGCGCAACGTCCTCTTCATCGCGGGCGCGCTCGGGCCGGGCTTCATCACGGCATCGGCGGGAAACGACGTCGGCGGCATCTTCACGTATTCGGTCGCGGGCGCGCAATTCGGCTACAAAGTCATCTGGCCACTCATCCCGATCGCGATCGCCCTCATCGTGGTGCAAGAGATGGCGGCGCGCATGGGCGCGGTGACCGGAAAAGGCCTCTCCGCACTGATCCGCGAGGAGTTCGGCGTCAAGATCGCCTTGTTGACGATGATCGGGCTCTTCTTCATGAACACGTTCACGACGTCGGCAGAGTTCGCGGGGATCGCGTCGGCGAGTGAGATCTTCGGCATCTCGCGCTACATCGCGGTACCGCTCTCGCTCGCCATCGTCTTCGCGTTCGTGTTGCGCATCAGCAGCAAGATCATCGAACGCAGTTTCGTCGTGCTATCACTCGTCTACGTCACGTATATCATTTCGGGATTTCTCGCGAAGCCCGATTGGGGCGACGTCGCGCGCGGGACGTTCGTGCCCTCGATCGATACGCACGACCCGGCGTACATCGGCACGATCGTCGCGCTGATCGGCACCACGATCTCACCCTACATGCAGTTCTATCTGCAATCGGCGGTCGTCGAAAAAGGAACGCGCCCGAGCGGTTTGCTCGCCTCGCGCATCGACGTGACCAACGGCTCGATCCTCGCAATCGTCGTTGCTGCCTTCATGATCATCGCTAACGCAGCCACGATCTTCGTCTTCAATCAATCGCACGCGGCGCATCCGATCGTGGTGACGCAGGCTTCGGATGTGGCGGTCGCACTCCAACCGCTTGCGGGAAGATTCACGAGCGCACTTTTTGCCTTTGGCATCCTCAATGCGGGCCTTTTCACGGCCGCAGTCCTCCCGCTTTCGACGAGCTATCTCGTCTGCGAAGCTTTCGGATTCGAAGCCGCCCTCGATCGACGTTTCTCCGAGGCGCCCGTCTTTTTCACGCTCTTTGCAGCCGGCCTCATCTTGGGTGCCGCCCTCGTGCTCGTGCCGGGCATTCCACTCGTCGCGATCGCGATCGGATCGCAGGTGGTGCAAGGCGTCCTTTTACCGTTCGAACTCGTGCTGATGCTCGTCATCATCAATCGCGCGCGCGTCATGGGCGTCTACGGAAACACGCGGACGGCGAATATTATCGCGTGGTCGACCGTGGTGATCGTCGGCGTCATCGCGTTGTACTACACCTACACGCTCGTCGCACCCGTAGGCCATCCGCTGTGATTCTCTTCGTCCATGCAGCGGCGGTATCGCTCGCCGCGACGCAAGCCGGTATCGAGCGCCTGCGCAAACCCGTCGCGATTCGGCACGCGCTCGCGACCGATATCGTCGATCCGCGTGCGATGTTCTTCGCGCACGACGATATCGATTACGCGCGCATCCGCAACGCCGTCGCATCACATCTGCGCGGCGACGAGTCGCGCGTCATCCTTTCGTGCTCGGTCTACAACGGCTTCGCATCGCGCCTCGCGAACGATCTCGGTCTGCCGGTCGAGCGTTCCGACGAAGCGGGCGCCTGCGCGGTCTCGCGTCGTGGCGAACGCATTGGCTTGGCCGTGAGCTACCCACCGTCGTATGCGGTCGTCGAGGCGCGGATCTTGGAATTGTCCCAGGAAGAAGGTCGCGCGATTACGCTCGTGCCAGTGCTCGCGGACAACGCCTTCGCCTTTGCCGACGACGCAGACCGTTACGCACGTGTCCTCCTCGCTGCAGTTGCGGACACCCCGGAGGTCGACGCTATTTTCCTCGCTCAGTACAGTATGGATCCCTACGCGCCACGCGTTTCCGAAGCGACGCGCGTTCCCGTCGTCAGCGCGCTCGAAGCCACGCTCGCCACGCTATGACACCGGCGGCGCGCACGATCGTCCTCACGTTTCTCGGCGTTTTCGCCCTCACGATCGTTTTGGGCCTTACCATTTTTCGCCGCTCGATCGTCGAAAACGTATCGATCAATCTCGCCAATCGCGACGTTGCCGCCGCCTTTCACAAGCGTCGCCTCAACTTTCTGATCCTCGGCAAACAGGAAGACGAAGGCACGACCGATACGATCATTCTCGCGCACGTCGATCTCGGCGCGCGCATCGCGACGCTCGTTTCGATCCCGCGCGATACGTGGGTCCCCGTCCCGCATCACGGCCATCAAAAGCTCAACAGCGCGTATGGCTACGGTGGCGCACCGCTCACGGCAAAGATCGTCGGCGAACTCGTCGGCGCCCACGTCGATTCGACGCTGACCATCGATCCCGTCGGTGCGAAGCAACTCGTCGATGCGATGGGCGGCCTCAACATCAACGTCGAGCACGACATGGACTACGACGACAACTTCGGCGATCTGCACATTCACCTCAAGAAAGGCGAGCAGTACCTCGACGGCGGCCAGACGCTG
>JANYGA010000175.1 GCA_025359485.1 Rhodospirillales bacterium | reverse complement strand
CCGCCGCCGCAGGTCAAGCTCAAGGTCAACCCGCCGAAGACGAGCTCCAAATCCAAGAGCGCGTCTTCGGAGAAGCAATACGTCGCCCCGAAGGTCGGCAACGAGAACGGCGTCCCGCAAGGAAATGCCGCTTCCGCCCCGCCCGCGGTCGGCACCGCCGGACCGGTTGCCGCAACGGGCGTACCCGCAACGCCCGCGCCGACCAAAGCGCCGACGGCCACCCCGATTCCCAAGCCCGCATGTGCGGTTCCCAATGCCGATGCGACGACCGTCAACACGGCCGATGCCGAATACCCCGAGATCGCACGTCAGCAAGGCGTCGTCGGGACGTCGAAAATCAAAGTGACCCTCGATGCAGCGGGAAAAGTCACGGCTGTGGATCTCGCGAAATCCGCGGGCTTAGCGGCACTCGATGAAGCTGCAAAACGCGCCGCACGCGCGAGTACGTACTCGCCCGAAGTCGTGAATTGCGTGAAAACCGCGGGCTCGTATCTCTTCCAGGTCGACTTTACCGGACAGTAGCGCAAATCTCGTCGTTCGTTCGGCACCGCGGCCCGAGCGAACGACCTTCACGATGGAAAACGATCGACGACGATGACCTGGCTCCAGGCGATGATCCTAGCGGTGCTTCAAGGCGTCAGCGAACTTTTTCCGATTTCGAGTCTCGGTCATACCGTGCTCGTGCCGTCGCTCTTGCGTTGGAAGATCGATCGTAGCGACCCGACGTTTCTCTCGTTCGTCGTCGCCCTGCATCTGGGCACCGCGATCGCACTCATCATTTTTTATCGCACCGATTGGGTGCGCATCGTACGTGCGCTCGTCGCGAGCATCGCACGCGGCAATCTTTCGAGCGATCCCGACGAACGTGTCGGCTGGCTGCTCGTCGTCGGCACGGTACCCGTTGCGTTGCTGGGCGTTTTTCTGGAAAAGCCCGTGCGTGCTTTCTTTGGATCGAGCGCGCTCGTCTCGATCTTCTTGATCGTCAACGCCTTTATCATGTTCGGTGGCGAAGCGCTGCGACGTCGCTCGACGGGCGAGCGCGCTTTGCCCACGATCGCGTGGCTCGACGGCGCAAAGGTCGGAATCGCGCAGGGCGCCGCGCTCTTCCCGGGTATCTCGCGCTCGGGCTCGTCGATCGTCGCGGGGCTCTTGCTCGGGCTCACGCACGAAGACGCGGCGCGCTATTCCTTCTTGCTCGCAACGCCCGTGATCTTCGCCGCATCCGCGCTCGAAGTTCCGCAACTCTTCGCGCCGGGTTCGCAAGCGATTCTCGCGCAGGCCGCGGTCGGCGGCGTGCTCGCCGGAATCTGCGCGTACGCGTCGGTCGCATTCCTGGTACGCTACTTTCACGGCAATGATTTACGCCCGTTCGGCTGGTACTGCCTCATCTTCGGGGCCGTCTGCCTCGCACTCACCCTCACAAAGGTTATCGCATGAAAATCGCCGCCATCGGTCTCGCCGTCGTCTTCGCGCTCATCGGCGTGTACTACATCGCAACGCCGCCACACCACGTGAAGCATTTCGTGCTCTTCGAAATCCTCGCCGCGCTCTCTCTCGTGTGGCTCCGCTTTCAAGCGGGCAAACCCACGACGCCGAGTCTGCGCTAATTTCCGATCTCGAGCCGTCTGCCGCGCTCGCGCGGCCGTCCCACGTGCGTCCCGACGGGGGCGTCGCGATGGTGGACGTCGGCTCGAAGGCGACGACGCAGCGCGTCGCACATGCGTGCGCGGTCGTGCGTATGACGCAGCCCAGTGCCGATGCGCTGCGCGCCGCGACGCTGGCGAAAGGCGATGCGTTCGCCGCGGCGCAGATCGCGGGTATTCTCGCGGCAAAGCAAACGGCGACGCTCATTCCGCTCGCACATCCGTTACCGCTCGCGAGCGTCGACGTAAACTTCACCTGGGCGTCGCCCGTGACGTTGCGCATCGATGCGATCGCGCGCACGGTCGCGCAAACCGGCGTCGAGATGGAAGCGATGGTCGCGGCATCGATCGCCGCGCTGACGATCTACGACATGACGAAGTCGCTCGATAAAGGCATCGTCATCGAGTCCGTCCGCTTGCTGGAAAAATCCGGTGGGAAGAGCGGTCTCTGGCGCGCGGATGACGCGCGATGACGCGTGACGTTGCCGTCGTCATCCTCTCCGATCGCGCGGCTGCGGGAACGCGACCCGATGCGTGCATTCCCGTCATCGCCGAGGTGCTCGGAACGACGCAGTATGCGATCGTTCACGAACGCGTCTTACCCGACGACGCGGCTGCGTTGCAAGCGGAGCTCATCGATCTCGCCGACCGCATGCGCGTACCGCTCGTCCTCACGAGCGGTGGGACGGGGCTCGGCCCGCGGGACCGCACCCCGCAGGCGACGGCGGGCATTCTCGATTACGAAGTGCCCGGAATTGCGGAAGCCATGCGCGCGGCGTCGGCGACCGTCGTCAAGACGGCGATGCTTTCTCGCGCGGTCGCGGGCGTGCGCGGCACGACGCTCATCGTCAATCTTCCCGGCAGCCCCAAGGCCGTGCGCGAAACGCTCGCGGTGCTCTTGCCCGCGTTACCGCACGCCCTCGATCTCCTCGCCGATCGCGTCGTCGACGGTTAGCGCGCGATGACGTACGAACGCGCGACGGCGTATTTGCTCGGCACCATCAACGAAACGATCTCGCGCGCGATCCCGCATCGCCTCGCGCGGATGTCGGCGTTGCTCGGGCATCTCGGCAATCCGCATCTGCAATATCCGACGATTCACGTCGGCGGCACGAGCGGCAAAGGGTCGACCGCGACGATGATTGCAGCCGCACTCACCGCGAGCGGCAAACGTACGGGGCTGCATACGAAGCCGCATCTCATCTCGATGACGGAACGAGCGCGCATCGACGGCGTCGCGATTCCCGAAGACGTGTTCGGCGATCTCCTGGGCGAGATGCTCGGCGCGATCGATGCGACGATGCACGAGTACGGTCGACCGTCGTTTTACGAGACGACGCTCGCACTCGCATTCGCCTATTTCGCACGTGAGAAGGTCGATATCGCCGCAATCGAAGTCGGCATCGGCGGCACGCTCGACGGCACGAATCTCGTGCAGCCCGAGGTCTCGATCATCACGAACGTCGGCCTCGACCATACGGAGTTACTCGGCGATACGCACGCGCTGATCGCGCGCGATAAATCGGGGATCGCGAAGCCCGGCGTGCCGCTGGTTTCCGATGCGGTGACCGAAGCGCGGGAGGTCATCGAGGCGACGTGTGCGCGCGTCGGCGCACCGTTCATCGGCGTCTCCGATGTGGCGACGATCGCCGCGCGCGAAAGCGAACGTTACGGCCAATCATTTGCGGTGACGACGGCGCACGACACCTACGAGCTCGCGCTTCCCGTGCTCGGGCGATTCCAGCAGCGTAACGCGACGACGGCGATCGTCGCGCTCGAACAATTACGCGTGGAGTTGCGCCCATCGCGCGACGCGATCGAACGCGGCTTCGCGCAGCTCGTCATTCCGGGACGCATGGAGTTTTTTCCGGGCTTCCCGAGCGTGATCTTCGACGTCGCGCACAATCCCGATAAGGCGGCGTCGCTTGCCGAAGCCCTGCGCGAAACGTTTCCCGATCGCCGCTTTCTTTTCGTCGTCGGCATCGGCGAAACCAAAGACGCCGCAGCGATTCTCGCGCAGTGGTTCGATCTGCCGGCGACGTTCATCTTCACGTCGTTCGATACGCCGGGACGCACGGCCGAACGGCCGCAACGCCTCGCGAATATCGCAACGAATGCCGGTGTCTCGGCGCGAACGATCGCCGATCCCATCGAAGCGCTCGCGGTCGCGCGGCGTCATGCCGACGGCTCGCACGTCGTGGTCGTCACGGGCTCGACGTTCGTGCCCGCGACGCTGCGGGCATGGTGGCTCGAACATGTCGTCGAGCGTTCGCGTCGCTAAACGCGGCGCGATGACGATTCGCGGAACGACGTTCGCGTGGGGCACGCGTACGTTCGTGATGGGGATCGTCAATGCGACGCCCGATTCGTTTTCGGGCGACGGTCGCATCGAACCGAGCGCTGCGATTGCCGTCGGTCGCGCGCTGCTCGATGCGGGTGCGGATCTGCTCGATATCGGCGCGGAATCGACGCGCCCCGGTTACACCCCGGTCGATGCGAGCGAAGAGCGGCGGCGACTCTTGCCGGTCGTGCGCGGGTTGCGCGATGCGCGGCCAGATGCCGTGCTTTCGATCGATACGTTCAAAGCCGACGTCTTTGCGGGCGCCTTCGAAAACGGTGGCGATCTGCTCAATTCGATCTGGGGTTTCGACGACGCTTTGCTCGCATGCGCGGTCGCGCGCGACGTCCCGATCGTCGTGATGCACAATCGTCGCGAACCGGGCGCGGGCGACGTGGTCGATGAGGTGCTCGAATCGCTCGAACGTCAGGCCGAGCGTGCGGTTCGTGCGGGCATCGCCGCCGATCGCGTGATCGTCGACCCGGGCATCGGTTTCGGGAAGACGCCCGATCAAAACGTCGCGTTGCTCGCATCGCTCGATCGGCTCGTCGCACTGGGATTTCCCACGTTGCTCGGCACGTCGCGCAAATCGACGATCGGTAAGTTGACGGGACGCGATCTCGGCGAGCGAACCTACGGGACGGCCGCAACCGTCGCGCTCGCGATCGCGGCCGGCATCGATATCGTACGCGTGCACGACGTTGCCGCGATGACCGACGTCGTGCGCGTGAGCGATGCGATCGTGCGCGGTTGGCGACCCACCACCTGGCTGGAGACATCATGATCGATACGATCGCCGTACGCGGTATTCGCGCGTACGGCAAACACGGCGCGAATCCGGGCGAGCGCGATTACATGCAACCCTTCGATCTCGAGATCGAGCTCGGCGTCGATCTCGCGAGCGCGCGGGCGAGCGACGTGCTAACCGAGACGATCGATTACGCGGCCTTGTGCGATACGATCGTCGCGATGGTGCGCGACCGCTCGTATCGATTGCTCGAACGTCTCGGCGACGAGATTTTGCGTACCGTGATGGCCGATGCGCGAATCGTGACGGCGTCGCTTACGATCGGCAAGCCGAAGTTGCTCGCGGGCGCGACGCCGTCGGTGCGTCTGCACGCGACGCGCCCGTAACGATGGCACTCGCACGCATCGGCCTCGGATCGAACGAGGGCGATCCCGCCGGATACGTCGAGGCGGCACTCGTCGCGCTCGCGCGCTACGGTCGCGTCGCCGCGCGCTCGTCGCTCTACGCGACCAAAGCGTGGGGCGTCACCGATCAGCCCGATTTCGTGAACGCAGCCGCGCTCTTCGAAACCGAGCTCGCGCCGCGCGATCTACTCGCCACGCTCAAAACGCTCGAAGCCGAGCTCGGTCGCGTCGAGACGTTTCGGTGGGGTCCGCGCGCGATCGATCTGGACATCTTGGCCTACGACGATCTCGTGCTCCACGAGCCCGATCTCGTCATCCCGCACGAGCGGCTGCACGAGCGTGCCTTCGCGCTCGTGCCGCTTGCGGAAATCGATGCGACGTTCGAATCGCAGGTGGCTGCGTTGCCGGCTTCGGAGCGCGCTGCCGTCCAGCGGATACGGCTCCCGGCGGCACGAACCATCTGGCCTGTGACGTGGGACGAAACGCTAGACCGCGTGCGCTCGGCGGCGGAATTTTGCGCTTCCGCCGGCCTCGTACGCATTCGAATCGAAGAAGACGACGTCGCAATCGACGTGCGCCGCACGCCGCGCGCCGTCGCGGTACCGCTCGCGGCACTCGACGAAGCCGAGCTCGGCACGCCGGCACCCGGTGCGCTCGCGGCGACCAACGGAAACGCGCACGCCGCAACCGGGCACGTGCTTCGGGCGGAATTCGTGGGCATCGTGCGGCTCTCGCGGCCGACGGTAGCCGTCGGTGCCGAGATCGCCGAAGATCGCGAACTCGCCTACGTCGAATCGCTCGGCATTCGTAATCCCATCCGCTCGGGCGGCTCGGGTCGCGTCGCCGAAGTCTTCGTGACCGACGGTGAAGCGGTCGAGTACGGTCAGCCGCTCTTTTCGATCGAGACGTAAGGTGTTTAAGAAGCTACTCATCGCCAATCGTGGTGAAATCGCGATGCGCGTCAATCGCGCCGCGCACGAACTGGGCATATCGACCGTCGCGATCTTTTCCGAAGCCGATCGCGCGTCGCTTCACGTCCGTAATGCCGACGAAGCGTTTTGCGTCGGGCCGGGCCCCGTCGCGCGCTCGTATCTCAACATTCCCAACATCATTTCCGCCGCGCTCATCAGCGGTGCCGATGCGATCCATCCCGGCTACGGATTTCTCGCCGAGAACGCACGGTTCGCCGAGATCTGCGCCGATCACGGGCTCGCCTTCGTCGGGCCCTCGCCTGAGACGATCGCGAAGATGGGCGATAAGGCGACGGCCAAAGCGATCATGTCCGAAGCGCGCGTGCCGACGACGCCGGGCACGGATATTCTCAATTCCGTCATGGACGCACTCGCCGGTGCCAAACGCCTCGGCTACCCGGTCATGCTCAAAGCGACGGCGGGCGGCGGCGGTAAAGGCATGCGTGCCGTGCGGACGCCCGACGAACTCGAGCACGCCTTCGCAACCGCGCAAGCGGAAGCCGAAGCGAACTTCAAAGACGGTCGGCTCTACATGGAAAAGCTGATCGAAAAGCCGCGCCACGTCGAAGTCCAGATCATGGGCGATGCCTACGGCAACGTCGTGCACGTCGGCGAACGCGACTGTTCGGTGCAGAAGCCGTCGCATCAGAAACTCGTCGAAGAAGCACCCGCACCGCATCTCCCCGATCGCGTGCGGCGCAAACTTCACGACACGGCGATCGCGGCCGCGCGTGCGGTGAAGTACAAAAGCGCGGGAACCCTCGAGTTTCTCCTCGCCGGCGACGACGTGTATTTCATGGAGATGAACACGCGCATCCAGGTCGAGCATCCCGTGACCGAGGTGCTCTACGGCGTCGATCTCGTGCGCGAGCAGATCCGCGTCGCGGCGGGCGAAAAGCTTTCGTTCGATCAGAAGCGGCTGGTCCCGAGCGGACACGCGATCGAATGCCGCATCAATGCCGAAGATTCGGCCAACAATTACGCGCCCGCGGCGGGCACGCTCGTTGACGTCGCGATGCCCGGTGGCTACGGCGTGCGCGTCGATTCACACGCGTACGCAGGTCTCGCCGTGCCGCCGTTTTACGATTCGTTGCTCGCAAAGATCGTCACGCACGGCGCGACGCGGATCGAGGCGATCGACCGCATGATCGCCGCACTCGGCGATACGCGCATCGCCGGCGTGAATACGACGATCGATATTTGCTCCGCGATCATGCGCGACGGGCGGTTTCGCGAAGGTGGGATCGCGATCGATTATCTGCCCGCATTCGTTCCGCCGTCTGCCGCAGCACTCGCCACGTGACGCGGACCCATGCACGTGAACTCGCGCTGCAAACGCTCTTCGCAATCGAAGTCGGCCATCACGAGCCCGCCGTCGCCCTCGACGCAACGCTCGAGGGCCCGCAAGACTCCGATCATCGGGCGTTCGTTCGCGATCTCGTGCTCGGGACGCTCGAACACAGCGACGAAAGCGACGCGCTCATCGCTCCGCTCCTCCAAGGCTGGACGCTCGATCGTCTGCCGACGATCGATCGGCTCGTGTTGCGCATGAGCGTCTACGAACTCACCTATCATCGCGAGACGCCGCGCGCGGTCGTGCTCAACGAAGCCGTCGAACTCGCGAAGAAGTACTCGACCGACGACAGCGGTCGTTACGTCAACGGCGTCCTCGCGAGCGCCGCGGTGCCATAGTGGCGGGCACGATCGCGAGCCGTCGGAAAAAGCGGCGCCGTCTCTCGGTCTTCGGTCGCATCGTCTACACGACGTTTGCGGTGCTCTTCTTGCTCGTGCTCTTCGCCGCGGGAACGCTCGCGGGCGTCATCTATTCGTATTCGAAGAATCTACCCGACATCAATCGCATGGCGGATTTTCAGCCGTCACGTTCGACGCGCGTCTACGCGCGCGACGGTGAGTTGCTCGCGTCGCTCTACAAACAGAATCGCGTCTTCGTGCCGATTTCGAAGATCCCGCAACGCGTGCGCAACGCCTTCATCGCAAACGAAGATCACAATTTCTACAAACATCACGGCGTCGATTTCGCCGGTATCGCGCGCGCGGCGCTCGCTGACTACCAGCACAAATCGCTCCAGGGCGCGTCTACGATCACGCAGCAGCTCGCACGCGCGCTCTTTCTCTCGAACGAACGCTCGATCTCGCGCAAGATCCAAGAAGCGCTGCTCGCGTTCGAAATCGAACGGTACTATACCAAAGACGAGATCCTCGAGCGCTATCTCAACTTGATCTATTTCGGTGCGGGCGCGTACGGCATCGAGGCGGCGTCGCACGAGTATTTCGGGACGGGTGTCGGCAACCTCACGATCGCGCAGGCGGCCGTGCTTGCGGGGTTGCCCGCGGCACCCTCGGATTACTCGCCGTACGTCAATCGCAAACACGCGATCGAACGCCAGCATCACGTCCTCGAACGCATGCACGACAGCGGCTACATCTCGCTCTCGCAACTCGAGTCGTCGCTCGATGCGCCGCTCGGACTCATGCCCGAACGACTGACGGGTTTGCAGTCGTTCAAATATCCGTATTTCACGACGTACGTCAATCACGTGCTCGAAAAGACGTTCGGCGAGCAAGCCGTCTATGAAGGCGGGCTCGAAGTCGCGACGACGCTCGATCCGCGGCTGCAAAAACTCGCGCAAGAGGCCGTGAATTGGGGCGTGGGACGCTCGCTGAACGAGGGTATCAACGGCCATCAAGCCGCGCTCGTCGCGATCCGGCCGCAGACGGGCGAGATCGTCGCGATGGTCGGCGGCGCGGGTGGATTCACGCTCAAGAGTCAGTTCAATCGCGCGTGGCAGGCGACGCGCCAACCGGGATCGTCATTCAAGCCGTACGTGTATACGGCGGCGATCGATAGCGGCATGCCGCCCACCTCGATCGTCGACGATACCCCCGTCTCCTATCCGATGGGTGACGGCACGCAGTGGCGTCCGATGGACGACGACTTTCGTTTTCTCGGTGGCGTGACGCTGCGCTACGCACTCGCGCAGTCGCGCAACGTCGTCGCGGTCAAACTCGCGCAACAGGTCGGCGTCGATCGCGTCATCGAGTACGCGCATCGCATGGGCGTCAAATCGCCGCTGGAAGCCAATCTATCACTCGCACTCGGGAGTAGCCTCGTCACACCGCTCGATCAAGCGACGGGATACGCGACGCTTGCGAATCAAGGCATTCACATCGATGCGTCGCCGCTGCGACTCGTGCGCGATTCGATCGGTTCGGATCTCCTCGATAATCGGGTGCCGCAAGAGACCGAAGTCGTGAGCGCGGGCACCGCGTATCTCATGACTTCGATGCTCGAAGGCGTCATTAATGAAGGCACCGGATTTCCCAACGCCCAGATCGGTCGGCCGGCCGCGGGGAAGACGGGCACGACCTCCGATTACCGCGACGCGTGGTTCGTCGGCTTCACGCCCGATCTCGCCGTTGCGGTATGGCTGGGAAACGACGATTACACGAAGATGCGGGAATCGTTCGGTGGTAACGTCCCCGCGCGAACGTGGGCGCGGTTCATGAAAGCGGCGCTCGCGAAAACGCCGAAGCACGAGTTCACCTTTCCCGGCAGTGAAGTCCGCAAAGTCGCCTATTGCGGCCAGCCGAAAAAATTCGAATATTTTCTCGACGGGACGGAGCCGCTGGGTTCGTGTGCGAGTGCGGGTTATTTCGGGCGCCGTCACGCGAGTATCGACCTACCGCCCGTCGTCGCCGAGCCGATCGTCGCGCATGCGGACGCGAAACGCGATCGAGATTTTCAAGCGCGAATGGCGGCGGCGAGCGCGGTGAAGCCGCAGCTCGCAAAGGCCACGACGGCGATCGCGGCGCTCCATACCGCAACGACGGCGACGACCGCGCGCACGGCGACCGCTGCCGGCGCACCCCTGGCGAACGACGTGGTCGGGCTCGGGACGGGAGGTCGCGCGCCGCGCCCCGGACGTGGCGCGAGCGCGACGCTCGGAGGCGACGGTCTGCCACCCGATCCCACATCGCCACCGGCGGACGCAACGCCCGCCGTACGATGAACGTCCAGCCGCAGGCGACGCCGCGACGCGTCGTCACCGTGGAGTATCTCGCCGATTACTTGCGCCGCAACTTCGAAGCGAACCGACATTTACGCGACGTTTCGGTGCGCGGCGAAGTCTCGGGGCTTTCGCGACAACCCAACGGCAACGCGTATTTCGTCCTCAAAGATCGCGGTGCGGTGCTCAATTGCGTGTCGTTTCCCACGGAGACGATTCGGATGCCCGCGCATTTGGAGAACGGTCAAGCCGTCGTCGCGACGGGATCGGTCGTGACGTATCCGATGCGCAGCGTCTATCAGTTGCGCATCCGCATCGTCGATATCGAAGGCCTCGGCGATCTTCACGCGATCTTCGAAGAACGCAAACGCGCGCTCGCGGCCGAAGGCCTCTTCGACGTCGATCGCAAGCGCGAGTTGCCGGCGTATCCGTTTCGCGTGGGTCTGGTTTCGTCGCGTACCTCGGACGGTGCGATCGATTTCGTACGGCTCTTAAGTACGCGTGCGCCGCACGTCGAGATCGTCTGGTTCGAAACATCCGTGCAGGGGCAACGCGCGCCCGAGGAGATCGTGCGCGCCATCGAGCGCGCGTCGCGTGCGGACCTCGATTGTGTCGTGCTCACGCGCGGTGGCGGGTCGTTCGAAGATCTCTTTTGCTTCAGCGACGAACGCGTCGTCCGCGCGGTCGCAGCGTGCGCGCATCCGATCGTTTCGGCGATCGGTCATACGGCGGACCAACAGCTTTGCGATGCGGCAGCCGATCGTCACGTCGAAACGCCGTCGGCCGCGGCGAAAGCCATCGGCTTCGCGACGGCCGATCTGCTCGGGGACGTCCTCGAGGAAGAACGCCGTGCGCGCCGTGCGCTGGCGCTGCAATTCGAGCGGCTCTCGGGCCGACTCGCGCGCGCGCTCTTGCGCTCGCGTCTCGCCGATGCGGGAACGCTCCTCGCCGTGCGCGTGCAACGCGTCGACGATGCGCGCACCGCGCTCGCGGCAACGGCCGATCTCGCGTTACGCAGGCGCGCGACGCGCGTGCGCGATCTCGAACGACGACTTCAGGTACACGATCCACGGATGCGGCTCGCGGCGCGCGAACGGTCGTTGCACGCAGCGACCGTCAAGCTCGATGTGGTCGCTGCGGGACGGCTCGCAAACGCACGCGCGCGTCTGCTCGTGGCGCGGCAGCGTCTCGAACCCGCGGTTCGCGTGGCCGTGGCACGCTCGGCACAACGTGTCGCCCTCGCAAGCGCGCAACTCACCGGTAACGATCCCGAAGCGATTCTGCAACGTGGGTATGCGATCGTGACGCATCGCGGCGCGATCGTTCGCGATCCGCGCGCGCTCGGCGTGGGTGAAGCGATCGAAGCCCGCGTCGCCCACGGAACGATCTTCGCACGCGTCGAATCGGAAGGGACCGATGGCAACTAGCGTATCCGGCGATTTCGAAGCGTCTCTCGGGCGGCTCGAAGAGATCGTCCAAAAACTCGAACGCGAGAACGTCGGGCTCGATGAGTCGGTGATGCTCTTTCGCGAGGGCAAGGGGCTCGCGCAGAAATGCGAGCGGCTCCTCAAAGAGGCGCAGGCGTCGATCGATGCGGCGACGCGTGGCGATGTCGACGGCGATGTCGCAAGCTCGCAACCCGACGACGATTCGGATCTCTAAGATGGGCCGCGATTCTCAGCGGCTCGATGAAATCGTCGCCGAACGGACGGGTGTTACGCGCTCGCGCGCGCGTTCGCTCATCATCGCCGGACGCGTTCGCGTCGACGGGCGGCCCGCAACGAAGCCCGGCGCATCGGTCGCCACGAGCGCGGTGCTCGATGTCGAACGCGCGCGACCGTACGTGAGCCGCGGCGGCGAGAAACTCGAGGGCGCACTCGTCGATTTCGCACTCGACGTGACGGGCGCGCGAGCGCTCGACATCGGCGCGTCGACGGGGGGCTTCACCGATTGTCTCTTACAACGCGGTGCCGCGCACGTCACCGCAGTCGACGTCGGATACGGGCAGATCGCGATGGGCTTGCGCGACGATCCGCGCGTTCGGGTCGTCGAGCGCACGAATTTTCGACTCGTCGCGGGCGGGGAATTCGGGCATCCGTTCGACGTCGTTACGATCGATACGTCGTTCATCTCGGTCGTGACGATTCTCGATCGCACGCGCGCGTTTCTCTCCGATGCACCGAGCGCTTCCATCGTCGCGCTCGTCAAACCGCAATTCGAAGCCGGACGCGATCGCTTGGGTACGGGTGGGGTCGTGCGCGATCCCGAGGTGCATCGCGCGATCTTGCAAGAGTTTCGCGACGCGACGGTGCGCCTCGGGCTCGTACCACGATCGCTCGTGAGCAGTCGGCTCGTCGGGCCTGCGGGAAATATCGAATTCTTCGCTCTCGTTGTCCGAGACGGCACGCCGTTCGACGATACCGCAATCGATCTCGCGCTCGCAAAGCACGCCGCGTGATGGAGACGCTCGCATCGACGGGGACGATCGCGCTCTACGTCGATCTCTTTCGCGCACACGCGCGCGCTGCGGCCGCGGCCATCGCAGCGCAAATCCGCGACGCCGGATTCTCCGTCGCTCTCGACGAGGCGCAGGAGCGCGAATTGCGTCTCGCGACCGCGGGCGCCACGATCGCCAATGCGAAGTTGCTCGTGACGCTCGGTGGCGATGGCACGCTCTTACGCGCCGCGCAACTCGCGGCACCGCTCGGCATTCCGCTCTTCGGCATCAACACCGGGCGCCTCGGCTTTTTGACCGAGATGGATGGCAACGATCGCGCGCTCGCGCATCTTCCGGAAATTTTTGCTGCGGGTTTCGAGATCGACGAACGCGTCGCGTTGGAAGTCGAGGTGCACGGTCGCACGCACTTCGCGCTCAACGACATCGTCGTCACGCGCACGAGCCCGCACATGATGCCCTTCGGCCTTTACATCGATGATAAAGAAGCCGCGCACGTTCCCGCAGACGGCATCGTCGTCGCGACGCCGACGGGGTCGACGGCGTATTCGCTTTCCGCCGGCGGCCCGATCGTCGCGCCCGATGTCGATGCGTTTATCGTTACCGCGCTCCTACCGCACACGCTCTTTTCGCGGCCGCTCGTCGTGCCGACCTCATCGCACATCGTCATCGCGTGCGACCGAGAGATGAGCGGCGTCGCGCTCGAAGCCGACGGTCAAGTCATCGACGAACTCTTACCCGGCGATCGCGTGACCGTTACGAAATACGCGCGCAAAGTGCGCTTCGCACGTCGCGAATCGCTCGATTTTTTCGCGCTGCTCGAAGGCAAATTGCGCTGGAACGCGCCCGTAAAGGATCGCTGATGCGCCTCGCGCGCCTGGAGATCGAAGATTTCGCGCTCATCGCGCGTGCGTCGCTCGAATTCGCGGATGGCTTTACGGTGTGCAGCGGCGAGACGGGCTCGGGCAAGACGATGTTGCTCGGATCGCTCGCGTTCGTGCTCGGCGAACGATCGTCGGCCGATATCGTGCGCGCCGGCGCGCCGCGCGCACGCGTGACGCTCGCGGTCGACGTCGACGCCGCGTTGCGCGAAGCGCTCGATGCCGAGGGCTTCGAGAGCGACGACGACGCGGCGATTCTCGTGCGCGAGATGTTGCCGACGGGGAAATCCAGCGCTCGCATCAACGGCCGTCTCGCGACCTCGGGTCAGTTACGCGCGCTCGGCGAACGCGTTCTCGAAGCCGTCGGCCAACACGAACAACAGCGCCTTCTCTCGCGTTCGTATCAACTCGACGTGCTCGATGCATTTGCGGGTGACGATGCGCTCGCGCATCGGCGTGCCGTTCGCGCTGCGTTCGATGCCCTCGCGACGGCCGAAGCCGCGCTCGCCGATCTCACGGAGAACGTCGGACGCGCGCTCGCCGAACTGGAATTCGCTCGCTTTGCCGCACGCGAAATCGACGAAGCCGCACTCGTCGCAAACGAAGACGTCGCGCTGCGCGAGCGACGCGACTACCTCGTCAACGTCGAGAAGATCGCAGGCGCGCTCGCAGCGGCACACGACGCGCTCGCGGGCGACGACGCAAATGCAATGGAAGCGCTCGGCTCGGCGGCTGCGGCGCTTACGGGCGTCGCGCGATTCGGTGCCTCGCTCGATGCGCTCGCGCAATCGCTTGCGGCGTTGCAGAGCGAGGCGAACGACGCCGCCGCGGCGATCGCGCGCGAACGCGACGCGACCGAACTCGATCCAAGCGAATTGGAAGCCGCAACCGCGCGCTTGAGCCTCATCGATGGCTTGAAGAAAAAGTATGGCGGCTCGATCGAAGCCGTCGGCGACGCGCGCGCGCGTTTCGAAACGACGATCGCAAACGAAGACGCGCGCGACGATCGCGAGGCGGCATTGCGCGCGGCACGCGATCGCGCGCGCGCCGATCTCGAACGCGAATGTGCGGCGCTCACGAAGGTGCGAGCGAAGGCCGCAACCGCGCTCGAACAACGCGTCGGCGAAGAGCTCGCCGGGCTCGCGATGCCGGCAGCGCGGTTCGCCGTCGTGCTCGAACCACTCGCCGCACTCGGTCTCAACGGCGCCGAGTCGCCGGAGTTCGCGCTCTCGCCCAATCCCGGCGAGCCAGTCCGCGCGCTCGCGCGCGCGGCATCGGGTGGCGAACTATCGCGCGTTTTGCTCGCGCTCGTCGTGGTGCTCGCCGACCGACGCGAACGCACGGCGCTGGTTTTCGATGAGATCGATGCCGGCATCGGCGGCGCGACGGCAACGGCGGTGGGCGCACGCATCGGCGCGCTCGCGCGCGTCACGCAAGTCCTCTGCGTGACGCACCTCGCGCAGATCGCATCGTGGGCGGATCGCCATTACGCGCTCCGGAAACGCGAACGCGCGGGTGCGACGATCGTGGAACTCGTCGAACTCGACCGAAGCGACGCGATTCTCGAAGAGATCGCACGGATGCTCGCGGGCAATACCGCCGCCGTCGCGCTCGAACACGCCGAAACCGTCCTGCGCGATGTGCGCGGAAAGAAGACTCGCGCGAAAGCGACTGCATGACCAAACTCTTGATGCTCGTCTCCGTCCAGGGCGACGCGATGGCGCGCGATGTTCTCGAACTCTGCGTGGCGCTGCGCGATCGCTACGACATCCTCGCACTCGTGCCGACCGATGCGAAACGGCGGTTCGCAGGAGCCGGCATCCCGATCAAGGTGTGGCGCCCGGGCGGTTTCATCGGCATGGGCATCGCGGTCTCGCGCTTGCGCGGCGTCGTCTCGAAATTCAAGCCCGACATCGTGCACGCGCACGGACTGCCCGCGATGGCCGTTTCGCTCGGGACGTTTCCCGGCAGCCTCGCCGCAAAAACCATCGGCACGTTTCACGATCCGCAGCGCGATAAAGAATTGCCGCAGAAGCTCGTGGATTTAAAACTGCCGGGGTATCTGCGCCGCGCGCGCGGTCTGGTCGCGACGTACCCCACGCTCGCGCGTTCGCTCGAATCGCGTCTCGCACTCGACGAGAACTCGATTGCAATCGTGCCGCACGGCGTGCCGTTGCCGCTCGATGGCGGTGCGGTGCTCGAGCGGCCCGCGCAGCGCCAGGGGCCGATCGTCGGTTGGCGTGGCGAGCTTTCGGCGGATCAGTCGTGGGAGACGGCGATCGATGCATTCGCACTCGTACACGCGCGATTCCCCGACGCGCGCCTCGAGATCGCGGGCGGCGGCCGCGCGCGGCAATTCGTCGCGGCCTACGTGCGCGAGAAGAAGCTCGCTTCACTCGTAAACTTTCGCGGCGAAATTTCGGCCGCCGATCTCTTCGCAACGATCGACGTTCTCGCGGTGCCGATTTCGCGCGACGCGCAACCGCAAGCGCCGCTCGAAGCGCTCGTCGCGGGCGTGCCCGTGGTTGCCGCAAACGCAGGCGCACTCGCGGATGCGCTCGGGTTCTGCGAGACCGGCTGGCTCGTTCCCGACGACGCCGAAGGCTTCGCCGAGGGCATCGTCGCTGCGTGGACGTCGATCGATAGCGCATGGGCGGGCGCCGCTCGTCAGCGAGGAGCCGCGCGGGACCGCTTCGCGCGCGACGTCATCGTCAATGCGTATGTCGAGGCGTACGAGTCGGCGCGTTCACCGCAAGCAAATAATGCAGATCGCGATGCGATAGCGGCTGTTTCTGACCGTTGAGCGGATTTGCGAAAGCGCCAACGCTCGAAACCGATCGCCTGATCCTGCGTCGGCACGCCCTCGACGACTTCGACGCGAGTGCCGCGATGTGGGCCGATCCTGCGGTCGTGCGATACATCGGTGGTAAACCATCGACCCGACAACAGGTGTGGGCGCGCATTCTCAGCTACGCCGGCCACTGGTCGTACAATGCGTTCGGCTACTGGGCGATCGAAGAGCGCGCGACGGGGTCGTTCGTCGGCGAGGTCGGCTTTGCGGATTTCAAGCGTGACGTCATCGCTGCGATGAGCAGCGTGCCCGAGATGGGCTGGGCGCTCGTTTCGCGCGTCCACGGTCGAGGACTCGGTACCGAAGCCGTTCGTGCGGCGCTCGCCTGGGGCGATGCGCACCTCGAGTCGGCGCGCACCGTTTGTCTCATCGATGCCGAGAACGCGGCGTCGCTGCGGATAGCCAAAAAGTGCGGCTTCGCAACGTTCGAATATTCCACGTACGACGATCGCGCGACGCATTTCGCACAGCGCGATCGCGAGCGTTACGGCAACTTGTGAATCTTGAGGATGTTCGTGCCGCCCTCGCCGACGGGAATGCCCGACGTCACGGCGATCGTATCGCCCGGATGGGCGAGATTCTCGCGCTGCATGCGCGCTTCGACGATATCGATGAGCGTCTCGAAATAACGATACGTATCGACGACGATCGCTTCCACGCCCCAGACGAGCGACATGCGTCGCGCGACTTCCGGAATCGGCGTCATCGCGATGATGCGCGCGCGCGGCCGAAATGACGAGATGTGCCGCGCCGTATTTCCCGTGGTCGTCCCGGTAACGATGTAGCTGAGTTCGAGCTCTTCGGCCATCTGCGCCGCGCCTTCGGCGATCGTCGTCTCGATGGAACGATTCACGTGCGCCATGCGGCGGAATCGCAAGACCTCGTGCGGATAGTTCGCTTCGATTTCGAGCGCGATCGTCGCCATAACGCTGACGGCTTCGATCGGATAGGCGCCGCGCGCCGTTTCGCCCGAGAGCATGACGGCATCGGTGCCGTCGATGATGGCGTTGGCAACGTCGGTCGCCTCGGCGCGCGTCGGGCGAGCGGCAGAGATCATCGATTCGAGCATCTGCGTCGCGGTGATGACGGGCTTCGAGACGCGGTTGGCGCGCGCGATGAGATCTTTCTGGACCATCGGTACGCGCTCCAGCGGAATCTCGATGCCGAGATCGCCGCGCGCGACCATGATCGCATCGGAGGCATCGATGATCGCATCGATGTTATCGAGCGCCTCGTGTTTTTCGATCTTCGAGATGACGGGAACGTTCTTGCCGCGCTCCGCGATGAACGCTTTGACGCGCAGTACGTCCTCGGCACTCTTGACGAACGAAATGGCGACGAGGTCGACCCCGATTTCGAGACCGAAGGCGAGATGCTCGAAATCGCGTTCGGTGACCGCGTCGATGTTGAGCGTGCCGTCGGGATAGTTGATGCCTTGTTGACCGCGAAGATCGCCGCCGACTTCGACGAGCGTTTCGATGCGTACGTCGTCTTTGCGGACGATGCGTAGGGCGATCGCACCGTCGGCGAGATAGACGCGCTTGCCGATTTCGACATCGCGCGCGAGGCCCGCGTAATTGACGAAAACGCCCGCGACGCTGCCGACCACGGGCGTCGTGGAGAGGAAGAATGGCGACCCGTTCTCGAGGTGTACGGACTCGACGCCCTCGTCGTGTGGGCCCGTGCGCACTTTGGGTCCGGGAAGATCTTGAAGGACTGCGACCGGCACGTCGAGTTCGGCTGCAATTTTACGGATATCGCTGACGATCGCCGCGTGATCGGCATGAGTGCCATGCGAAAAATTCAGACGCGCCACGTTGAGTCCCGCGAGGATCAGCGCGCGCATCGTTGCGGGTTCGCGCGATGCGGGTCCAATCGTTGCGACGATCTTTGTTCGTTTGCGCGACCGCTCCAATAACACGAGGTGCGCGTTAGACTGGGGTGACGGGCGGGCCTTGCGCGAACGCCGCTTTTCGTGCGGACTTTTCAGAGACGTGAGGGTCTTCGTACGCGTCGTCGCTACGTGTTTGCGTATGCGTTGTCGGCCGCATTGCATGTTTTCGCTTTTGCGTTCTTCATCTTGCGCGCACTCGTGCCAACGGGCGCGACCGAACTGAAAGAATCCACCACGCAATCGGTCGCATTCACGCAAGATCGTGCCGTAAAAAAACACGGCGCTGCAGCGGCTTTACCGACGCAAGCGCCCGTCATCGCTCGACCGACGCCCGTCACCCAGCGCACGTATCCGCCGCCGCCGGTCGCAACGCTCACGCCGAAGCCGCGACCCGTCGTCACGCCCAGAACCATCGTGCGTCGCGCGCGCTTTCGGCCGCATCCGCGCGTGGCTCGGGCGGCTCCGAAGCGGCCGGAACTCGCGAAGATCGTCGCGCACGCACCCACGCAAGCCGAGCGCATCGCGGTCCTCGCGCCGATCGTCACGGCGCCGCCAACACGCGAGCCGAGCCCCGTGCCGACCCTCGCGCCGACCGATCCACCGACGATCGCCCCACGCGCCGCCACGGCACCACCAACGCTCGCGCCCACGTCAGCACCGACGATCGCACCGACGATCGCCGCGACGATCGCACCAACCGTGGCTCCGACGATTGCCCCGACCGCGAAGCCTACGCCTGCGCCGACGCTCGCGCCGACGGAACGCCCGACATCGAACCCGACCGCAGTTCCGACGTCGCGACCGACGATCGCACCGACGGAACGCGCGACCACGCGCCTGCCGATCGCTCCGCAGGCGATCGACGCTGCGGCAATCGCCGCAGCCGCTGTCGCACGTGAGGCCGCTGAAGCGCGAGCGCAAGCCGAAGCTCGTCGCATCGCCGACGCGAAAGCCGCTGCCGACGCAAAAGCCGATGCCGTCGCGAAATCCGCCGCGGATGCGAAACGTGCGGCCGATGCCGCGGGCGACGCGGCGGCGGCGCGCGCGAAGTCGACCGCGGCCAGTTCCGCGGCGGGGCCAGCCGGTGCCAATGCGGCCGATCCCAGCGCGCGAACGCCGATCGCGCCTGCGACGCCCTCGAACGTGGCAAATCGACCGCTCGCGGGGCCGTTACCCGGGGCGCAATCGAGCGGCGGCAACCTCGTCAACCTCAACAGTCGCCTCAACGCATCGCTCCCGCAAGGCGCACCCGTAACGTACGGCGCGAAACACTACACGAACGATATCAAGGTTGCGATCGAGGC
>JANYGA010000131.1 GCA_025359485.1 Rhodospirillales bacterium | reverse complement strand
CGCGAATCCGATCGCAGCGGTGCTCTCGGCGGCGCTCCTTTGCCGGTACAGCCTCGGCGACGAAGCATCCGCGGTACGCATCGAGTCGGCGGTCGCGCACGCCATCGCGAACGGTGCGCGGACGCGCGACATCGCGCGGGGCGACGAAGCCGCGCTCGGCACGGTAGCATTCGGCGAAGCCGTCTTGCGAGGCCTCGAAGAACGAATTTAGCGCGCGCCCTTTGCGACGCCGCCGACGAGAATCGCGGCAAGACCTAGAAAGAGCACGAGCCCGCGTATCTCGGGCGTGCCGATTGTGAGGGCTGCGATCGCCCCCGCAAGTAGCAGCCAGACGGCGATGGCGAGAGCGAAGAGGCGATCTTCGATGAAGAGTCCGACGAGTTCGCGCACGATCGTGTTGAGTGCGTTCATTGCGCCGCCACGAGCTCGCGCCGCGCGCGGACGCTGTTGCGTGCGATCGCATACGCGAGTGCGGCCGCCAGGCCGTATCCCCCGATGAGGGCGAGCAACATGAGGTCGGCGCCCGGCCATTCCACGTGCAGGCCCTCGCCCGTCCAGAACGTGCCGAACGCGGAAAGCATCACGCCGACACAAAACTTGAGCGTATTTTCCGGCACCGTCGCCAGGGGCCGATGCAAGACGAGCCCCGTCGCGATCACGAGCACGCCCGCCGCCGCCGCACCGATGCTCGCGGGCACGAGCGCGCCCGCCGTCGCCCCGACGGCGATCACGATGAAGACGACTTCGAGGCCTTCGAGCGCGACCGCTTTGAACGACGTCGCAAAACCGATCCAGTCGATGCGCTGCGACCCGGTGCCCGCGCCTTCCAAGAGACTGCGTTGCTTGGCGTAGATCGAGGCCTCATCGTGCAACGCGACGGCACCCGCGTAGCGCAAGATCGCCTTGCGTAACCAACGCAACCCGAAGAAGAGCAAGAGCACGCCGATCACGAGTTGCAGCAACGAGATCGGTACGCGGCCGAGCGCCGGACCGAATGCGAGAACGAGCACCGCGAGGAGGGCCGTCGCCGCAAACGCGCCCGCAAGCGCCGACCGCCAGCCGCGCGTGACGCCGACGGCGAGCACGATCGTGAGTGCCTCGACGAATTCGACGAGGGAAGCGAGAAACGCCGGCAGCGCGGTCGCGAAGAGATTCGTCATGATGGTCGTGCGCTTTCTCGTTTATCGGCGTGCGCCTCTGATGTGTCGGCGAGCGTGCGGGAATTCGTGCGGGCTTCCTGTAGTGAGGGACGATGCTCACGACGTTGCCTGCATCACCCACGCAATTCCGCCTCGATAACGGTCTGGGCGTCGTGCTCGTTCCCGTGACCGCGGCCCCGGTCGTCACGGTGATGGTCGTCTACCGCGTGGGCTCGCGCAACGAAGCCGTCGGGTATACGGGCTCCTCGCATCTCCTCGAACACATGCTCTTCAAAGGCACGCCCGCCAACAATCGGCGCAACGGCCGTGCCTTTGCGGACATCATGAACGAGATCGGTGCGAGCAAGAACGCGACGACGTGGATCGATCGCACGAATTACTTCGAGACCGTACCTTCGGGGTACCTCGACCTCGCGCTCGAACTCGAAGCCGATCGGATGCGCGGCGCGTTCGTCGCCGACGACGACCGCCGCTCCGAGATGACGGTCGTGCGCAACGAACTCGAACGCAACGACAACAATTCGGCACGCGTGCTCGGTGCCGCCGTCGTCGCGACCGCGTTTCGCGAACATCCGTACCATCATCCGACGATCGGCTGGCGCACCGATGTCGAGGGCGTCTCGACCGCGCGACTCCGCGAACTCTACGATACGTTCTATCATCCCGGCAACGCGACGCTCTTTCTCGTCGGCGATTTCGATGAGGCGCGCGCGTGCGATTCCGTCGAGCGAACCTTCGGCGCGCTCCCGGCGGCGACGCACGCGATTCCCGATGTTCACACGGAAGAGCCGCCGCAAGCGGGCGAACGCAGCGTCGTCGTGAAGCGGCCCGGCGACACGGCGATCATCTCACTCGCCTATCACACGCCCGCGGCACTGGGTCAGCGCACGGTGCTATCGTCGGCGGCACTCGCCGAGCGTGGCGTGCCCGCGGAAAATGACGAGTATGCCCTCGAAGTGCTCGGCCGCATTCTGGGTCGCGGTCGCACGAGTCGGCTCTCGCGCGCGCTCGTCGATAGCGGGCTCGCACTCGACGCATCGGCGTATAATTGGGGCTCCCGCGATCCCGGGCTCTTCCAAGTCTCGGTCAACGTTCGTCCCGGCGTCGCGATCGACGACGTGCGTCGCGAACTCGAATCGACGCTCGCAAAGATCGTCGCCGATGGACCCGATCGCGCCGAAGTCGAACGCGCGCAACGGCAGATCGCCGTGCAACGCGCTTTCGCGCGCGACGGCACGTTTGCAATCGCGCAGCGGCTGGGTGAATTCGAAGCGGTCGGCACGTGGCGGCTCGATGAAGATTACGTCGAACGCGTTGCGGCGGTGACGGTCGACGACGTCCGCGATGTCGCGCGTGCGTATCTTCACGAGGATAACCGCACGATCGGCACGCTCGTGCCGGGCACGGCGAAGACGTTCGACGTCGTCGCCTTCGAGCCGGTCGCCGCAGCCGTCGCGCCCGTCGTCACGATCGAAGCCGCACCGTTGCCGCAGCCGCGCGCGCAAAATACGCAAGCCTTCGCAGCGCGGATCGAGCGCGGTACGTGTGCGAATAATCTCACCTGGCAACTCGTGGCCGCAGCTGAAACGCCGACGGTACACGTGCGCGGAATTCTCGAGGCGGGGCCGGCCTTCGCGCCGCATCGTCCGCTCGTGCCGCAACTCGTCGCGGAGATGCTCGGCCGCGGCACGCGTTCGCGCGCGCGACACGAAATCGAAGAG
>JANYGA010000130.1 GCA_025359485.1 Rhodospirillales bacterium | reverse complement strand
GAACGTTGGATCGGGCGTCGCCCACATCCATTCGTCGTTCAACAACACGATCGTCACGATTTCCGATAATTCGGGCAGCGTTATCGCTTGGGCATCCGCGGGCAACTTGGGCTTCAAAGGCTCCAAGAAGTCGACGCCGTTTGCCGCGCAGATGGCCGCCGAAGCCGTCGCCCGTAAGGCGATGGATCACGGCATGAAGTCGGCAGAAGTTTACGTGAAAGGCCCGGGCGCGGGACGCGAAGCGGCGATCCGCTCGCTCCAAGCCGCCGGCCTCGAGATCACGCTCATCAAAGATGTCACGCCGATTCCGCACAATGGTTGCCGCCCGCCGAAACGGCGCCGGGTCTAGGGATACAAGATGTCACGCTATACGGGTCCCGTCTGCCGCCTCTGCCGCCGCGAAACCGCGACGAGCAAAACGGGCGAGAAGATCAAACTCTTCCTCAAAGGCGATCGCTGCCTTTCGAAAAAGTGCGCCGTCGAACGCCGTGGTACGGCTCCGGGCCAGAAGACGCAGGGCAAGCCCAGCCGTCAGAAAGTCTCGGAGTACGGCCGCCAGCTTCGCGAAAAGCAGAAGATGCGTCGCTACTACGGCGTGCTCGAAACGCAGTTCGAGAACTACTTCCGCGAAGCCGCACGCGTCCCGGGTCAGACCGGTAAGACGTTCTTGCAGCTCCTCGAACGCCGCCTCGACAACGTCGTGTACCGCATGAATTTCGCGATGAGCCGCGCGCAGGCGCGCCAGCTCGTGACGCACCGTCACTTCAAGGTCAACGGCCGCCTCGTGAATATTCCGAGCTTCCTCGTAAAGGCTGGCGACACGATCACCGTCGCCGATCGCTCGAAGACCTCGCTCGTGTTTCAGGCCAACGCCGAGTACGCGAAGGCTCGGCCCCATCCCGAATGGCTCACGTTCAACGAGACCGATTTCGCGATCGTCGTCAGCGGCTTGCCGTCACGCGAACAGATCGATACACCGGTCGACGAACAGCTCATCGTCGAATACTATAGCCGTTAATCACTGACATCGCCGCTAGGCGTCCGATCGTGACTCGCACGGCGAGTTGCGGATAACGTAAGCGGCACGAAGGACAACAGACATCAGATGAACCTCCTCGATAATCAGCAAGCATCGACGATCGAAGTCCGCGAGCGTCGCGACAACTATGCGAAATTCGTCATCGAACCGCTCGAGCGCGGCTTCGGAATCACGCTCGGTAATTCTCTGCGTCGCGTGTTGCTCTCGACGATTCCGGGCGCCGCGGTCACGTACGTCAAAATCGACGGCGTCCTGCACGAGTTCTCGACGATCCCCGGTGTCGTAGAAGACACGACCAACCTCTTGCTCAATCTCAAGGGTTTGCCGATCAAGCTCAACTCGGACGAACCAAAAGTCTTGACGCTCACGGTAAGCGGCTCGAAGGAAGTCACGGCTTCCGATATCACGCCCGATGGCGATGTCGAAATCTTGCAGCCCGATTACCATATCGCGACGATGACCGCGAAGAGCGCCAAGCTTTCCATGGAGATCGGCGTCGAGAAATCGCGCGGCTACGTCACGGCCGACAAGCAGAAGAACGTCGAGCACATGATCGGGCTCATCCCGATGGACTCGATCTTCTCACCCATTCGCAAATGCAATTTCACGGTCGACGACACGCGCGTCGGACAGGCCGTCGACTTCGATCGCCTCACGATCGAACTCGAAACCAACGGCTCGATCACGCCTGACGACGCGCTCGCGACGGCGGCGACGATCCTCCAAGACCAGCTCGATCTCTTCGTGAACTTTACGCAAGAAGAAGCGCCGCCGATGGCCGCGCCGACGAGTGAATGGGACGTGCCGGTCGAAACGCTCAACCTTTCGGTTCGCTCGTTCAACTGCCTCAAGCGTGCCGGGATCTCGAAAGTCTCGGAGTTGCTCGATATGAGCGAAGATGAGATCATCAAGATGCGTAACTTCGGCAAGAAGTCGCTCGACGAAATTAAGCTCGTGCTCGAAGACCGCGGCCTCTCGCTGCGCCAACCAATCTAAGGTAAGGGACGATGCCACACCAAATCGCACGTAAACGCCTCAATCGTACGCAAGGACCGCGACGCGCGCTGCTCCGCAGCCTCGCGACGTCGTTCTTCAAACACGAGAAGATCGAGACGACCACGACCAAGGCAAAGGAAATTTCCAAGGTCGTCGAGCGCCTCATCACCCAGGCCCGCCGCGGCGACTTGCACTCGCGTCGTCTCGTCGCCGAGTACTTGCTCGAGCCCGCGGTGACCAAGAAGCTCGTCGATCAGATCGGGCCCGCGATGAAAGATCGCACCGGTGGCTACACGCGCATCATGAAGACGCGCGTGCGCCCCGGCGACGCCGCCGAACTTTCGATTCTCGAGCTCGTTCGCTAAGACGACTTCGCTCGCGCATGCGGGCGGCCAGATGATTACGCAACCTCCGAGTATTCTTCCGCAACAACTCGTGCCGATCGTGCGCGAGTTTGTTGCGGACGCGTTGACGCCGATCTCGGCTTATCTCGCCCTGGCAACGCCGGGGCGTTCGTGTCTTCTCGAGTCGGTCGAGGGTACCGATCGTATCGCGCGCTTCTCGTTCATCGGTCTCGATTATCTCGAGTCGCATGCGTTCAACGACGATCCGCAGATGCTCGAAAACATCCGCGCGCTCGTCGCGCGATACGATCTCGATGCCGTGGGCTTGCCGTTCGCCGGCGGCGCGGTCTGCGTCTTCACTTACGATGCCGCGCGCGTCCTCGAAAAGATCGGGCCGAAGTTACCCGCCGACGTCGAGTTTGCCGATGCGCTCGTCGTCGTGCCGGGAACGTGGGTCGTCTTCGATCACTTCACGCATAAAGTAACGCTGATCGGTTTCGCGCGCGATGAATCGGAGCGAGCGACGATCGACGCACGACTCGATGCCTACATCGCGCAATTACTCGGCGTCCGCACGACGATTCCGGGCAACGTCCGGGCGCGAGGCGCCGTCTCGACGTCGCTTTCGAAAGAACATTATCTCGATCGCGTCTCGCGCGCGCAACATGCGATTCACGAAGGCGACATCTACCAAATCCAACTCGGGATCCGGTATTCGTGCGAACTCGACGGCACGCCGTTCGATTTTTATCGCCAGATTCGCACGCGCAATCCCTCGCCGTACATGTTCTATATCGAATCGGAGGGACGCGCGGTCTTCGGCGCGTCGCCGGAGTTCCTCGTGCGTCTCGACGGAACGCGCGCGCGCGTGCGACCGCTTGCGGGAACGCGCCCGCGTGGCGCGACCCCCGAACGCGATAATGCGACCGCGACCGAATTACTCGCAAACGAAAAAGAACGCGCGGAGCACGTGATGCTTGTCGATCTGGGGCGTAACGACCTCGGCGCCGTTTCGGCGACGGGCACCGTGCGCGTCGATGAATTGATGATCGTCGAACGCTACAGTCACGTCATGCATATCGTCTCGAACGTCACGAGCGAACTTCGTCCCGATAAAGACGCGCTCGATCTCTTCGCCGCCGCATTTCCCGCGGGCACGGTGACGGGTGCGCCTAAGATTCGCGCGATGCAGATCATCGATTCGCTGGAACCCGTCGCGCGCGGATTCTACGCTGGGTCGGTCGCGCATCTTCACTTCGACGGCGATATGGATTCGTGCATCATCTTGCGCAGCGTCGCGACGGCCGGTGGTCGCGCGTACTGGCAAGCGTCGGCAGGCATCGTTGCCGATAGCGATCCCGTCGCCGAATACGAAGAGATTCTCGCGAAAACGCGGATCGTGCGCGACGTGCTCGCACTCGATCGATCGGAGACGCGCGCGTGAACGTGCTGCTCGTCGATAACTACGATTCGTTCACCTATAATCTCGCGCATCTTTTCGGTTCGCTCGGTGCGATCGTCGATGTCGTGCGCAACGACGAAGCGCGGCTCGATGCGGAGCTCGTCGCGTCGACCGACGTCGTCTGCATCGGTCCGGGCCCCGGCCGCCCCGCTGACGCCGGCAAGACGATGCAGACGATCGCGTGGACGATCGCCGCGCAGCGACCGCTCTTGGGCGTGTGCCTGGGACATCAGGCGATCGGTGAATATTTCGGCGGTGCGGTGACGTACGCACCGCGTTTGATGCACGGGAAGACGTCGCCGATCGCGCACGACGGCACGGGTGTCTTCGCGGGCGTCGCGTCGCCATTTGAGGCGACGCGCTATCATTCGCTCTGCATCGCGCGCGACGGTTTTCCCGCGGTGTTACGCGTGACCGCGCATAGCGACGACGACGTGATTCAAGGGCTCGCGCATCGCGAGCTTGCGATCGAAGGCGTGCAGTTTCATCCCGAGTCCGTGCTCACGCCGCAGGGTCGGAATCTTTTCGCAAATTTTCTGGCACGCGCGGCGGCGGTGCGTCCGGTTACGGCCGGCTCGTAGTGGAATTTCCGGCGCTCTTACGGACGCTCGTCGCGGGGCACGATCTCGACGCCGATGCGATGGCGTTCGCGGTCGGCGCGATGATGGACGGCACGTGGAGTGCGACGCAGGCGGCGGCGCTGCTCGCGGCGCTCGCGACCAAAGGCGAGACGACGGCGGAAGTCGTCGGTGCCGCGGAAGCGATGCGCGCGCGGAGTCTCCACGTCGAACACGATTTCGATGTCGTCGTCGATACGTGCGGCACGGGCGGCGATGGCGCGCATACGATCAACGTTTCGACGGCCGTGGGATTCGTGGTCGCCGGCTGCGGCGTGCGCGTCGCCAAGCACGGGAATCGCGCGGCGTCGAGTGCGTGCGGGAGTGCCGACGTGCTCGAAGCATCGGGGATCGCGCTCGACGCGTCGCCCGAAGCCGCGCGCGTCGGACTCGAGCGCGAACATTTCGCGTTTCTCTTCGCACCGCAGTATCATCCCGCGATGAAAGCGATCGCGCCCGTGCGACGCGAGCTCGGCATTCGCACCGTCTTCAACGTGCTCGGACCGCTCGCGAATCCCGCGCGCGCGACGCATCAAGTGGTCGGCGTCGCGACGCCGGGCAATCTCGCACTCGTGGGTTCGGCACTTCAAGCACTCGGCGCGCGTGCGGGTGCGGTCGTGCACGCGCGCAGCGGCATCGATGAGATTGCAGGCGACGTGCCGACGAGCGTCTACCAGTTCGATGCTGCGGGCGCGCGCACGTGGACGCTCGATCCCGCGGATTACGGGATCGCCGCACCCGCAGACGCACTCGCCGGCGGCACGCCCGCCGTCAACGCAGCGGCCCTCCATGCGATTCTCGCGGGCGAACGTTCGCCGCGCTCGGAGATCGTAGCACTCAACGCCGCTCTGGTCTTGCTCGTCTCCGAACGGTGCGAAGATCTCGCGGGCGGCCTCGCACTCGCACGCACCAGCCTCACGAGCGGCGCCGCGCTCGCCGTCTTCGACCGCCTTCGCACCCCTTCGGAAGTGGAGTTCGCATGAGTGATATTTTGCAACGCCTGTACGCTGCGAAAGCGTTGACGCTTGCGGCCGAAGAGGCGCGCGAGAGCTACGCCGTCGTCGCCGAACGCGGACACGCAAGGCGCGGCGAACGGCGTGGTTTCGCGCACGCGATCGCGAGCGCACGCGGACCGGCCGTCATCGCCGAGATCAAACGCGCGTCGCCGTCGGTTGGCCTGATCGCGCGCAATTTCGATGCGGGCGTGGTCGCTGCGAATTACGAAGTTGCGGGCGTCGATGCGATTAGCGTGCTGACCGAAGCCGATCATTTTCTCGGCGATCTCGCGTACCTCGATATCGCGCGCACGCATAGCACGCGGCCGATCTTACGCAAAGACTTTCTCTCATCGCGCTACCAGATCGCGCAAGCCGCGGCGTATGGCGCGGATGCCGTGCTGCTCATCGTTGCGGGACTGACCGACGAGACGATGCGCGAACTCTGCGACGAAGCGGCGCTCTTCGATCTCGATACGCTCGTCGAGGTGCACGACGAAGACGAACTCGTGCGCGCCGTGGCCCTGCGGCCGTCGGTCATCGGCATCAACAATCGCAATCTGCGCACGTTTTCAACCGATCTCGGCGTTACCACGCATCTCTTACCGGGCGTTCCCGCAGGCGTGCTCGCCATTAGCGAGAGCGGCGTTCATGCGCCGAGCGATATCGCGGTGCTCCATGCGGCGGGCGCGCGTGGGTTCCTCATCGGCGAAGCGCTGATGCGCGCGGAAAATCCGGCGGCGTTCGTCGACGAACTCAAGAAAGCGCGGGTCGGCGCGAGTTGACCCGCATCAAACTCTGCGGCATCGCGACGCTCGCCGATCTCGACGCGGCGATCGATGCCGGGGCCGACGCGCTCGGCTTCATTCGCGCGACGAGCCCGCGCCAAGTCGATCGCGCGACGTTCGCATCACTTGCAGCCGCGCTCCCGCCGTTCGTCGATGGCGTCGCCGTCTTTGCCGATTCCGAACCCGCCGACGTCGCGCACGCGCGCGCGCTCGGACTCACGTTACAGTTCAGCGGCCACGAGACGGCCGCGACGTGCGAAGCGGCAAGTGACGGCCGCGCCTACGTGAAGGCGTTTCACGTCGCCGTCGATGCGTCGGGCGATACGGCGACCGATTCACACGCGGCGGAGCTCGATCGCGACGCCTACGCGCGTGCGCTCTGGATGTTCGATTCGACCGTACGCGGAAAGCTCGGCGGAACGGGCGTCGCCTTCGACTGGGATCGCGTCGTAACGATCGCGCGCGAGCGACGCGTCATCGTTTCGGGTGGCCTCACGCCGGAAAACGTCGCGGCCTGCGTGCGGACCGTACGCCCGTACGCCGTCGACGTGCGAAGCGGCGTCGAAACCAACGGTCGCAAAGATATCAGCAAGATGCGCGCGTTCGTTCGCGCGGTGAGGGAAGCAGATGAACAAGCCTGACGCACGTGGATACTTCGGCGGAATGTTCGGCGGAAAATTCGTCCCCGAAGTGCTCGTCGGCGCGCTACAGGAGCTCGAAGTCGCGATGGAAGCGGCGTTCGCCGATCCCGCGTTTTGGGCAGAATATCACGCGATCTTGCGCGATTTCGTCGGCCGTCCCTCACCGCTACTCGAGGCCAACCGCTTCAGCGACGAGGCCGATGCCGCGACGGTGATCTTTAAGCGCGAAGACCTCAACCACACCGGTGCGCACAAGATCAACAACACGGTCGGCCAGGGTCTCCTCGCGCGGCGCATGGGGAAGAAGCGGATCATCGCGGAGACGGGTGCGGGTCAGCACGGCGTCGCGACCGCGACGATCGGTGCGAAGCTCGGCATTCCCGTCGATGTTTACATGGGCGCGCTCGACGTCGAACGGCAATCGCTCAACGTTTACGTGATGAAGTTGCTCGGTGCGAAGGTGCACGGCGTCACCGGCGGCACGCAGACGCTCAAAGATGCGACCAACGAAGCGTTCCGGCAGTGGGCCGCTCGCGTTGCCGATACGTTCTACATTATCGGCAGCGTCGTCGGCGCGCATCCCTATCCGTACATGGTGCGTGAATTCCAGAAAGTCATCGGTATCGAATCGCGCGCGCAAATGCTCGAACGGTACGGTCGTTTACCAACCGACGTCGTCGCCTGCGTCGGCGGCGGTAGCAATGCGATGGGTATTTTCGCCGGCTTCGTCGACGATCCCGACGTCAAACTCTGGGGCGTGGAAGCGGCGGGCCACGGCCTTCACGCCGTCGATACCGCAGCGACGCTCAACGCGGGGACGATCGGCGTCTTGCACGGCTCGCGATCTTATGTGATGCAGACCCCAGCGGGCCAAGTCCTCAACACGCATTCGATTTCGGCCGGCCTCGATTATCCCGGCGTCGGGCCAGAGCATGCGTTTCTCAAAGATAGTGGCCGCGCGACGTACGTCGCCGCGACCGACGACGACGCGCTCGCAGCGTTCCATCGCTGTGCCGAACGCGAAGGCATCGTATGTGCGCTCGAAACCGCGCACGCGCTCGCCTTCGCGCGCGATCTCGCGCGCAAACGCGGCAAGGGCGGGCTCGTCCTGGTCAATCTCAGCGGTCGTGGCGACAAAGACACGCGCCAAGTGGAAGAGCACGAAGCGAACGCTCGCGCCGCGGCGCTCGTCGAAACGGTACGCGCGTGACGACCGCGCCCGCGATGACGGGCAAAGCGCGCATCGCCGAGGCGTTCGCGCGCGCACACGCGGCCGGCCGCGGCGTGCTCGTGCCCTATCTCTGTGCGGGCGATCCCGATCGCGAGACGTCGGCGGCGATGCTCGCGGCGATGGGCCCGGCGGGTGCCGATATCGTCGAACTCGGGATCCCCTATGGTGACCCGCTCGCCGATGGCCCGACGATCGCCGCCGCCGCGCAACGCGCACTCGACGGCGGTACGACGATCGACGACGCGCTCGCGATCGCCGAGGAAGCCGTCAAGAATGGCGCTCCGCCGACGTTGATGTTCACGTATTACAATCCCGTTTTGCAGTTTGGACTCGAGCGCTTTGCCGATGCGCTCGTGGCAAGCGGCATCTGTGGCGCGATCGTGCCCGACGTGCCGCTCGAGGAAGTCGACGATCTGCGGGCAGCCTTCGCACCACGCGGGCTTGCCTTGCCACTGCTCGTCGCGCCGACGACGCCGACCGAGCGCGCGCAAACGATCGCGGCCGCAAGCGAGGGGTTTACGTATCTCGTCTCCCGCCTCGGCGTGACGAGCGCATCGACCGGGCCCGACTTTGCGTGGATCGCGGATCGCGTCGCGAGTTTACGCACGAAAAGTGCCGCGCCACTAGCGATCGGCTTCGGGATTTCGAGCGCCGCGCACGTCGCCGCGGCGTGCGCGATTGCCGACGGCGCGATCGTCGGTAGCGCGCTGATCGATGCCTATGCCGGGATGGTTGGTGCGGAAGCGGTCGATCGCGCGCGAGCCTTTATAGGCGAACTCCATACGGGAACCGTTCGAACTCGGTAAACGACGCGAACGTTTGGAGGTCGTTCGTGCGTTCTCTAGAGTAATTAATGGACGAAAGTTCCCATCTCTGGAGGCAGCCCTTGCTCTCGTTTCGTGCTCTAGTTTCAAGCGCGCTCGCACTTACGTGCGTGGCCGCTCTTACGCCGTCGCCGACCCGCGCCGCCGATACTACGATCGTCTTCGGAGCGGCGCTCGCCGCGACCGGTCGCGATGCGCGCGAAGGCGTGCTTACCAAAGAAGGCTACGAATTTTGGAAAGACTACGTCAACGCCCACGGCGGCATTAAAGCCGGCGGCAAGACGTACAAAGTCGAGATTCAATACGCCGACGACGAGACCAACGCTCAGACCTCCGCGAAATTGGTTGAGAAGTTTATCAATCAAGATCACGTGAACTTCATCCTCGGGCCCTACGGCTCGGCGACGTCGTTCGCTTCCGCCGCCGTCACCGAGCGTTATAAGGTGCCGATGGTCGAGGGCAACGGCAGCTCGGAAAAGATCTTCAGCCAGGGCTTCAAGTACATCTTCGCCGTGCTCTCGCCCGCGAAACGCTACCTCGAAGGCGTTCTCGATATGGCGTTGCATCAAAAAGTGAAACCCAAGACCGTCGCGATCGTCGCGGCGAACGATCTCTTCTCGATCGAAGTCGCCTCCGGCGCCGCGGCTTACGCAACGGCGCACGGCATGACCGTCGTGTACAACAACAAGTATCCCGCCGACACGACCGACGTCTCCTCGATCGTGAGCGCGATCAAAGCGTCCAATCCGGATATCATTCTCAATGGCGGCCATCTCCAAGATGCGCTGCTCTTGCAGAAGAGCTTCAAAGAGCAGAACGTGCTCGCGAAAGCCTACGGCTATTCCGTCGGCCCCGATACCCCAGACTTTCGCAAAGCGCTCGGCAACGATGCGAATTACGTCCTCGGCGGAACGCAATGGTCGCCGACCGCGAAGTATCGCGGCGCACCGGGCTTCATCACGAGCTCGTCTGAATACGCGAAGCAGTTCGAGAAGAAGTACGGTCACGTTCCGGACTATCACAACGCCGAATCGTCGGCGACGTGTCTCGCGTTCCAATATGCGATTCAAAACGCAGGTTCGCTCGATCCGCAAAAAGTGCGCGATGCGCTCGCCTCGCTCAACGTCGTGACGTTCTACGGCATCCTCAAATTCGACGATCGCGGCATCAACGTATTCAAGCCGATGGCGGTCAACCAAATTCAGAAGGGCAACCTCGTGACGGTTTGGCCGAGCGCCGTCCAGAACGCGCAACCCGCCTACCCCGCGCCCGATTGGTCGAAGCGCTAGTTCTCCGCTACCACCGCTAGAAGAAACGCATGCAACTCTTTCTCCAGGTGCTCGTCAACGGCGTGTTGGCGGGCGGCATACTCGCGGTGGTCGCGCTCGGGTTCTCACTCGTGTGGGGGATTATGAATATCATCAATCTCGCACACGGGTCGTTCCTGATGCTCGGGGCCTATCTCTCGTACGTTCTCTTCACGAGCTTCGGGCTCGATCCGTTTCTCTCGGTGCCGGTCGCCTTCGTCGTGATGTTCGCATTCGGATACGCGATTCAAAAGTACGTTATTAATTTCGTCGTGCGAGCCCCGATCCTCACGACGTTTCTCTTGACGTTCGGCCTCTCGCTCCTACTCGTCAATCTCGCGCTGCTCGTTTTTCACGGCGATTCCAAGGCTGTAACGCCCGCCTATGCGGGTGCCAATTTTGCGCTCGGACCGGTAACGATTGCGTACACGAAAGTGTGGACGCTGCTCGTCGCGCTCGGCATTACGGGCGTGATGCAAGCGTGGCTCACGCGCTCGAAACTCGGTCGTGCGATTCGCGCGACGTCGATGGATATCGGTGCGGCGCAAATGTCGGGCGTGCGCGTTGCAAATGTCTACGCGATCGTCTTCGGC
>JANYGA010000117.1 GCA_025359485.1 Rhodospirillales bacterium | reverse complement strand
GCGAAAGTTGCCGCGAAGCCCGTCGCGTCGAAAACGAAGGTTGCCGCGAAGCCGGTCGCTTCGAAGTCGAAGGTGGCTGCGAGGCCGGTCGCATCGAAGTCGAAGGTTGCCACAAAGCCCGTCGCGTCGAAGTCGAAGGTTGCCGCGAAGCCCGTCGCTTCGAAGTCGAAGGTTGCAACGAAGCCCGTTGCATCGAAGGCGAAGGCCGCAACGAAGCCCGTTGCGCCGAAAATCGTTGCTGCGATTGCGCCGCCGAAATCACAACCCGAGGCCGTAGCGAAGATCGACGCCGCGAAAACCCACGTCGAAGCGAGCGCACCGATCGCACCGCGCACGAACGTCGTTCCGATTCATCGCCCGGAATCCAAACGCGCACCGATCGTCGATACTGCACTAACTCCGACCTGGCAAAAAATCATCACGAACGAGAATGCCGTCGCCGTCGCGCACGAACTGATCCAACCCGGCGAATCGTTCACCTTGACGGACGATCAGAAGATCGCCGTCGACGCGATCTGCGAACGACTCGCTGCGGGCGAATTCGAATTCTTGCTCAAGGCTCCGACGGGCTCGGGCAAGACCGAGGTGATGTTCCGCGTCGCCGTGACCGAGGCGCTGCGCAGTGGTGGCTACGTGTGCGTCGTCGCTCCAACGCGCGATCTCGTGCGACAGGATTGCACGTATTTCCGCGATCGACTCGAAGGCACGGGCCTCGGCGTCGGGGAGGTGCACGGCGGCATTTCGCCCGGCGAACGTCGCGCGATGCTCGATGGGCTCCAGAACGGCTCGATTAAATTCGTCGTCGGTAGCGCCATGATGATCGCAAACGCTCCGCTGTGGGACGTGCTCGATCGTAGCGCTCTCACGATCATCGATGACGTCAACGCGTTCGATGAGCGCGAGCATCTGCGTCTGCTCGAAGATCTCGATTGTCCGCTGCTCTTCGCATCGGCCACGCCGCAAGAATTGCAGCGCTTCCTCGAACGCGTCGGTGCGTTCAACAATACGATCTCGATGCGCGCGATGCCATTCGATAATCCGCCGACGACCGTCCATCGCGTCACGGGTGTCTGGGGCGAGCCCGCGGCGGAGCAGCTCGCGCATGCAGAAGCCCTCATTCGCGATCATCTCGAACGGAAATCGCGCATCTTCGTGATCGCGCGAACGCGTGGCGATGTTCCCAAACTCGCGGCGCGGCTCGAGGCGACGTACAAGATTCCCGTGCAGCAATTGCGCGGCGATATGGCCGATAGCGCGGAACACAAGAAGCGCAATCGTCGCAGTGGCGTCACCGTATACGGTACCTCGACGCGCGTGGAAGAGATGGCGGCCTTCCGCGATGGCGCACCCGCGATTTTAGCGGCGACCAATCTCGTGGGCAGCGGGCTCGATATTCCCGCGGCCGACCTCATCGTCATCACCGATAGCGACGCGTTCGGTGAGAGCGAGATCGAGCAGCTGATCGGTCGTGTGGGGCGGCGCGCCCGGGCGTCGGATGCCGTGCTACTCGTCGAGACGACTTTTGAGAAAAATCCGTCGCGCGCGATGGGTGCGAGCGGGCGAGCGCAGACCTTCATGCCGCGCGGCATGCGGGCGAACTCGTTCAAGTTCCGCCGCCGCTAGGGCTCGGGAACTCCGCCCGGCCTCACCTCGGTGACGCCGGTCGCACGCGCGCGCGACGGCGGTGGCGTAGACTTTGATCGGGACGCGCTTTGCTTGCCGGAGCCGTGCCGTGCGCCGACGTATCGAGCGCGAATGCCCAGAATCGTAAGGAATCGATGCATCTAGGCCTGCACGTGGGGACCAGCGGCGGCTACGACGGAACGGTCGCGTACGCCCAAAAGCTCGGTTGCGCCGCGATCCAAATTTTCTCGGGCAACCCGCGATCGTATCGCGTCGGGAAGATGGACGTGCCGGGCCTCGAGCGCTTTCGCGACGCGCGGTCGTCGGCCGGTATCGCGAAGACCGCGATTCACACGTCGTATCTCATCAATCTCGCGAGCGAAGACCCGAAGATCACGGCGGGCTCGCTCGGGCTCTTACGCAACGATCTCGCGGTTGCGGCTGCCGGCGGGATCGATTTCGTCAACACGCATCTGGGATCGTACGGCAAGCGCGATCGAGCCGAAGGCTTTGCGGCCGTCGTGCTCCTGCTCGAAGCGGCGCTCGAAGGCATCGCACCCGACGTCTCGCTCGTGCTCGAGAATTCCGCGGGCGCGGGCCAGCTGTGCGGCGGCACGCTCGAAGAACTCGGGGCGTTCGTGCGAGCCGTCGATCATCCGCAACTCGGCATCTGTCTCGATACGGCGCATTCGTGGGCTGCGGGCTATGAAATCAATTCGCGCGATGGCGTCGAGCGCTTCGTCGCACTCGCCGAGTCGACCGTCACCCTCGAGCGCGTGAAGATGTTCCATTTCAACGATACGCAAATTTCGCTCGGCGCGCATAAGGATCGGCACTGGCATATCGGCGAGGGCAACATCGGTTTCGATGGCTTCCGCGCGCTCGCGGCACATCCGGAACTACGCGGGAAGACGGCGATTCTCGAAACCCCGGGCGACGAAGCCGACGACGTGCGCAACATGGCCTCGATCCGCATGATTTTCGAGGGGGCGGTCGGGTGAGTGCGACGTCGACGCTCGCGCGTCTCGCGATCGCCGATGCGTCGGAGGCATACTGCAAACGCCTCCGAGCGAGATTCGGGCTCACGCCCGAAGGTGCGCCGGCCGATCCCGCGGCGATGCCGGGCCTCGCCTATTGCGGTCGCGAATTTCGTGCGTATCCATCGATGCGCATCGCGGATGCGAATCGATTCTACGCGACGCTCCACGTGCGGTGGAACGATGCGCGTTTGCGCGAGGACCTCGCGCTCGCGGGGCTCGACGAACGCTTCGAAATTCGCCGGATGAAACGCGCGTATCAACGCGCACTCGTGCTCGCATTCGCGCTCGCGAGCGAACCCGTCGTGCTCGTGGTCGAGAATGCCGAAGAGTTCGACGAAGAACGCTGTCGCGCGCTACTCGAACGCGCCGTCGACCTCGTGCCGCGCACGATCGTAACCTACGGCGTCAACGTCACGCACCCGCTCGCGGGAATGCCCGAAGCGATCGATGCCGTCGCCTTCGATCCGCAGTCGCTATGATTCGCGCACTCTCGCGCAAAGAATACGTCGCGCGCAAGCCGCTTCTCGCGATCGCGTTCGCCCTCGTGCTGATGCTTACGGCGGCGATGCCGTTTTTCTTTTCGTTCTCGTTGCAGCAAGCGATCTCGCACCCGCTCAACGAAAATGCACAGAGTATTCTGCGAAACTTCCGTTCGTATGCATATTTCGTAGAATCGGATTGGCTTGCGAGCAATCTCTCGCATATCTTGAGTCTCCTCGCGCTCATCGCGGGTGCGGGTGCGATCGCGGGCGAGCGTGAGGAGAAGACGTTGCCGCTGCTCTACACGTCGTCGATTTCGCTGCGCAGTATCGTCGTCGTCAAGTTTTGCGTGATCGCAGCGTGGCTCTTTCTCGTGACGTTCGCGAGCCTCGGCGTGCTCGCCGCGCTCTCGCTCGTGCGCGGTCAAACCCTGCCCGCGATGCCGATGTTCGTGGCGTCGGTTGTGGCGTGGGCGAACGCGCTCGCATTTCTCGGCGTGGTCTTCGCCGCGAGCGCTTTTTCGCGCCGGACGATCGTCGCGGCGGTGTGCGCGCTCGTCGTCGGTTTCGCGATGGCGGCTGCGCTCTCGCGTCTCGGGCTCAACGGTACGGCGTTCGCGACGAATATTTTTGCCGTCGACGGAAGCGTGCTCTGGCCGCAAGCGTGGAGCGACATCTTGCTCGCGCTCGCGATCTGTGCGACGGGGCTCCTCGCGACGTTCGTCGAGGTCGATCGGCGCCGCGCGACGTAGGCGCTGCGGACCATAATGGTAGCGCACTTCGATCTCGACGCATTCTACGCAAGCGTCGCACAACTCGACGATCCGAGCCTGCGTGGAAAGCCACTCGCGATCTCAGGCGATAGTCGGCGTTCGGTCGTGCTCACCGCGTCGTACGAAGCGCGGCCGTTCGGCGTACGTTCGGCGATGCCGCTCTTCAAAGCCAAATCGCTCTGTCCCGGACTCGTCGTCGCGCCACCGAATTTCGCGCGCTACAAAGAACTTTCGACACGAGTTTTCGCGATTTACGAACGCGGCGCCCGTGCGATCGAGGCGCTCTCGCTCGATGAAGCCTACGTCGAGATCGGCACCGATGATTTCGACGAAGCCGTCGCGTACGCGCATGCCGTTCGCGCGGCGATTCGCGGGGAGATCGGCCTCACGGCGAGTGCGGGCGTCGCGTCGCAAAAACTCGTTGCGAAGATCGCGAGCGACGCCGCGAAGCCCGATGGTTTGCAGGCGATCGCACCCGGCGACGAGCGCGCGTATCTCGCGCCGATGCCGGTCGGTCGGTTGTGGGGTATCGGTCCCAAGACGCAAACGCGACTCGCGCAACGCAACATCGCGACGATCGGTGAGATCGCCGAACTCTCCGACGACGTCGTTTTCGCGCTCTTCGGGCGCGGCGGTCGGGCCGTCCGCGAGATGGCGCGCGGCAACGATACGCGCGCCGTCGAGGCGGGTCGCGAGACGCGATCGGTTTCGAGTGAATCGACGTTCGAATTCGACGTCCGCGATACGGAGATTCTGCGGGCGATCGTTCGCGAGCTCAGCGTCGAAGTGTCGCAACGTTTGGGCGCGCACGGGTTACGTGGCTCGACGATCGGCGTGAAGATCAAACTTTCGAACTTCAAAATCACCGGTCGCCAAACGACCGTGGCGGTTGCGACGGACGATCCCGCGACGATCGCTTCAGCAGCGTTGCATTGTCTCGAGCGAGCGGATCTCGACGGTGCGGCGGTGCGACTCCTTGGCGTCCGGGTCGCCTCGATCACCGAGGAGCCCGTCCGGCAGATTTCGTTCTTCGAGCCGTAGCGCTCGACGACGTTACCGACGCAAGAGTCGGAGATAGGCGCGTTCGGGAAGGCTCGCATCGCTTTCGATCCGACGGAACGTCTCGTAGCGAATTTGCGAGACGAGCGCGCGTTTGCGTTCGAGCGCGGCGCCGAGCTCGCGATAGGCTTCTTCGAGTTCGTCGCCATCGAGATCGACGAGCGCGCGCTTGAGATGCGCGACGCGCTCGTCGGCCTCGGCCGAGAGGTCGTGCGCGACGTCGGCTTCGACTTCGCGAATGCGTCCGATGAGCGTCTCCATTTCGTCGACGCTCGGAAGCCCGCGTTGCTGCGGCATCGGGGCGGCGCCGTTTTTCATTTTTTTTGCGGACGTTACTTTACCCGGGGCGTCGAAGTCGGGGTAGATGCGTACGATCGAAGCGATCTTCTGCGGGCCCTTGGGCGATTGCAAACCCTCGGCGATTCCCGTCTCGACGAGTTTGGTACGCAACGTCGTGTCGTCGATTCGCTTCAGGAGCGAAGGATCGGCGTCGCTCGGCGGGCGGCGGTCGCCGAAGAAATCCGACGCGTGCGCTTGCGGCAGCGCATGCGCGCGTTCGAGAAGGCGCTGTCGATCGCTTGAAGCCATGAAGGGCGTTTCAACGTATTGCCTCCGGCCTCTTCGTCGCGCGTGAGCGTCGATCGTTACGGAACGCCGGGCGGCGCGCTCGTGATCGCGATCCACGGCGCCGTCGCGAATCGTAAGACGTGGTTGCCACTGGTGTCGCAACTGCCCGCCGGCATCGAAGTCTCGTGCGCCGATTTGCCCGGACACGGCGATCGGCGCGCCGAACCGTTTACGCTCGAGAGTGCGCTCGTTTCGATCGATGCGCTGCTGCGCGAAGACGGCTCGCGGCGTGCGATCGTTGCGGGCGATTCGCTCGGCGGCTATCTCGCACTCGCGGCGGCGGCGCGCGGCAATCCGCGCATCGCGGGCGTCGTTGCCGGGGGATGTTCGTGGTCGATGACGGGATGGCGCGGCGCGCTCGCGCGCGCGAGCGATCTGCCACCGCGCGCGCTCGAAGCGATCGTCGGCAGCACGCGCATCGAGGCGCTCGCGGCGGCGGTGCTGCCGCGTTTCACCGACGCCGCGACGGCACGCGCGATCGTCGCCGGCGGGTTGCGTGCGCGGGCACGTTCGGAGAGCTTGCGCGAACTCGAGGGTATCGACGTCGTCGCACTCGCGCGCGCGATCGAGGTGCCGCTCGCGATCGTCAATGGCGTCTTCGATTGGCCGACGCGCGCGCAAGAAGGCGCGATGGTGCGCGCGGCAAGCGATGCGACGCTCGTAATCGGTCGCTCGGGTCACGGCGTCGGTATTCTCGCGCCAAAAACGTTCGCGGATGCAATCGTCGATGTCGTGAAACGCACCTTGCGCTAGCGCATCGACCGAACGAGTTCGGCGAGGGCGTCGCGATCGAAGGCACCGCGACTCCCCGTTGCGATAATCGTCACGGCATGCGGCCCGACTTGCATCGAGCCCGTTTCCATGCGCAAGCTCGTCGTGCCATCGCACGTCATCGCTGCGAATGCGACGACGTCGTCTTTCGCGCGAATCTCATCGATACTCTCGCGCGGCTCGCAACGCATCACGCGTGCCGCAAGACCGAGCGCGAATCGCATGCTCGTGGCATTGGTCTTCGGATCGCTCGGTAACGTCGTACCTTGCACTTGAATGCGAAAGCCGTCGCGACGACGATCGTCGCGTTCGAGGGTGATCGTTTGTTGGACCCCGAGATCGCTCGCGGTCGCGATCCGATAGCCGCGCGGCACGTCGAACGTCGCGATCTTCGCTGCCGTCGCGCGCTTTGCGGCGGGATCGTCGTCGCGCGCGATGCCAGCCGACGCACGCGAGAGCGCGTACGCGACGCCGATGCCGGCAATCACGAGCAACACGAAGAGCGATCCGAAGACGATCGCGAGGACTTTCATCTCGCGATTCACGCGCGGAACCTCATACGTGATCGGCGCTCCACGTCGCATCCGATCGCGCGGCGAGCGTCGCGTCGTGCGTCTGAGCCCACCACGAACGCCCGAGCCCGGAGAGTGGCGCCACCATGAGAACCGCTTCCGTTCGCGGCCGAACCGATCCCCGCGGGAGCGTCTCGCGTGCGAGCGGCGGCGGCAACCATCCGCCGACGCGACGCAGATCGCCCGCCGCCATGCGCAAGAGTGCGGGCACGAGCGCGCGCCCTTCGTCACCGTCGAACGCGAAATCGTCGATCACGAACATATCGCTCCGCAAGACACGGCGACCGATCGCGTACGCAACCACGCTTCGCGCGCGACGAACCACGAGATGTACGGCTTGCGTGCCTTCGCGCGCCGGTGCGTTCCAACGCGCGCGCATCCAATTCCAAACCAGCGGCGTCCGACGCAGACTCCAGGGCCGTTGGCGATCGAGCGCGTCGAAACAGCGACGGATACCCGCCCAATCCGCATCCTCGACCGCGCGCGCGCCGATCGCACGGCCGTCGAGCGATTCGGCGCGAATCGTCACGACGCGCGACGGTAACGCGATGAAGCCGAGACGCGCGTAATACGCGGGATGGATGTCGCTGTAAAGAAACGCGAGATCGCGACCCGCATCGCGCTCCGCATCGAGGTGTGCGCCGAGAAACGCCGTCGCATAGCCACGTCCGCGCAAGAGCGGCGGCGTGAAGACCGCGCCGATTCCCGTCGCGCGCAGCGACGATGATTCCCAACGTAGTTCGCGATCGTAATTCTTGCACGACGTCACGAGCTTGCCGTTCTCGAGCAAGCCCATCGTAAAGGGGCGGCGTTTCGCGTACGTCGAGGATGCGACGGTGCGGAAATCGTCGACGTATCGGTCGAACGTGCGACCGTCGTTCCACACTTCGAACGAATGCGGTAACACCTCGCGCACGTACGCGTCCTGCTCGATTCGCTCGAGGGTCACCGTCGTTTGCATGCGCGTCCCACCCCGGCATGCTAAGACGCGCGACGCGCGTTTACCCGCACGTGCCTACACGAAGGCGACCGTATCGAACGATCCGGCAAGGACGCCCGTGCTATCGCGCCCGAGCCACTTCTGCAAGACCGTCGCGTAGACGGAACGGAAATCGGTTGCGTGCCGCAGATCGCCACGATCGAGATCGGTGAGCGAGGGATGCTCGCCGTACACGCCGCCCTTGACTTTGCCACCGACGACGAAGAGTGGCATCGCGGTTCCGTGATCGGTACCGTTCGAGGCATTTTGCGCGACGCGTCGGCCGAATTCGGAGAACGTCATGGCGAGCACGCTTTCGGCGAGAGCGTGTGCTGCAAGATCGGTGTAGAACGCGCGAAGACCGTTGCCGAGATAGCCGAGCAGCCGATCTTGTTGCGTGCGTTGGCCCGCGTGCGTATCGAACGAGCCGATCGACACGAAGATGATGCGCGTGCCGACGCGCGAGCCGACGATCTGAGCCGCGAGGCGTAATTGCTGCGCGAAATTATCTTTGGGGTACTCGGCTGCGGGGACGTAGCTCGCGATCTTCGCTTTGAGCACGTCGCCGCCGTGCATCGCATTACGCGCGGTACGTTCGATCATTCCGAGATACGGCGATTGCCCGGGCCGCGCGCCGTCGTACAGCACGCCTGCCGTTTGTTTCGATGCCGTATCTCTTCCGGCATTGAGGCCATACGTGCCCAGCGCCCCGATCGCCGGAACGTCGACGTGTTGCGAGACGAGCGCTGCGGGGACGGTGTCGCCGAGTGAGACGGCGGGAAAGAGCCGTGCGGTATCGCTCACGTCGACGGGCGTTTGTGCGACGGTGCGATCGAGATAGCGCCCGAGCCAGCCCGTCGCCGTCGGACGATCGGGCGACGCGGTCTCCCAAATTTGCGTCGCTTCGAAATGCGACCGGTTGGGATTGGGGTAGCCGACGCCTTGCACGATCGCGACGCGACCGTCTTTGTAGAGCGCGTCGAGACCGGTGAGTGCTGGATTGAGACCGATCCGGTCGTTGATTTTAAGAATCGTATTCTCGGCGATGCCGATCGTCGGGCGAACGCGATGATACGCATCGTCCGTGTAGGGCACGACGGTGTTGAGCCCGTCGTTGCCGCCGCCCATTTGGATGACGAGCAACACGTTTCCGGGATCGATCGTCGATCCGAGCGCGGGAAGTGCTTGGGCACCCGCGGCGGTTGCGAGAAACGACGGCATCGTGCCGCCGAGGATGGCGACGCCGAGTGATTTCGAGATGAAGGCGCGACGAGTCGTCATGGGCACTCCGTTAGTTCAGTTGGTTCGCGGGAAGTTGGAGCGTGAGCGCGAGTGCGCCGCGAATTTTCTCTTGATAATTTTCGGGTGATAGTGGCGTCGGAATGGTCGCATTCGCCGATTGCAGATACGCGGCGAGCGTTTTGCGAACGTCGCTCGTCGTATCGTCTTGCACGGCATCGCTTACGAGCGTGGCGAGCACGCGATCGGCGTCGATACCACCCGCACGCGCCACGATACGATCGGGCGTGAGCGCGGGAAAGGTTCCCAGCGCGATCGCCGTCGTCGTCGACATCGGCGGTGCCGTGGCGCGCGGCGGAGCCGCTTTGACGATGCGGTTGATATAGTTGAAACGCGCGAGCATCGTCGACGTGTTGATCCACGTCGGCCCACCATCCCAGCCCTTGACGCTTGGTGGTGCCAGGAGATCTTGCCCCATGCGTGCGAGCCAGTAGGGCGTATCTTTCGGAACTTCGGCGACGTCCATGAAGCGGAGTAGTCCGACCACGAACTCGACCGGACTCTTGGGAATCGCGCGGTACGCGCGTGGCGAGTAGAAGACGTTGGAGCGAAAGATCGTCGCGACCGTATGCGCCACATCGTAGCCCGAGAGGGCGTAGGTCTGCGAGAGTGCGTCGATGAGTTCGGGTTCGGGATCGGAGTAGACGAAAAATTCGAGTAATTTGCGGCAGATGAAGCGTTGATGGATCGGCGCCTTGACGATCGTCGCGATCACGTCTTCGCCCGTGAGATTGCCGGTCGTGCCGAGAAACGACTTGGGGCCATCGTCGTGTTGGTTCGGTCGATAGACGAAGTTCTGCGTGGCATCGAGCGTCCAACCCGTAAACGCGCGTGCCGCGTTTTTGATATCGTCTTCGGTATAGTTGCCGAGGCCGAGTGCGAAGAGCTCCATGACCTCACGCGCGAAATTTTCGTTCGGATGCGCCTTGTTGTTCGCGCGATTATCGAGCCACACGAGCATCGCCGGATTCTGCGCGACCGCGAGGAGCAGCGTGCGGAAATTGCCGAGCCCAAGTTGGCGAAACATATCGATCTGCGCGATCATCAGCGGCGCCGGTACTTTGCGAATGCTCGTTGCGAAATGACCGTGCCAGAGAAACGCGATCTTTTCCGCAAGCGGGTGTTGCGTGCGCAACATCCGATCGAGCCACCACATCTGCGCGACGGCGTTACGATTTTTTTGATCGTAGAGCGACGCAACGTCGGGAAAATCGGAGAAGGCGAGATCGGCGCGTGCCGGATGGAGGAGCGCGTCGACGGCACCCATCATGCCGAACGAAGCCGACGTGTCGACTTCCGTTGCCGTGCCTCCGAATGCAGCGCGACGAAGGAGATGCGCGGCGTGCCGCTTCGTAAACGGGCCATCGTAGCGAGCGAGCGCGCTCGCGATATCGAGCGTCCCGGGCGGGCGGTAACCGACTTGCGGATCGGTCGACGTATCGAGTTTCATTGGCAGGGTCCTCGCGACGTGCTGCGCGGTTCGGTTCCCCTCCAACGTATGTGAGACCGGGAAATATCGTTAAGGTTCGATGAGATTGTCGCTTAGGTCACGCGTTCGATCTCGGCAAGAATCTCCGGGGCCGAGACGCCGCGCGTCGGTCGACCCGACGCGCTGAGAAAAAGCCGGGTTTTCGCTCGCGTCGCCGCGACGTAAAACGCCCGCCGTTCCTCGGCGTTGTACGTGTCGCGAATTTTATTTCGAAACATGACGTAGGTGAACTTCGCGGTTCGCGCCGCCGTCGCGTCGCCGACGTTGTCTTTGGGCAACATGCCCCACCCTGGGCTAAAGAGAAATGCATCGGGCACGTAATAACGCGGCCACGCGCCCGCGCGCAGATCGACGACGAAGACGGCATCGAAATGGTGGCCTTTGGCCTGCTCGACATCGATGACGCTAACCGCGTCGCGCACGCGCGGTGCGATCTGGAGGAGATCGGCTTCCGCTCGGGCGACGCGGTCGGCACGCTCGAGATAATCGCCGAGCGTCGCGAGCGGATCGCGCGCGGCGAACGCATCGATGTCGTCGAGGAGTCGGGCGACGAGGGCATGCTCGAATCGGCCGCGCGCGGTCGCGGTCCGCGTCGCGCCGACGGTTTCATCGAGGACGAGCCTCGCGAGGTCGCCGAGGGCGTGCGTGCGCGACGCTCCAACCCAACGCTCGCGCGCCGCGCGATAGGCGACCAGTCGCGCTCGCGCGTCATCGGGAAGATCGAGGTCGACGTCGCCGCGCGTGACATTGCGCCCCAGGCGGAGGTCGCGTCGCCGATCCCAGCGTCCGGCGCGCGCTTCATCGACGTCGTCGCCTTCGAGTGCGAAGAGCAACGGCTGCGGTTCCGCCGCGTCGCCGCAGAGCGTCGCAATACTCGCGTCGGCGAGGGCGAGCCAGGGTGCTTCGAGCGCGCGCAAGAGAAAGTCGTGTCGGAACGGGTCGACCACGGGCCAGAGTGCCGCGAGTGCGTCGAGCACCGCGGGATATGCGAAGAGACTCGCCGCGCCGCCGATGTCGACCGGAATTTCGCGCGCGAGGAGGGCGTCGATGAAGCCGTGCGCGCATCCCAGCGCGCGCACGACGACGGCGATTCGTTCCGGTGGCGTTCCCGCGGCGATGAGTCGCGCGATTTCGCTCGCGACGAACGTCGTCTCGTCGCGTTGCGACGTCGCGCGATAGACGACGACGTCGTCGCGCGTATGCGCGGCCGCACTCTCGCTTGCCGCGCTCGCGTCACCCGCGCCGATGCGTGCCATGCGTGCGATTGCGGGCTTGAGGTGCGGTGCGTCGCCGAGTGCGATCCTTTGCGTCGCGGCCGCAAATGCACTCTCGCCTCGGCCGCCTGCGGCGAAGCCGCGCGTGCTTTGCGCTGCGTCGCCGGCGAGCGTAACGTTTGCGAGCGTCGCGCCGTAGATGGCCTCGAGCAATCCGAGTTGCCCCGCGCTCGCGTCCTGTGCGTCATCGACGAGCGCCACGGGAAAAGCCTCGCGGAATGACGCGGCGCGCGCGGGTTCGGCGCGCAGGATCATCGTCGCTTCGTAGACCGCATCGATCGCCGTGAGCGAACCCTGTGCGACGACCGTTGCGACGTACTGCTCGTAGAGACGCGTGAGAATTTTTGCGAGATCGATCTCACGCTGATGTTGGCGCGCGAGTTCCTCGGCGGTAACGCGAAGTGAATCGCGATACTTCGCCTGCGTTTCGCGCAAGAGATCGGGATGCGCGAGGTTCGGCGCGTGCGCGTAAAATTTGGTCGCGCCTTGCAGGCACGCCGTGCGGAATCGCTCGGGCGAAACGAGTGCGCCTCGCAATTTACGGATCAAGCGAAATGCAGCGGCCGAAAAGCGTTCGGGACTGCGCAAGCCGGTGATCTCGGGATCGATTTCGTCGGCGACGAACTCCGCCCACTCGAGTGCGAAGAGACTCGCTCCCGCGCGTTCGAAGAGCATCGAGGCATCGGCTTCATCGATCGCGTGCGGCATCGGCGAGCCGACGGGGCGCGCGGCGATCACGATGTCGAGTGCGAACGCACCGAATGGCATGCATGCGATGCGCTCGTCGGCGGGATGCACGTCGCCCGAGAAGCGTTCGCGCAGCGTTCGCACGCCTGCGTCGCTCGGTGTAAAGACGGCGACGCGCGCTCCGCCGTCGAGATTGCTCGCGAGACGGCGCGCGCGCGCGATGAGCGCGGTCGTCTTGCCCGTCGCGACGGGACCGACGATCGCGAGCGCACCCGCGACTTCGTCG
>JANYGA010000103.1 GCA_025359485.1 Rhodospirillales bacterium | reverse complement strand
GCCCGGATCGACGCGCTCGGTGACGCCGCGAGCGTCGTTGCTATGGAAGCCCTCACCGTAATCGGCGTACAATTCGACCTTCTCATTCGGCGCGTACGCGAGCGTGAATTTCGGACTGAGGATTCCCGCTTTGACGACGCCCGTATTTTCCGGACGGTCGTCCTTGACGTTGAAGACGTATCGATCGCCTCGAAGTCCGGCGGTGAAACGTACGTGCTTCGAGAGATGGATCGCGGTCTGCGCGAAGAGCGCGTCGCTCGTTTCGACGACCCGATCGGAGCGCGTCGTGGAGAGCGTCTGCCGATTCTTCGACGCGTACAGGTTTACCGGTGTAATATTGTCGCTACGCATCTGGTACCCGATCGTGGTTTCGGTCGAAGGCGTTTTGAACGTTTGGCTCGCGTTAAAGCCCGTGACCGAGCGCTGATCGGTTTGTTCGAACTGATCCATATGTTGCGGATCGTTGAGAAAATACGTGAAATCGGAGAAGAGGTGCAAGCTGTAATCCATCGCATACGCGCCGATCTTCGTATTCGACGTCGCGGTGTCGCGTTCGAAATCCGATGAGAGCACGTAGCGATGCGTGCGGCCGCCGTCGCTCGGATCGAGTTGACCGAAGCGACTGATATCGCCGCGCTGCACGGCGCGCAGCGGAATTTGATCCGACGAGTTCCAGCGCGAGTCGTAGCCCTGCAACATGACGCCGAAGATACCGTCGCCCGCCGCGTGACTGAATCGAACGAGCGCGTTGTATTTACGATAGTTGTCAGGCGCGATCGCCGTGTTGTCTTCATGCTGATATTCGAGTGTGTAGAGCAGATGGCTACCGACGCCGATCGAAGGCGAAGCCGCCAACAGCACTCGCGCCTGACCGTAGGGGCCGCCGCTGATGCTCGTAACGTCGCGCGGTAGCGTATTAAAGAACGTCATGCTCACCGCGCCGGCAGTCGAAAAATCGCCTTGATCTGCAAAGTACGTTCCTTTGCGATAATTGACGAAGTTGACGGTTTCGGGGATGAGCCAATTGATGTCGCTATAGCCCTGACCGTGCGCGTGCGTACGCATGTTCGCCGGGATACCGCCGATCGAAATGGCGATGTCGGTTCCGTGATCGAGGTTGAACCCGCGCAGATAATACTGGTTGGCTTTCCCTTCGCCCGAATGTTGCGAGATGACGACGCCGGGGACGCTCTCGAGTAATTCGCCCGGTCGTAAGATCGGACGGCGTTCGAGTTCGGAATGACCGACGAACCCTTCGGCGGCCGACGACGCCTTGCCGATGAGATTCGTGATTCGGCCGCGCGTGCTACTTCGGCCGATTTCAAGCAGCGTCGAGCCGCTCGAATCGCAGGGCGACGGTGTCGCGAGCAACGTAGCCGATGTCGCGGGCGACGCTGACGGACACGGTGCGACAACGGCCGCCTTCGCAGTCGCTACGCTGGCATCGTCGGAGGTGAGCATCGCTGCAAGAAGCACGAAACTCGCAAACATGTCACGCCCTTCCAGGTGTTTTGCGAACCTGGAGAGTTTACGTGACGGAGTCGCATCGCGATTGCTTTCTGGATAAACGTCATGCTTGTAGACGAGAATCTATCGCGGCTACGAGCGCCGCTTCGTTAGTTCTCGATGTGCTCGATCTCTGACGCCGAGACGAGGACCGGTGGAACCTCCCCGTCGACGCTGAGGACGTGATAGGCAAGTGGGCCGGCGTGCGGCTCGATGCGCGCGAGTTTGCCCGTGAGGCTCGCGCCGCCGTGAAGATAGATCGCGACGATGTGGTCGAGATACGGAAGTATTTCTTCTGCGGTCATGTCAAGCGTGAGTGCGCGTCGTTCGCGCGCACGACCTCTCGAACGACAAAAAAGCCGCCACCCGAAGGCGACGGCTCTTGAGCGTTCGCGTGAGCGAAGGCTTAGGGCATCAGAACTTTGTCGATGACCTGGATAACGCCATTGCTCTGGTAGACGTCGTAGGTGGTGATCTGGGCGACGGCACCCTTGGAGTCGGTAATCGTGATGTTGCGTGGACCGTTCATCTGCGCGAGGAGCGTTTCGCCCTGAAGCGTCTTGAGGCTGGCTTTGCCTTTGCCATCTTCGATCGCTTCTGCGAGTGCCTTGAAGTCGTACTTGCCGGCGACGACGTGGTACGTGAGGATCTTCGTCAGCGTAGCTTTGTTCTCGGGCTTGACGAGCGTGCCGACGGTTCCGGCGGGGAGGAGATTGAAGGCTTCGTCGGTCGGTGCGAAGACCGTGAGGGGGCCTGGGCCTTGGAGCGCCGAGACGAGACCGGCGGCCTTCACGGCGGCAACGAGGGTCTTGTTGTCATCGGAATTGACGGCGTTTGAAACGATGTCTTTGTTCGCGAGCATCGCGTGTCCGCCGACCATCGGGTTCGACAACATCATGGCGGGCTTGTCCATTTTGTCGCCCTTTTCCATTTTTTCGGCCGCGAATGCGGTACCGGCGGAACCAAGGAGAACGGCAACGGCGAGCGCCGCGGCTGAGGTGCGAATGTGCATTGGTGACCCTTTCAAGGAGTAGTGCCAGAAGAACCAACGCATGAGACTGTGGTTTGGTTCGATTTCTACCAGAAATCGTCTACACGCTGCCTTAATTTGCGGTTAAAAAGGGCTTAAGCTCTGCACGCTACCCTTCCGATATGAGCGCTTCCTACGAGCGCGGCCTTCGATCGGTCGCGTCCTTTGCCATGGTCGGTGTCCTGTTCGCAGGCTGCAGCAGTTCATCCGCAAGCCCCACCACGCCGACGGTCTCCGTGCCGACGTCGAACCAACAGTTGACGTCGTTTCAGCAGAAAATCAATCACATCGTCATCATCTATCAGGAAAATTGGGGCTTCGATTCGCTCTACGGGAAATTTCCCGGTGTGAATGGATACGCGAACGCCACCAGCATCAACGCGCAGGTCGACCTCGCCGGAAATCCGATCACGGCGATCGGGCCCGTCCTCAACGGCAAAAGCCCCGACCCGCAATTCGCCGCGTTTAATCCCAACATGCCGGTAGCACCGTTCGACCTCACGTCGTACGTTTCGACGTCGGCGTTCACGGGCGACCCCAACCACAACTTCTACCTCCAGCAGCTGCAGATCGACGGCGGCCGCATGGATAAGTATCTGGCCGTTCCGGCCGCTGCTCAAGGCGCACTCTCGTTCGGCTACTACGATACGACGAATTTGCCTGAAGGCAAACTCGCGCAACAGTATACGATCGCGGATAATTTCCATCAATCGGCGTACGGTGGTTCGTTCCTCAACAACATGTACGCTGCATGCGCGTGCACGCCGCAGATCCCGCTCAGCGCCATTCCCGTGGGAAAAATCGAGCCCGTCGATGCGAATGGTAATGCGACGGTCTTCGGTGGCGCGGAAGGCCGCACGACACCCGACGGTTACGTCATCAACACGTCGTACACGACGCAGTACCCGCAACTCGAAAACTTCTCGACTTCGAATATTTTCGTGCCGCCGCTCACCAATCCGACGCTCGGCGATCGTCTTTCGGCAGCGAACGTGTCGTGGAAGTTTTACACCGGCGGCCTCGATAACGCACTTCTCGGTAACGCCGATCCGACGTTCCAACCGCATCACCAGTCGTACCTATACTTCCAAAATTATGCCAAGGGCACGCCAGGCGCGGCGCACATCGTCGACGACTCGAACTTCACGAAGGATCTGCAGGCGAATGCCCTCCCCGCCGTGTCGTGGCTCAAAGTCCTCGGCGCGAACAACGAGCACCCGGGTTATGCGAATCTCGCGCAGGGCCAGATGGCTGTCGCGAATCTCGTGAGCCAAATTCAAATGAGCAGTTCGTGGAAAGATACGCTCGTCATCGTGTTCTACGACGAAGCCGGCGGCCATTACGATCACGCCGCGCCGTTGCCTGTGGACCGTTTCGGACCCTCGACGCGCGTGCCCGCGATCTTCATCTCGCCGTTCGCGAAACGCGGATTCGTCGATCACTCGAATTATGAAGTGACGTCGATTCTCAAAACCATCGAACTTCGTTACGGTCTCGCGGCACTCAACGCGCGCGATGATGCGGCGACGCCGATCCTCGCCCCGTTCGACTTCACGCAAGCGACACCGAGTGCGTTCGCTCGCCAATCTCTCGGTACTCTGCCTCGTGTCGCGTCATCGCAATCGGTGCGTAGCACGAACGTCGGACCGGTCGATCACGACGAGTAAGTCATTCCTATAAAGCGCGGGGTGGGGCTCATGCTTCATCACCGCGTTGAGCGGGCGGCACGTGCGCTGTGAACGCCCGATGATCCGCTTCGGCGACATCGGCGTACGTCGTTGCGAAATCCAATAGCGCGCGATCGAAGATGAGGCTCTTTCCGAGATAACCGGCAATCGCGGCGGCGTTGCCGGAGCGTGCGTGCGCGTGGGCGAGTGCGAAGGCGCAAAACTCGGCATACTCGGTGAGCGCCGCAGGCCTCACGCCGTCGAGATCGGCTGAGGCCTTCATATCTTTGAATTGACGAATGTAGAACGACCGCGTCCCCGACGTCCCCCAGCCCAGAAAGACGTCGCTTGCGGTCTGTAAGAGGCGCTGGCCGCGAACGACGCGTTCGCCCGCATGTACGTACGCGCTGCGTGGCAAGTAGGCTTCGAGGACGGAGTCGCTCGCTTCTTTGATCTGAAGCAACAACGGGTCGTGATCGTCTGCCGCAAGTAGCGCGATACCGCAATGCGTTCCGACGCTTCCCACGCCGACGACTTTGATCGCCGCATCGATGAACGCGTAGCGCGCGAAGAGATCCGCGACATCGTCGCGCAAGCTCGCCATATACGTCGCGAGGATCGCATCGATATCGAAATTCTCCGATCCGATCTCGGGATCGTGAAAGAGCAACGGCAAATCGTCTTTGAGGCGCCATACGCCATCGGGTGCGCGCTCCGTCAGCTTCCCGGCGAGTGCGAGAATGGGCCGCGTCGCTTCGGGCTCGACGATGACCGAGCGTAAGCGCCGTTCGGGCGGTTCGTACGCATCGTCGAGAATGCGCGCGGCTTCGATGCGCGTGTACCAGACGTCGAGTGCGGGCATCGCCGCGAGTTGCGCCATGCGATTGCGATATGCCGACGCCGTCGCGAGCGTCGCCGCGGAAACGTCGCGCGCTTTCATGCCGTTGTGTCGCGCGGCAATCGTGACGCTCGTGACGAGGCGTTTGATATCCCACTCCCACGGCCCCGGCAGTGTTTCGTCGAAATCGTTGACGTCGAAGACGACGTTTCGCTCGGGCGTTGCGAAACCACCGAAGTTCATACAGTGCGCGTCACCGCACAATTGGACCGTGATTCCCGAGACGGGAGTCGAGGCGAGATCGGCCGCCATTACCATCGCGCTGCCGCGAAAGAACGCAAAGGGACTCTCGCTCATGCGCTCTCGACGCAACGGTAAGAGCGCGGCAAAACGACCCTCGGCCGATGCCGCGATGAGCGCGTTTGGATCGGGACGGTCGGAGGCGGGAACCCACGTGCCATGCGATGCGCGCGGCACGACCGCGCGACGCGCCTTACCTTCGATGGCGGCTTGCGCGGCGGCTGTCGGGGAGAGTTTCATCGTGCTATCGCCATTTCTGAAA
>JANYGA010000065.1 GCA_025359485.1 Rhodospirillales bacterium | reverse complement strand
CGCGCTCGAAACGATCGAGATTCCCGACGTCCTGACGGTTCAGGAACTCGCGACCTCGATGATCATTCCCGCCAAAGACGTCATGAAAGAGCTCATCAAAATGGGCACGATGGCGACGATCAATCAGAACATTCCCGCACTCGTCGCACAGAACGTCGCGAAGAAGTTCGGCTTCAACGCGGTCATAAAAGAAGCGGGCGAAGAAGTCGTCGTCGAGCAGGAAGAAGATCGTCCCGAACTGCTTTCGTCGCGGCCGCCCGTCATTACCGTGCTCGGTCACGTCGACCACGGCAAGACGTCGCTCCGCGATAAGATCCGTTTCGCAAGCGTTGCCGCGGGCGAAGCCGGCGGCATCACGCAGCGCATCGGTGCGTACACCGTCGACCGCAACGATACGAAGATTACGTTCATCGATACGCCGGGTCACGAAGCGTTCACGCAGATGCGTGCGCGCGGCGCGAAAGTCACCGACGTCGCGATCCTCGTCGTCGCAGCCGACGACGGCGTCATGCCGCAAACGCTCGAAGCGATCTCGCACATCAAAGCGGCGGGCGTGCCGATCGTCGTCGCCATCAATAAGATGGACAAGGAAGGCGCGTCACCCGATCGCGTGATGTCGCAGCTTTCCGAGCAAGGTCTGCAGCCCGTCAAATGGGGCGGCAAAACCGAAATGGTCGAGGTCTCGGCGCGCAGTGGTGCGGGTATCGAGGAATTGCTCGATACCGTCTTACTCGAAGCCGAACTCAAAGATCTCAAGGCGAATAAGACGCGTCGCGCACAAGGCGTCGTGATCGAATCCGCACTCGACAAGGGCCGCGGCGCGGTCGCAACCGTGCTCGTTCAAAACGGCACGTTGCGCGTTGGCGACGTCGTGGTTGTCGGCTCGGCGTTCGGCAAGATCCGCGCGCTCGTCGACGACAAGGGGAAGCAAGTCAAGAAGGCTGGGCCATCGATCCCAGTCGAGATCATGGGTCTTTCGGAAGTGCCGTCGGCGGGGGATTCGCTGATGGTCGTCTCCGACGAACGCGTCGCTCGCGAAGCGGCCGCCAAACGTTCGACGCGTCGTAAAGACGTGGCGATCGCGGCGACCGATGGACCGCGCGTCTCGCTCGAAAGCTTCATGGCCACGCCCGCAAACGGCGGCAACAAAACGCTCAACCTCATCCTCAAGGCCGACGGCCAAGGTGCGGTCGCCGCACTGCGCTCGCGCGTCGAGGGGCTCTCGAAGGGCGAAGTCTCGATCCGCGTGATCTACGCGGGCGTCGGCGCGATCACACCCAACGACGTCAATCTCGCGAGCGCATCGAACGCCGTGCTCATCGGGTTTAACATTCGCCCCGACGATACGGTGAAGCGCTTAAGTGAAAACGAGCAGGTCGACATTCGCTTCTACAACGTCATCTACGACGTCGAGAACGATCTCAAGAAGGCCATGGTCGGCATGCTCGCGCCGAAGTACCGCGAGATCATCCTCGGTCGTGCCGAAGTTCGCGAGGTCTTCAAGGTCTCGAAGGTCGGTACGATTGCGGGTTGCTACGTGCAAAACGGCAAGCTCGTGCGCAATGCCAAGGTGCGCATCATGCGCGACTCCGCGGTTATCTTCGAGTCGGAACTCGAATCGATCCGTCGATTCAAGGACGACGTCAAGGAAGTCGCCGAGAATTACGAGTGCGGCGTGCAAGTCGCACGCTTCGCCGATCTCAAGAATGGCGATATCATCGAGGCGTACGCGAGCGAACTCGTCGCTCCGGAAGTCTCGCTGAACTAGGCTCGATTGTGGGTTCGTGCCTGCAACCTCCGTTCGTTCGCGCCGCGGTTACCGCGGCCGCGAGCGGGCGGAGATCTACCGAGTTTTCGCCGCGTATTCGTATCGTTACGATTGCGTTGGCGTATCGATCGCAGCACGGTGATCCGTTGTAATCCGTTTGAAGCCGATCGTGCGGTCGGCTATTTCTTTGCAATCTCGGCGTCTCCGGTGCGTGGAAGCGATTGGCATAACGAACGCGAATTGCCAACAACCATGATACGCGCGATCAACCGAGTGACGCAGCCAGCTATAACGCTCGCAAAATGGCTCGCTCTCGCATTCATTTTCTCGCGCTTTCACGGAACGTGGCTCGGTTTGACGGTCGTCATCCTTATGGGAAGTTTGCTCTTCCGCGTGGATCGTATGATCTGGCGCTTTGCGACGAATGGGTCGCGGTCGTGAGTCGGCGCGAAACGCGTGCCGAGGGGGCGGCGCGTCGGAAAGCGATCGCGGCGCGGCGTGAACGCGCGCTCCGCGCGGTCGGCAATGTTGGCGACGAAGCTTCACCGGCATCCATGGCGGTGCCGGCCAAGCAGCGTCGAGCACACGCTCGCGCCGAGCGCGAGACCGAAGCGAAGAAGGCCGTGCAGACGGCGAGCGATGCGCGACTCTGGACGGCACTTCTCGTCGGCGGCGCGGCCGTTGCCGTCGGATTACTCGGACGCCAGATCGTCGATATCGTGCAAGATCAAAAGCGCCCGGCGCTGTTGCAGAACGATGTGTACAGTGCGCTCGGGTCTCTCGCGTTGCTCGCGATCGTCGGCGTCTTCGCATATCGACGTCGGCAACTAACGCGGTGACGGACGTTCCTACGGCTTGTCGGAATCGTATTCGAAGAGTCGAGCCCCAAGGTTCCGCGCCGCATCACGTAATTTTTGGTCGAGCGTTGCGAGCCGGGCGCCAGAATTCAACGCGACGGAGAGATAGGATGCGTCGCACGAAGTAAGC
>JANYGA010000063.1 GCA_025359485.1 Rhodospirillales bacterium | reverse complement strand
GATTTCCGCCTCGTCCTTGACGCCGCCCAACGACAGCCGCACGAACTGGCGCCCGAGCGCCCGCGCGATCGAACGCCCCAAAGACGTCTTGCCGACCCCCGGCGGTCCGACGAAACACAGGATCGGGCCGGTGAGCTTTTTCTTGAGTTTGCCGACCGCGAGATACTCGACGATACGGTCCTTGACTTTCTCGAGGTCGTAATGGTCTTCGTCGAGGACTTCGCGCGCCTTGGGAATGTCGATGGCGTCGGAGGTCTCTTTGTTCCACGGGAGCTGCACGATCCAATCGAGGTACGTGCGGATCACCGAATATTCCGGACTCGCCTGCGGCACTTTTGCGAGACGATCGAGTTCGCGATCGGCCGCTTTTTTCGCGTCTTCGGGCAGACCCGCTTCTTCGATTTTTATGCGAAGGTCGTTCGTCTCGGCTTGTTGGGGATCGGTCTCGCCGAGCTCTTCTTGAATCGCGCGGAGCTGTTGGCGCAGGTAGAACTCGCGCTGATTCTTCTCCATCTCGCGCTGGATATCGGATTGAATCTTATGCCCGAGCTCGACGACTTCGAGTTCTTTCGTGAGCAGCATCGTAAGCTTGCGCATCCGCTTCTCGGTATGGCGTTCCTCGAGCAACATCTGACGATCGGCCGTATCGAGGCGCATCGAACTCGCGACGAAGTACGTCAGCAGATTCGGATCGGTAATGTTGTTGACTTCCATCTCCATCTCGCGCGGCGCTTGCGGCAGATAGCCGATGAGCTTGGAGAAGAGCGTCGCGAGATTGCGATGCATCGCCACGAGTTCGCCCGACTCTTTGGTGATATCCGGAAGCTCGGTATACGTGCCCGCGAGATACGGCGATGACTGCGTGAAGGTATCGATCGAAAAGACGCTCGTGCCGCCGACGATGCAGCGGATCGTACCGTCGGGGACTTTGATCATGCGTTGGATCGTGCCGATCGTTCCGACGCGACGCACGTCGTCGGGACCCGGGTCTTCCGTATCCTTATCTTTGAGCGCGACGAGGCCGATCGAGCGACCGTCACGCAGCGCTTCTTCGACGAGGGCGATGCCCGGTTTTTTCACGACGGCGAGCGGAATCACGGTGTTGGGAAAGAGCACCGCGTCCTGGAGCGGCAAGATGCCTAAGACGTCGATTTTTTTCTCGGGCGGGACGATAATCGTCTTTGCGCGTGCCATCAGGCGGGGATCCTTTTTACAGTCATGCGGATTTCGGTGCGTCGCGCGGGGAGCGCGGCTTCTTCGGAGACGGGGAGGCGGATCGTGAGGATACCGTCGCGGTAGGACGCCGCGGCATCGTCGTATGCGACCGCCATCGGAAGATGAAAGCGTTTGATGAAGTCGCCGTAGGCGATCTCTTTCATCAGAACCGATCCGCGCGCCGCGCGTTCGCGGTCGATCCGGCGGCCGATGATGTAGAGCCGACGCTCCTCCACCATGACACGCAGTTCGGTTGGGTCCGCGCCCGCGATCTCGACGTTGACGAGCAACGATCGGCCATCGGCGCTGAGGTACATATCGGCGTTGGGCTCGAAGCCGCCGGGTTTCGCCTTGCGGGCGATTCCGGCGAACAACGCGTCGAACTCCGCGAAGAACTCGTCGTTCATATTAGCACTCTCAAGGACACACTGCTAAGGTCGAGGGTTGCCGCTTCGTGAGTCGCGCCGTTCCCCCTTGCGGTACGGTACCCGCCAAAACGGTAAATCCGCCGGTTATTGCGCGGTAGCGAGCGCGTCCATGGCGACGTTGACGTGCATCTCGCTGTGCGTCGGCCCGCGATACACGCCGCGGACCGGACTCACGTCGCGATAATCTCGCCCGAGTGCGATCTTGACGAAGTAGTCGTTGACGAGCAGATCGTTCGTCGGATCGAATCCGACCCAACCGTACGGCGGTAGATACGCCTCGCACCACGCGTGCGATGCTTCGGCGCCTAATATTTGCGATCGACCGCGGAAGATATACCCACTGACGTAACGCGCCGGAATGCCCGCCGAGCGCAGCACCGCGATCATGACGTGCGCGTAATCCTGACACACGCCCGCGCGTTTTGCGAGCGCTTCGTCGACCGTGGTTTGCACGGTCGTGGCCGTCGTATCGTAGGTGAACGTTTCGTGAAGATAGTGCATGACGTGGCTACACCACGCGCCGATCGCCTCGCCCGGAAGCCCGAGCTCCGCGCGAATGCGGGTGAGTTCGTGACCGAATTGAACGAACGCGCTTTCGTGTAAAAAATCGTATTGGCGTTCGACGCGCGGATCGGCGAGCAGATCGGAACGCACGGCCTCGGCCGGCGCCGACGGTTCGCGGTCGGCGAGCGTGACGACGCTCGAATGCGTGGCGATCGTGAGCTTCGCGTGCGACGGCAGGATCGCGAAATGCTGCACGTCGTTGCCGTAGCGATCGGTGTAATTGTGATAGTTCACGCGTGGCGCGAGATCGAGCACGAAGCGCGTGCAGTATTGCTGTTGATCGCTGCGCGGTTGCAGATGGACGACCGTGTAGCTCTCCGCAACTTTTTTGGGATAGTGATACGTCGTCGTGTGCTCGATCGTATATTCCATCGGTTCCGCCTATGCGTCGAGCATCGCGACGATCGGGAGACGCGGAAAATACGCGTCTTCGATTTCGGAGCCCAAAAGTTCGAGTTCGAGCACGAGCGACGTCGCGAAGGCATGCACGCCGCCTGCGAAAATTTCATCGACGGGCGTGTAGTTCAAAAGCGCGCAGAGCCGACCGACGCGCCGTTCGGCTGCGTTTGCGAACGTGCCCATCGGGGCGCGCGAGATGCGATGCATCGCCGCATCGACTTCGCGGACGCAAAACCGAAGGCTGCGCGGGAAATCGGCCGCGAGCGACATGAAGCCGATCGCGTCGCGCGCCTCGGGCGTGTGATGCGAGGCCTGTGCGAAGGGGACGCTCGCACAACACATTTCCAAAAGGCGCTGCGACTCGTGCCATGGTTCGTCTTCGACATCGAGCGCATCGACGATGCGTGCCGTCATGTACGCGCGTTCGAGAAAACGGCCGACCTGTAAGAAATTCCACACGTCACCGTGCGTGAGCGTCGCGTCGGTAATGCCGGCGAACGCCTGCATCGTATCGCGCACGCGACGCAAGAACGTCGTCGGCCCCTCGCGCAAGACCGCGCGCAGATCCTTACCCTCGATGTACAGATAAAGAACGTTGACGACTTCCCATACTTCGGTCGTGAGCTCGGCACGAATCCCGAGCGCGTTCGCACGCGCGACGCGAACGCTCGAGAGGATCGAACTTCCGTTGTCGCGATCGAACGCGCAAAATTCGAAGCACTCCGACGCGATTTTCTTTGCCGGTCCGAATTTCGGTTCGTCGACGAATCCCGCACAGCGCATCACCGAACGCCAGAGCGCTTCGAAGCGTCCGCTCTGCTGTGCGTAAGGATCGATCGCGCGCGTGTAGTTGACATCGAGCACGCGCGCGACGGTCTCCGCGCGTTCGACGTTTCGCCCGAGCCAGAACACGCTATCGGCAACGCGACTCAGCACGTGCCGTCGCCCTGCAAGACCCACGTGTCTTTACTGCCGCCGCCCTGCGATGAATTTACGACGAGCGAGCCCTCGCGAAGCGCGACGCGCGTGAGTGCGGCGGGCGGAACGTCGACTTCGCGACCGTAGAGCGCGAAGGGTCGCAGATCGACGCGGCGCGCGTGCATCTCGCCGTCGACGAGCGTCGGCGACGACGAGAGTTCGACGACGGGTTGGGCGATGAAATCGCGCGGTGTGGCCTCGATCATCACGGCGAACGATTCGCGTTCCATCCGCGATGCGAACGGCCCCATGAGCATGCCGTAGCCGCCCGACGCGTTCGTATTCTTCACGACGAGTTTATCGAGGTTCGCGAGCACGTGCCGACGTTGCGTATCGTCGTTGCAATCGAACGTGGGCACGTTCTCGAGCAGCGGCTCCTCATCGAGATAGAAGCGGATCATCTCCGGCACGTACCGGTAGACCGATTTATCGTCGCCGACGCCCGTGCCGATGGCATTTGCGATCGTGACGTTGCCCGCCCGATATGCGTTCATGAGCCCCGGGACACCGAGCGATGAGTCGGGTAAGAAATAGAGCGGATCGAGATAGTCGTCGTCGGTGCGACGGTAGATGACGTCGACGCGTTCGAGCCCGCGCGTCGTTTTGAGGAAGACGACGTTATCGACCACGAGGAGGTCGCGACCCTCGACGAGTTCGACGCCCATGCGACGGGCGAGCAACGTGTGTTCGAAATACGCCGAGTTGTAGATGCCGGGCGTGAGCACGACGACCATCGGCGTCGCATCGCCGCGCGGCGCGACGAAGCGCAGGACGTCGAGGAGTCGACTCGGATAATCGTCGACCGGACAGACCGCGTAGTCGCGAAAGAGATCGGGAAAACCGCGTTTGAGGACGTCGCGATTTTCTAGCACGTACGAGATGCCCGATGGCGTACGACAATTATCTTCGAGCACGAGAAATTCGCCGCGTTCGTTGCGGATGAGATCGATGCCCGAGACGTGGATGTAGATATCGTGTGCGACGTCGACATCGATCATCTCGCGATTGTAATGCTTGGATGAGTAGACGAGTTCGCGTGGGATCCGCTTCTCACGCAGGATGCGTTCGGCGTGATAGACGTCGTGTACGAAGGCGTTGATCGCGCGGACGCGCTGAGCGATTCCGCGATCGATCCGCGACCACTCGTCGTGGCGCAAGATGCGCGGGATCACATCGAAGGGGAAGACGCGCTCCGTTCCCGCGCTATCGGCATACACCGTAAAGGTGACACCGCGTTGTAACAGGGCCGTATTGATCGCCGCAACGCGATCGAGGATCTCGTCGCGGCCGAGGCGCGCGAGTGTGGCCGCAAGCGCCGCGTATTCGGCCCGGGGTTCGCCGTTCGCGCGATAGAGTTCGTCATACTGACGAGCCACCGCGATATGCGGCTGGAGTTGAAGCATGGGAGCCGGAATTCGCGATCGTGGCACGCCCTTTCGTTGGCCTTGTGGATAGCGAGTTCCGCGCCTGCGCCCTCCGCGAAGGCGAACCAAGAAATTTGGGAAAGCGCGAATGCATGTCAGCACCTCTGGTTTTGCGCGCTTTCGCCATCGGTACCGTCGCGGGTCTGCGCTCGATGACCGCGCCCGCCGCGACGCTCCTGGCACACGAGAGCATGTGGGCGGGTCCCGCCGCCTTTGCCGCCGTCGGCGAAGGCATCGTCGACAAGCTTCCCATCGCTCCCGCTCGGACATCGCCGCCCGCACTCGTCATCCGCGTGATCTCGGGCGCGCTCTGCGGTGCGGCGTTGGCACGCCACGAGCGGAGCGCGCCGCTCCTCCCCGCAACGCTCGGCGCGATCGGCGCACTCGCAGGCACGTTCGGCGGCTATAACGCGCGGCGGTACCTCACGAAAGTTCGCGGCTTTCCCGATGCGCCGGTAGCGCTCGTCGAGGACGCGCTCGCCGTCATCCTCGCACGTAACGCCGCAGCCTAAGGACGCAACCCGAGATCGCCACCGCTGGGGACCGGCGAACGATGAAGCCCGCGTTAAGATCGTCGTTCGGCGTTCGTACGGCCTTAGAAAGCTAGCCGACCAACCGACGATCTTCCTATGGTGACCTCGACCTTTGCGACCCCCGCGACCGCGACACTCGCGACGGCGGCAGCACGTTCGCTTCAAAACGATTTCGGATGTTCGTTCGTCCGCGTCTGGCTCGACGACGGCTTCGGCTCGGCCGAACCGATCGTTACCCTCGGTGGCCCGCCCGATGGGGATCGCAAGCTCTCTCCGACTGCGGCGGCACGTGCCATCGCCTCGGGCCGCCGTTCCCTCGAACCCGTCTCTTCGGCACCTGCGGTCTCGCCACTCGAGGATGGCTATCGGTTGTGTTTGCCCATGCGTGGCGTCGGCTCGGCCTTCGGCTGCATCGAATGTTATAGCGTCACGGACGTTACGTTCGACCTCGCCGAACGTATCGAGACGAGCCTCGTCAAATTCGCACTCGGCATCGAATCGGCAAGCGCGACCGATGCGCTCGAGCGCGACTCGCGCGGGACGGTCCTTGTCGTTCACGAGAACGCGGAGCTGCGAGCGCTCCTCGTCAAAGGCTTGCAAAAGAGCGGCTTCACGACGATCGACGCCGTCGACGGACTCGCGGCCTACGACGCGATCGACGGTCGACCACCCGATCTCGTCCTGATGAATTTCTCGCTCGCCGACGGTCGCAGCCGTGAGACCGCCGAACTCCTACGGCGCCGACCCGATCGGACACCAGTATCGATCGTCATGCTCGTCGATGCCAACGACGCGGGCCTCCGCGTCGCGGCGATGGAAGCCGGCGCCGACGAGTGCATCAGCAAACCGTTCGATATGCGCGATCTCGTGACGCGCGTGGCCAACGTCTTACGCTGGCGCGAACTTCTGGCCCAAGCACCGGAGAACGACGCCGCGGGCAAAGCCAAGAAGGCGCGGACCTCGCGCAACGAATCGCTCGCACTCTACGAATCGCGCCACGGCAATCATGCTGCCGCACTCGAAATCTTCGTCAGCGAAGCGCACGCGTGTGAAGCCTCGCAACAGTTCGATGCCGCCGCGCGCGCGTATCGCGGCGCATCGCTCGTCGCGCGCGAATTGCGCGATGAAGATCTCGCGAACAAGTTCATGCGACTCACGGGCAAAATGTATCTCACCTTCGCCGAGACGACTTCGAGCGCGCGCAAAATAGAAAAGGCCTACGTCGCCGCGGCGAAATGTTTTCTCGAAGCCGGCAACATGCAGCTCGCCAGTAAGTCACTCATCCTCGCCGACGACTTCGAAACGATAACCGAAACCGTCGAGACGCCCTAAACGAAACGAGCCCCGCATCGCTGCGAGGCTCACTTCGTTTTCGGATTGTGCGTACCGCACGACCGACATTATCTGCGCGGATGCGCAGATTACATCATGTCGTAGCCGCCGCCCATGCCGCCCATGCCGCCGCCGGGGGCTCCGCCGCCGCCGTTGGATTTGGGTTCGGGTTTGTCGGCGATCAGCGTCTCCGTCGTGAGGATCAGCGAACCGATCGACGCGGCGTTTTGGAGCGCCGAGCGCGTGACCTTGAACGGCTCGACGATGCCCGCCTTGAGCATGTCGACGAGCTCGCCCGTCATCGCATCGAAGCCTTGTCCGGGCTTTGCAGCCTTGACGCGGTTGACTTCGACGGAGCCTTCGTAGCCCGCGTTTTCCGCGATCTGGCGGAGCGGTTCTTCGAGGGCGCGACGGATGATGTCCCAACCGATCTTCTCATCGGCCATGCCCGGCTTGCCGAGGTCGTGCTTGTGCTCTTCGAGGGCCTTGATCGCGTGGACGAGCGACGAGCCGCCGCCGGGGATCATGCCTTCTTGAACGGCCGCACGCGTGGCGCTCAGCGCGTCTTCGATGCGGTGCTTCTTCTCTTTGAGTTCGGTTTCGGTGGCCGCGCCGACTTGAACGACGGCAACGCCGCCGCTGAGCTTGGCGAGACGCTCCTGGAGCTTTTCACGATCGAAATCGCTGTCGGTCTCTTCGACCTGACGTTTGATCTGCTCGATGCGGCCCTTGATGGCATCGGGCTTGCCCTTGCCATCGACGATCGTCGTCTCTTCTTTGGTGATCTTGACGGTCTTGGCTTGGCCGAGCAGTTCCGGCGTGACTTTGTCGAGCTTGAGGCCGAGCTCTTCGCTCACGACGGTCGCGCCCGTGAGGGTGGCGATGTCCTTGAGCATCTCTTTGCGACGGTCGCCGAAGCCCGGCGCCTTGACGGCGACGGTCGTGAACGTTCCGCGCAGCTTATTGACGACGAGCGTCGCGAGGGCTTCGCCATCGACATCTTCGGCAATGATGAGCAGCGGCTTCTGGACTTGAACGATCTTCTCGAGCAGCGGGAGGATGTCGGCGATCGCCGAGATCTTGCGCTCCGTGACGAGGATGTAGGGATCGTTGAGCGTGGCTTCCATGCGCTCGGAGTCGGTGACCATGTACGGCGAGATGTAGCCGTTGTCGATCTCCACGCCGTCCACGTACGTCACGTCCAGCCCGAAGGACGGCGACTCCTCCACGGTGACGACGCCACCGCGGCCGACACGACTGATGGCTGACGCGATGACCTCACCGATCTCGCTGTCG
>JANYGA010000054.1 GCA_025359485.1 Rhodospirillales bacterium | reverse complement strand
TCGAGCGCGCCGAGCGCGAGTCGCGGATGCAGACTCGCGAGTCGGATAAAATCGGTTGCCGCGTAGCCAGCGGCACCGACGACGTGAACGCGCGTCATACGGTCGTGTTCCGTTCGCGTGCGGCGAGCACCGTTTCGAGCTCGGCGATCGCGTGTGCGATGGCATCTGGGTGCGTGGAGCCGATCGTCCGCTTCGCGCGGACCGAAGCGAGGGCATCGAGCGGCGCCTCGAGCGGGCGGGCGAGACCCGCGGCGTCCGCGAGAGTATCGAGATCGTTCGCGTCGAGGATGCGGCCCGCGCGTTCGGCCGTGGTAACGAGCGTGCCGACGAGCTCGTGTGCTCGTCTCGCCGTGATGCCACGCGCGATAAGACTATCGGCGATATCGGTCGCGACGGTGTAACCGTCGCCGGCGTGCGCGGTCATCGCGTCGTGATTGTAGTTGACGTAGCCGAGCGCCGACGCGAACGCATCGAGTGCGCCGAGTCCGCGTTCGATCGCGTGGATCGCGATCGCTTTGGTTTCTTGCAGATCGCGATGGTACGAAAGCGCGATGCCCGTCGTGGTTCCGAGCGCGGCTGCCAGCGCGCCGTTTGCGGCCGCCGCATGCGCGCGCACGAGTTCGAAGGGATCGGGATTGCGTTTTTGCGGCATCAGCGACGAACCCGTCGATGCCGCATCGTCGAGCCGTGCGTAGCCGAACGCCGGCGTGCACCAGAGCACGATCTCTTCGCTCGCGCGTGATGCGGCGCCGAGCGCGCGTGCGACGGCGTGCACGAGGTCGAGTGCGAGATCGCGCGAGCCGATCGCATCGAGGGCGTTGCGCGTGGGCGTGGCAAAGCCGAGCTCGCGCGCGGCGGCCTCGCGATCGAGCGGCAGCGTCGAGCCGCTGCACGCGCCCGAACCGAGCGGCGATGCCGCGCACGCGTCGTTTGCAACGCGATCGAAACGCGTCGCCGCACGCAAAAAGCTTTCTGCGACGGCGGCGAGCCAGAATGCGAGCAAGATCGGTTGTGCTGGTTGCCAGTGTGTCGTCGCCGCGAGTAGCGTGCCGTCGGCAAGTGCGATCCGCGCTTGTGCGAGCGCGAGCGCGGCGGTCGTCGCGGCCGTATCGGCGGCGTGTTGTGCACGATTGCGGACGTAGAGCGCGAGGGTCGTCGCGACTTGGTCGTTGCGACTGCGTCCGGCATGAAGGCGCGCGCCCTCTTCGCCCGCGTGATCGCGAACGCGCGCATCGATCGCGCCGTGGACGTCCTCAGCATTCGTGGCGCGCGCGTGCTCTGCAAAGGAGCCTTCGGCGATCTCGCTTGCGACGCGGCGTAGTGCTTCGCGAAGGGTCTTCGCGGACTCGGATGTGATGATGCCACCACCGAAAAGCGCGGTGACGTGCGCGAGCGAACAGCGGACATCGAACGGAGCGAGCACGAGATCTTCTTCAAGCGACGATCCGAATGCGAGCAAAGCCGCATCGGGCACCGACGCGAAGCGCCCACCCCACTGGAGCGACGACGACTCGCTCACTTCCTTAGCGCGCGATCGTGAGCGCATCGCGCGCGACGCGTGCGCCGAGTTCGAGCGGGAGGCCCCATAACTCGATGAAGCCGCTCGCGGCATCGTGATTGAATTTATCGCCTACGCCGTACGTTGCGAGCTTTTCGTCGTAGAGGCCATGCGGCGACGTCGTCCCGTCCACGATAGCCTGGCCGCGATAGAGCTTCACGCGAACTTTGCCCGTCATGCGCGACGCGAACGATGCGTTGAAGGCATCGAGCGCCTTGCGTAATGGCGATGGCCACAGCCCGTCGTACACGAGCTCGGAATATTTTTGATCGAGCGACATTTTAAATCGCAATTCATCGCGCGTGAGGACGAGTCGTTCGAGCGCTTTGTGCGCGGCGATGAGCGTGATCGATCCGGGGCACTCGTAGACCTCGCGAGATTTCACGCCGATCACGCGATCTTCAACGAGGTCGATGCGACCCACACCGTGCGCGCCTGCCTTTGCATTGAGCGCTGCAACCATATTCGCTCCGGTGACCCCATCGATCGTCGGTACGCCGTCTTCGAACGAGATGACGACGTGTTCGGGCTCTGCGGGTTGCGCGTGTGCGCCTGCGGTCCAGGCGAAGGCGTCTTCCGGCGGCGCGGTCCACGGATCTTCGAGGACGCCTGCTTCGATACTACGGCCCCAAAGATTCGCATCGACGCTGTATGGCTTCGCGACCGTCGACGAGATCGGGACGTCGTGTTCTCGCGCATACGCCATGGCATCGGGACGCGAGAGTGGCTTTTCGCGCAGCGGTGCGAGCGTCGTGATCGACGGATCGAGCGCGCGCACCGCAAGCTCGATACGCACTTGATCGTTGCCCTTGCCCGTGCAGCCGTGCGCGACCGCATCGGCTCCGTAGCGATGCGCGCTCTCGACGAGAAGCGCCGAGATGAGCGGTCGCGAAAGGGCGGCCGAAAGTGGATACACGCCTTCGTACATTGCGTTCGCGCGCAATGCCGGGAGCGCCATCTCGGTGATGAAGCGCTCCTTCACATCGACGAGCAACGCGCCGTGCGCACCGAGTGCGAGCGCTTTCGTTTTTACTTCATCGAGAGCGGCCGACGCGCCAGTACCGGCGGTGCCGTCGGATTCGCCGAGATCGAGCGTCATCGCGATCACCTTGTGACCGGCAACGACGTACTGTTTGAGCAAGACCGACGTATCGAGACCGCCGGAGTACGCGAGAACGATGGTGGACATCTTAGAGCGGATCCTCCGAACGCATATCTTCAAAACGTTGTTTGACGACGGGCAATTTGGCGGGATCGTCGAGAATGACCAGGACCGTATCGTCGCCGCCGAGCGTGCCCATGATCTCGGGCCACTCCGCTTCGTCGATGGCGGATGCGACGAGCATCGCGCTTCCCGGCGGCGTGCGCAAGACGATTTGGTTGACGGTCCCGCGGCAATCGCGAACGAGTTCGGCGATCACGCGGTGCAAGCGCGACGTATACGATTTCCCAAGCCCGGGTTCGACGTACTTGAATTGCGTGCCGTTTCCGTTGCCGTTTTTGAGCGGCACTTTCACGAGGCCGAGATCTTTGATATCGCGTGAGACCGTAGCCTGCGTCGCTTCGTAGCCCTGTGACTCGAGCATATGCGCGAGTTCTTCTTGGCTGTGAATCGGTCGTGTTGCGATGAGCGAGAGGATCGCTCGTTGGCGCGTTGTTTTCATACCGGCATTCCTCGGAGATCGGTGAGCAGAGCCACGAGCAACGCTTTCTGTGCGTGCAAACGATTTTCGGCCTGATCGAAGACGGCGCTTTGCGGTCCGTCGATGACATCGGGTGCGACTTCTTCGTCGCGATGCGCGGGAAGACAATGCATGAAGATCGCGTGCTTTGCGGCCGCAGACATCAGTTCGCCCGTTACGCGATACGGGAGAAGCGTTGCGGCGTTCCGTTCGGCAAGATGCTCTTCACCCATCGACGTCCAGACGTCGGTATACACGACGTCCGCGTCGCGAACGGCACGATGAGCGCTTGAGAACGCTCGCGCCGTCGCACCGGTTGCAGCGCCGAGCGATTGAAGTTGCGCGAGAAAAGCTTCGGATGGTCGATGTGTCGGTGGGCAACCAAAATTGACGGAGATGCCCACGAGCATTGCTGCCTCCGCGACGGAAGCCGCAACGTTATTTCGCGCATCGCCCACGTAGGCGAGCTTGAGACCCGCGAGCGTGTCGAAGCGCTCTTTAATCGTGAGGAGATCGGCGAGGGCCTGGCACGGATGAGCGACCGCGGAGAGGCCATTGATCACGGGCACCGTGGCCGCAGCCGAAAAGCGTTGCAGCGGTTCGTGTGCGTGCGTACGTACCAGAATGGCGTCGACGTATCGTGAGAGTACGCGGGCAGCGTCCTCGGGCGTTTCACGCGAGCCGACCATGAACTCACCGCCGCTCGCGAAGAGGGCGTGTCCACCGAGTTGCGTCATGCCGACTTCGAAAGAGACCCGTGTTCGCAAGCTCGGCTTTTCGAAAAGCATCCCGAGGGTTTTGCCACGTAGCAGCGTCTGCTGATCGGAGGTGCGGGTGATTTTGAGATGCGCCGCGACACGAATCACGACGTCGATTTCCGTGGCGGAGAGATCGGGTACGTGGAGTACGTGCCGCCCCATGAGAATCGAGTCTGGAGCCGTTGCCAGCATCATATTGTATATTTATGCATACTCGGCATAAAAATGCAATATTCGCCACAAGGCCTTCTTGCGCTCTAGGGCGCTGCGAAGCCGTCTGCCGTCTAGAACAGTGCGGATTTCACCGGAAGCTGTGCCAGCATTTTCGTTGGAATCAACACAGAACTTCGTAACCGTTCGTAGCCGCGCGATGCGAGCCAGGTTGCACTGACTCGGCGACGGACGCCTCGGGACACGAAAAATGGTACATGGTCGGTACCATGTACGACACTACCATCGTATGGAGAGCAACGGGCGAGCTCGAGCGGCTCCCATGGCAATTCCCAGAGTAACACTTCGAGTTGCTCGGCTTCGGGCTCTCGTGCGTCTCGCGGCCCTCGCGGCGC
>JANYGA010000031.1 GCA_025359485.1 Rhodospirillales bacterium | reverse complement strand
ATCTTCGTCACCTGCGAGAACTCGAGCGGAGCGTCCCAGCGCGCGGGCTCGGAATAAGAGTGTTCCCACGGGTGTGCGGACATACGGGACGTTCCTTTCAAATCGATGGGCGGCGGCAAGATTAGGCGGGCGACGACGTCGCGGCGGCGCGCGCGTGACGCGCGATCCCGGCGATCAGTTGCGGCCAGGCCGCGCGCGGGAGCGCGTGCCCCATGCCTTCGATGACTTCGAAGTTGGAGCCGGGAATCGCGTGCGCGGTCGCGCGCCCGTGCGCGATCGGCACGAGCGGATCTTTCGAGCCGTGCATGACGAGCGTGGGAACCGTGACGCGTGCGAGCTCGGGCGTCCGATCGGGGGCGGCGATCACCGCTTTGAGCTGTCGCGCGACGCCCTTGGGATTAATGCCGCGCGAATACCCGAGTTCGCCCTGGGCGAACGTGTGTGCGGGATCGAGCGGCATGACGTCGCCGGCGAGCACCTTCCACGTCTCGGCATAGCGCTTGAGATACGAGTCGCGCTTTTTCGGCGTCGCTTTGAAAAGAACGGCGAGCGCCTGCGGTTCGGAACGCGGCAATTTCGTATCGCCCGTCGTCGACATGATCGACGTGAGCGAAAGAAGGCGCGTCGGATAGCGGATCGCCACTTCTTGCGCGATCATGCCGCCCATCGATGCGCCGACGAGATGCGCGCGCGCGATGTTGAGCGCGTCCATGAGGCCGACGGTGTCGGCGGCCATATCGCCGAGCGTATAACTCGGGGCGATGAATTTTCTCGTGAAGGGCGTGAGTAAGAGAGAGAGCGCACCTGGCGATCCGGATTTGGGAAACTTCGTCGATTTACCGATATCACGATTATCGAAACGAACGACCCAAAAGCCCTCGGCCGCGAGTTGCTTGCAGAAATCGTCCTCCCACAGAATCATTTGCGATGCGAGGCCCATGACCAACAGCATGGGGGGATCGCTCGGATTTCCGAACGCTTCGTAACAGAGCTCGATGCCGTTCGCTCGAGCGATGGCGGCCGGCGTGTGGCCGACGAGTTTCTCGAGCACGGTGGCTCCTCCAACGGTGGGACAGTATTCATCGCTGTACGTCACGCAATGAGCTTCCCCCCGTGCTCGCTGCGAGGCGAGCGCTACCGGCACCAGGTCCTTGCGCTTACCGATGGGATCGGGCGAGGGTGGGTTTCTGCGTCGGCAACGAAAGAAAAAGCCCGTGATCGCCATCCTACGCGAGTTGCTCGAATCGGTTCCGATCGTTCCCGTCGCTTATGATGCGTATCGTCCGCTCATCGTCGATGGCCTCATGTATTTTCTCAAGCGTCTCCCAGCCGCTCGTCTCGATGCGATCGTGGGCGAACAACTCGGGCTCGCATCGGCACTCGATTCCGACGAGCGCGTCATCGCGCTCTTACGACGTTGTCCGACATTACACAAACTCGGCCAGGTCGTCGCTCACGATAAGGGCTTGCCCGCCGAGATTCGCGCCCGCTTACAGACGCTCGAGACGATGCCGCCGACTGCCGATTTCGTCGCCGTTACCGCGCTGATCCGCACACAGCTCGGCAACGCGCCTGGCGTCGTCCTCGCGGATGCCGCACTCGCCGAAGGCAGCGTTGCCGTCGTCGTACCATTCACGTGGCACGATGCGCCGCACGGTGAGCCCGATCGCGGCGTTCTCAAAGTGATCAAGCCCGGCGTGCGCGAGCAACTGCACGAAGAACTTGCGATTTGGCCCGATCTCGCGTCGTTTCTCGAACGCCGTTCGCTCGAATACGGCTTGCCCGCACTCGATTTTACCGAGACGCTCGATGGCGTTCGATCGCTCTTGCTCAACGAAGTTCGGCTCGATCTCGAACAGGAACGTCTCGCGCGCGCGTATCGGTTCTACGCGGGAACGACGGCCGTCGTCGTTCCGCGCGTGCTCTCGCTCTCGACGCCGCTCATGACGGCGATGGAGTTCATCCCGGGCCGCAAGATTACCGAATCCGGCCTCGATGCCGTGGAACGCAAACGCCTCGCGCGCACCGCGATCGAAGCGTTGCTCGCAGCGCCGTTTTGGAGCACGTCACCCGACGCGCACTTTCACGCAGATCCGCATGCGGGCAACATTTTCGTAACCGACGATGGCCGCGTCGCGTTTTTCGATTGGGCGCTTACGACGGAACTCTCGCAAGGACAACGTGCCGCCGTCGTTCATGCGATGCTCGGCGCGGCAACGCTCGACGTGCGTTCGATCTGTCTCGCGATCGCCGATCTCGGCCGCGTCTCCGATTGCGGCGCCGTCGAAAACGCCGTTCGCGCGGGCTTGCGGAAGATTCGGCGCGGCACGTTCCCGGGATTCAATTGGCTCACTGGAATTCTCGACGAACTCGCGCGCACGGCGGCAATCCATTTTCCCGAGGAGACCACGCTCTTCCGCAAATCGCTGCTGACATTACAGGGTGTGGCCGAAGACGTCTCGGGCGAGATCGCCGTCGACGACGTGCTCGTTCGTTCGGGAATCACGACGTTTGCGAAAGAGCTTCCGAAACGTCCGCTGGCTCGGACGATGTCGCGCGAATTCGGGAGCCACGTCTCCAACCTCGATCTCATCAACGCGTGGATGGCCGTTCCATGGCTCCCGACTCGTTACTGGGTCGCCTCGCTCCGCGATATGGTCAGCACCACGCCGTAGGCGCGGCTAGGACGAGGCCCACACGTCGAGTGAGTAGCGTTCGCGCGCGACGAGTTCGGCGAGCCAGCGCTCGGACTCACCCGGCGCCGATTCCGTCTTCACACGATGGATCTCGACGAACGCCGTTCGCACGGCGGGTTCCATCGCCGACCCGTCTCCGCACACGTACACGTGCGCGTCGTTTTCGAGGAGATGCCAGATGGTATCCGCACGTTGCGCGATGAGATGCTGGACGTAGGTCTTGGTCCCGTTGTACCGCGAGAACGCGACGTTGAGATCGACGATTCCATCGGCGGCAAACGTTTCGAGTTCGTCGCGGTACAGATAGTCTTCGTTCGGATGGCGGCAGCCGAAGAAGAGCATCGCCGCGCCGAGCGTCGCACCGCCCGCGCGTACGATGCTTCGCTCCGCAAGAAAGCCGCGAAACGGCGCGACGCCGGTTCCCGGTCCGACCATGATAATCGGGCGCGTCGGATCGCTCGGGAGCGCGAAGCCGCTCTTGGAAGATTTGACGAACGCGTTGATCCGTAGGCCCGTGTCGCGCTTGGCGAGATACGTCGATGCGACGCCTTCGTAGATGCCGTCACCCGAGAACGCCGGTTCGCGAACGACGGCGACCGTAACGCTGCAGCGATCGGGCGATGCGAGTGGCGACGACGAAATCGAGTAGTACCGTGGTGACATCATCGGCAGCATATCGATGTAGGTCGTAAGCGGCAATTCGCACGCGGGAAAACGTTCGAGCAGCGCGAGGATGCTGATGCGTTTGTCTTTGATCTCATCGTGATATCGCCGTGCATCGTTCGTGTCGGACGCGAGTGCGAGAAGCTCGAGCTTGGAATTGGGACACGGGGTGTGCTCGGCGAGCATCGCGATCGCTTTGCGGGTCGCGACGTGCTGCAATTCGACGTAATGCATCAGCAGACGTCGCATCGAAAGCGTCGCGTCGAGTGGAAGCGACGCGATGCGCTGCGGCCCCGATGCTTCGAGCTTCACGTACGTATTGGGCTCGATGCCGAAGCGCCGCAACACGCGTTCGACGAGCGTCTCGCCGTTGCTCGCGATGACGCCGAGATGATCGCCCGCGCGATACGTTACGCCCGTCGGTAGCGAGATCTCGACGTGACGGGTCGAGCGCGTCGTTCCGGTTTGCAGTTCGCGATTGAGGATGACGCGCATGGTCGCGGCGCCGTGCGCCTGCGCGAGTGGGTTCGGTTGCGGTGCGTCGACGAATGCGAGCCGATACATCGGCCGCTCTTCGACCGTCGGTTCGTCGCTGAGTGCGAGCCCGAGCGCGCTCGCGAGCGCCGGCCACATCGGTCGTTTCCACGCGAGAAAATGCGCGTCGAGATCGTCGCGCGCGTCGCCTTCGCCACGCTCGTAGATCCGTTGGGCACCGAACTCGCCCAGCTTCTCATCGATGAAGCGCGGCACGAACTGATACGTCGAAGCCCAGTTGCGATTTCCCGCGCCGAAAACGGAGAAGCGAACGCCGTCGAGTGCGTTCGGAGCCATACCCGCGGCGAGCCATTTATAGAAAGCCGAGGCGTTATCGGGCGGCCCGCCGTTATACGACGCACAGACGATCGCCACGACACCGGTCGTCGGAAGACGACCCACGTATTCGTCGAGCTCGGCGAGCTCGACGTCGAAGCCCTGCGCGCCGCCGTTCTCGGCGATCTGGCGTGCGATGTCTTCCGACGTGCCGAGGTTCGAGCCATAGAGCACGAGGAGCGGCGTGCCGTGTTTGGGCAACGTCGGTGTCGCTTCGATCGCCCGCGGAGCGGCGACGGCACGCACGCCGTTCGCCGCCGTCGGATGGGCGTGCACGCGCGGCTTGACTTTGAGATGGAAATCGACCAGCTTGACCGTCATCGCCTCTTTGGTTTTGAGGGCGTACTCGCCCGGATCGATGAGGTCGAAGCGCTGGAGGATCATCCCGATGACGAGAGCCGCTTCTTGCATCGCAAACTGGCTACCGATGCACGCGCGCTGACCGTTGCCGAAAGGTTTGTACGCGTTGACCGGGCGCGCCGCTTCGCGTTCGGGTAGAAAATGATCGGGATCGAAACGATCGGGATCGGGCCCCCATACGCGCTCGTCGCGATGCAACGCGGGCAAAAGCAAGATATTCTGCGACCGTGCTTTCACGAGATATTTTCCGCCGACGATTTCGTCTTTGTACGGCAGCAGGGCGAAAGCCGGAGCCGGTGGCCAGAGCCGCAAGACTTCTTTAAGCACCTGCGTCACATAGGTTAACTTATTAACCGCTTTTACCGTCGGCTTCACCGCGTAGTCGGTTCCGAAAACGCGGTCGACCTCGTCGCGCGCGCGTTCGAGAACGTCCGGATTTTTTAGAAGAAAATAAAGCGTGAAGGCGAGCAGGCCGCTCGTGGTCTCGTGGCCCGCGATCAAGAACGTGATGATCTGATAGCGGATATTGGTGTCGTCGAGTTTCTCACCCGTCTTCTTATCCGTGCCGGTGAGCATGTAGCTCAAGAGATCGGTCTTGGTCGTCGTACCGCCCGACGCTGCGAGTTCGGCTTTGCGATCGGCGATGATCTTATCGACGACCGCAAACATCGTTTGCGCGTCGCCACCGAGACGTTTGAGTTTATTCTTGCTGAAGATCTCCTCGAAGGGGAAGCCGCGGAACGACATCGCGGTCTCGAGCGCGTCGGACATCGCTGCGATAAACGGGTGATGCGATTCGCGATAGAACGAATTGAGTCGAAAACCGAAGCCACAGATCGCAATCGTATCGAGCGTCACCGACGTCATGTCGTGGCCGACGTCGATCGTCTCGTCGCCGTTGAGGCGTTCCCACTTGAGGACGAGTTGCTCTGCGATATCGAGCATCATCGGATGGTAACCCGCCATCGATCGATCGCCGAAATTTGGCAGCAGAATCGTGTGCGCCTTCGCCCAATTGGGTTCGCTCGTAAACGCGGTGAAGAGTCCGTCGCCCGCGATCTCGCGCACTTT
>JANYGA010000026.1 GCA_025359485.1 Rhodospirillales bacterium | reverse complement strand
AATTTCGACCTGTTCTTAAACGTCATCGAATCCGAATCGGGTCTTCGTCTTGATTGCGAGTACAACATGAAACTATTTAATCGCGAGACGATCGAAGGTTTCTTACGATCTTACCGGTTGCTGCTCGATCAAATCGTGTCGGGCAGCAGTGCGGCAGTGAAAGACCTTCTTATGGACGACGCGCGCAGTGGGGAAGACAGCGGGAGCGCGCACACGATTTCGATCATTGCGGGGCCGCGGACTGCGCTTGCCAATACGTCTATCCATGCCATGATCGAAGCGCGAGTCGAGGCGACCCCGCTTTCGACTGCGATTATTTGCGGGGACGAACGTTTAACGTATGACGAATTGAACCGCCGATCGAATCAACTCGCGCGCGTTTTGCGCAAACGTGTGGTCGGCGATGGCCGTCGGATTGGGATCGCCTTAACGCGTTCGATCGACCTGGTCGTGGCGCTCTTGGGAACGCTGAAAGCCGGCTTTGCATACGTCCCACTTGATCCCACACATCCCGTCGCTCGCGGAAAGATCATGCTCCGCGAAGCAGACGTTGCCATGCTCCTGGTCGATAGTGAATTCGCACGCGCGTTTGCGCCCGACGGAGTTTCGATATTCGATTTGGCCGGCGAACGCGAGCACCTTACGATGCAGCCTTCGGACGCTCTAAATGTCCGCGTCGAACCCCAAGATGCAGCCTATGTGATATTCACCTCGGGGACCACGGGTACGCCCAAAGGTGTTGAGGTCGCTCATCGATCCCTCGTCAACCTAGTGACGACGATGGCGCAGGAGCCTGGATTCGACGCATCCGACGTCCTCCTCGCCGTAACGACCGTGGCATTCGATATGTCCGCTTTTGAAATATATACGGCGCTTTCCGCAGGCGGCACGCTGGTCGTTGCACAGTCAGAGGATCTTGCAGACGGTTATCGTCTTCGCTCGCTCATCGATAAAACGGGGACGACGATGTTGCAATCGACTCCATCGACGTGGCGGCTTCTCGTGGAGGCAGAGTTCCGTGCTCCAAGCGGGTTCCGCATGCTTTCCGGCGGCGAAGGCTTGCCGCGCGCGCTCGCAGATCGTCTCCTCGAGGGAAATGGCGAACTCTGGAACGTGTACGGTCCTACCGAAACGACGGTCTATGCCACGCGGAGTCGGGTCTTTCTCAACGAGCCGATCGCGATCGGGAAGCCGCTCGGCAATGCTTTTGCGTACGTGCTCGACGATCTCGCCCGTCCGGTCGAGCGTGGTGCTTCGGGCGAACTCTACATTGGTGGCGACGTTCTTGCGCGTGGATACATCAATTCTCCAGAATCGACAGCGCATCGCTTTCCGGTAGATCCGTTCAACGGTGGCCGGATGTATCGAACCGGCGATGCAGCGAGGATGCGTGAAGACGGAACGATCGAGACTTTTGGGCGACTCGACGATCAAGTTAAATTACGCGGGTATCGGATCGAACTCGGTGAGATCGAAACGGCGCTGATGCGTTTTGCGAGTGTCTCAGATGCGGCGGTTGCACTTCGTGATGACTCCGGTTCCGCGCAACTCGTAGGGTATCTCGTTCCTCGTGCATCGACGGTCGTAGACGTCGCCGCCTTGCGCGAGCGGCTCTCCTTACAATTTCCCGAGTACATGATCCCCGCGGCTTGGATGATACTCTCAGCTCTGCCGCTTAGTCCCAACGGGAAAGTCGATCGACGGGCGCTGCCGGCTCCGGCATTGGTCGCCCCGAGCACTATGGTACCGTTATCGACGCCTTTGGAAGTTCAACTCGGATCGATTTGGATGAAGGTTTTAGGTCGACCGGAAATCGGCCGTGATGACGATATATTTGCGCTGGGCGCCGACTCGATCCAGATTTTTCAGATCGTGGCGCGTGCAAATCGCGCGGGCATCGCTGTTCTTGCTCGTGACATCATGCAGAAACGGACCATCGGGAAAATTGTTTCCGGACTCGGTGTTGCAGAATCAACGCCAGGCCGTCGGCTCAGTCGCGCGCCTGTTTCCCGCAATGGTGAGTTTGAGTCTAGTGTTGCAAGCGCTCGATGATCGCTGAAGGTCCGGCGGCTGACGCGGGCATGAAAACCTATCCACTAAGCTTCGCGCAGGAGCGTCTCGTCGCGTCCAGTCTGCAACGTCCCGAGGATCCAGCGCATAATGCGTCGATGCGGTGGCGCATCCGCGGAGATCTCAGTCAAACCGTGCTCGAGTCCGCGTGGCATTTCATTATCGAGCGGCATGAGATCCTGCGCACACATTTTTCGACGAATGTGCGTGCCGAGCAGATTGTCCAAACGTCCCTCGCAACTCGTGTCGCGATCGTCGATTGTTCGGCGCTCGATCCCGCAATAATCGAACAAGAAATCGATCGAATCGCTGCGACCGACGCTCGGGCCCCGTTCGACATTTCCGTTGCCCCGTTGTTGCGCGTCACGCGGCTGATTCTCGGCGCAACAGATTCGCTGCTTCTCGTGACGGCACACCAACTCGTTTGCGATGGATGGTCCTTCGGTTTGCTGGCACGAGAACTCGGAATGGTCTGTGCCGCACTCTCCGCCGGGCAAGTGCCTCAGTTGCCGGAACTTACGACGACGTTCGGAGCTTTTGCGGTTTGGCAGCGGAGTGCCCTAAACGATCCAGCGCTCGATGAAGAATACGGGCTACTCGAAGCTGATTTCGTGGGGCCTATCTCGATTGAAGTCACCACCGATTTTCAGCGCCCTTCAACGTGGACGTCGCGGATCGATACACGGAGTCGCGTCCTCGATACGGGGCAAATGCAGAAGTATGTCGACGATGCCCGTGTGAGTGGTAGCACGCCATTTATGGCGACTCTCGCAGCGACGGCGCTCGCGCTACACGGGCGCGTAAGCACTGGTACCCTGGCCATTACGACACAGGCTGTCGGCCGGGATGACGTCGACCTCGAGAGCGTCGCGGGACCATTCGTTAATACGATGCCGATTCGACTCGATATCGATGTGTCGTCGTCGCTGCTTACGATTCTCGAACGCGTTGGAGATTCGGTCGCGAACGCACTCGAACTGCGGCACGTGCCGTTCGAACTCGCAGCGCGTCGTTTCTTCCCGATCCAAGGTGACGATCGGGGCGCAGTGTGCGGCGTAAATTTTCTTTATCAGAAAGCTTTCACGCAAGATATCGACTATGGTGACTTTTGTCTCACGAGCGAGCACTCTCATCCGGGAGGATCGCAATACGACCTGAGCGTCTACGTGGTCGAACGTCCGGGAGGATGGCGTCTCACCTGCGATTTCAACCCCGATCTCTATCGCGGCTCGACGATCGATTCGATACTCGATCGCTTCGAAGAAACAATTGCAGGCGGCATCGATCGGCGGCTTCCGGTCTTATTTTTTCACAGCGATCTTTTCGCCGATGGATTTTATGCAGATGAAATTGCCGCAAATGTTGCCGATCGGCGAATCGTTCCGATCGGGCCTCATGGCATAGGTGATCGGCCGCTTCTCCTCTCGATTGACGCAATGGCCCAAGACTATCTCGAAAATCTCGACACGATTCAAACAAGCGGGCCGTATCGGCTAGTCGGCTTTTGCGCCGGCGCGCTCGTTGCGTTCGAGGTCGCTCGTCTGCTGAAGGCGCGCGGCGAAGATGTTGCCCAGGTGATCCTGATCAACGCGACGGCTCCCGCACGACCGATTGTGCCGTTTCGTGATTTCATCATTCGCTCGGTCGCGCGAAACGCGCGACTGAGCCCGCGCGTGCGCGAAATCGTGTGTTACAACGTCGCTCGCTTCAATCGTGCGCTTTT
>JANYGA010000283.1 GCA_025359485.1 Rhodospirillales bacterium | reverse complement strand
TCATCGGTGAGGTCCTCAAGAGTTTTCACCCGCACGGCGACTCCTCGGTCTACGATGCGCTCGTGCGCATGGCGCAAGATTTTACGCTGCGCTATCCGCTCGTCGACGGCCACGGAAATTTCGGTTCGATCGACGGCGATCCGCCGGCTGCGTATCGCTACACCGAAGCGCGTCTCGCGAAAATCGCGATGGAGATGCTCGCCGAAATCGATAAAGACACGGTCGATTTCATTCCCAATTTCGACAATCAGGGCACGGAGCCGGTCGTGCTTCCCGCACGGTTGCCGCAGCTACTCGTCAACGGCTCCTCCGGTATCGCGGTCGGCATGGCGACGAATATACCGCCACATAACGTCGGTGAGATCTGCGATGCGATCGCGCACCTCGTCTCGCATCCGAACGACGAAAACGAGACCCTCGACGAAGCGCTCGCGAATATCGTTTTAGGACCTGACTTTCCGACCGGCGGCATTCTGATGGGCAGTCAGATCATCCGCACCGCGTACAAGACGGGCCGCGGTTCCGTGATGATGCGCGGCAAAGCCGAGATCGTCGAGATCAACGGGAAGAGTAAGATCGTCATTACGGAAGTGCCGTTCCAAGTGACGACGGCGCGAATCGTGGAAGCGATCGCGGAAGCGTACGCGGAGAAATCGATCCCGGGAATCGCCGGCCTCACGAACGAGAGCGATCGCAAGGGTATCCGCATCGTCGTCGATCTCAAGCGCGATGCGACGCCGTCGGTCGTGCTAAATCAGCTCTACAAGCATACGCCGCTGCAAACGAGCTTCGGCTTCAACATGCTCGCACTCGTGCCGTCGCCGACGCCGATGCCGGGCCGCGTGCAGACGCTCGAACCGCAGGTCCTCGGCCTACGGTCGATGCTCCAGCACTTCATCGCCCACCGCAAAGTCGTCATCCGTCGCCGCACGCAGTACGAACTCGACAAGGCGCGCGATCGCGCGCACGTCCTCGAAGGCTTCCGGATCGCCCTCGATCATATCGACGAAGTCATACGCATCATTCGCGAGAGCGATTCGACCGAAGCCGCTCGCGAAGCGCTCATCGCGCGCTTTTCGTTCTCGATCGTGCAGGCGAACGCGATTCTCGATATGCGTCTGCGCACGCTCACGAGCCTCGAGCGCCAGAAGATCGAAGACGAGTACAACGGGCTACTCGCGACGATCGCCGATCTCGAAGATATTCTCGGCCGAGAAGAGCGCGTCTTCGCGATTATTACGGCCGATTGCGAAGAGATCAAGAAGCGGTTCGGCGACGAGCGGCGTACGTCGATCTTGCCGCTCGAAGACGAGCTCAACATGCTCGACATCATTCCCGACGAGCCCGTCGTCGTGACGTCGACCGTCGGCGGCTACATCAAGCGCATCAACGTCGATACGTACCGCGCGCAGAACCGCGGCGGCCGCGGTGTGATCGGCATCGCGGGCCTCAAGACCGAAGACGTCGTGCGAAATTTCTTCACGGCGACGACGCACGAATTCATCTTGTTCTTTACGAATAAGGGTCGCGCGTATCGTCTCCGCGCGTACGAAATTCCCGACTCGTCGCGCACGTCTCGCGGCACGGCACTGGTCAATCTTCTGACGTTGCCGCCGGGCGAATTCGTCACCGCCGTCTTCCCGATTCGCGAATTCGTCGACGACAAATTCCTCGTGATGATTACGCGACGCGGCGTGATCAAGAAAACGTCGCTCAGCGACTTTGCGAACATCCGTCGCAGCGGTCTCAATGCGGCGGGCCTCGATGAAAACGACGAATTACTCGCAGTCGATCTCTCCGATGGCGTGGCGGATATTTTGCTGGCAACGCGCGAGGGCATGGCCGTTCACTTTCCCGAGAGCGGCGTTCGCGCCATGGGTCGCAACGCGCGCGGCGTACGTGCGATTCGCCTCGCCGATGGCGACGAAGTCGTCGCGATGGATGTCGTCGAACCCGAGCGGCGCGAAGTGCTCGTCGTGACGTCGCTCGCGTTTGGCAAACGCACGCCGATCACGGATTATCGGCACACGAAGCGCGGCGGTAAGGGCGTCAAAGCGTTTGCGAAAGACAAGGGCATCGGGTCGGTCGTCGATCAGATCCTCGTCAACGAAAACGACGAAGTTTTGTTGATGACTTCGGGCAATCAAGTCATCCGCATCCGCGTTGCCGATATTCGTCAGACCGGCCGCGCCGCGAAGGGCGTTCGGTTGCAGCGGCTCGAGGAGGGCGACGAAGTCATCGCGATCACGAACCTCGGCGTGCAATCGGCGCAGATCGAGGAAGTCACGGGTGAAGTGCCGGTCATCATCGGGCTCGCACCCGCTGCCGTCGTCAACGCGCCGGAGTCGGCCGACGATCTGGTCGCACTCGACGATCCCGTTGAAGATGAGGACGACGTCGATGATGACGACGACGACGAAGACGGTGAGGACGACGAGACGACGACCTAGCGTCGTCTCGCGAGACTCGCGCTAACGCGCCGGAGGCGAAGACGCCTGCGGCGCGTTGATTTTCAACGCGGGCTCCACGAGATCGCCGACGCTCGGCTTATCGCCGAGCGATGAAAACATCACTTCGAGATATTTTCCGAACGTTTGCGTGACCGTCATGATGATCGGCGCTTTACGAATGCGGTGATCCGCATACGCGAAATCGCGGAGCGCGTCGCCTGGATGGATGCTGCCCGCTTTGATGTCGACGAGCGCGAGTGGTGAGGTGATCTGCATGACGTGTGCGATGCGCTCGAACGTCAACGGTACTCTTGCGAGCGCTGCCGGCACGCCACGCGCCCACGTGGTCTCCGGGACGCTGTCGAAATCGCCGTCGCTCGCGATGGAGGGCACGTCGCTTTCGAACATCACCGTTTGATCCAGCGCCGTCGTTTCGCCGATGCAATTCGTAACGACGAGATGGCTTCGCGCGGCGACGCGGCCGCTGGCATTCGACATTCCGGGCAAGCTCGGCCGCAGATCGAAAGGCGCTGCAATCGCGTAATCGGCGCCTGCGGCCTTGCAATCGGCGAGCGTCGGCGCTGCGTCGCCGGCGAATGGAATGACGTTGCCACCGACGTAGGCGTTGACGTCTTTCGTCCAAAGCGCTTGCGACATCGTGTTGCGTGCGGGCTCCGCAACGGGCGCCCACACGAGGACACGAAGCGTCGAGCCGGCAGCCAGTGCGGGAGCCGCATGGCTGAGAGCGAGCGCGACGAACGCGATGACCGCAGCGCACGACCGCAACCGCCGCACACACACCGCGGTTGAGCGTGCTGGAGGTTGAGATATAACCATGAGTACACTCCCCGAAGTCTCGCAGACGACGTTCGCAGCGGACGTTCTCGCGAGCGACCAACCCGTTCTCGTCGATTTTTGGGCTCCCTGGTGCGGTCCTTGCCGCATGCTCGCGCCCGTCGTCGAAAAGGTCGCCGCCGCGCATGTCGGTCGCGCCAAGTTCGTCAAGCTCAATACGGATGAAGCACCGAGCATCGCCGGTCAATATGGCGTGCAAGGCATTCCATGCCTCATTCTGTACAAGGGCGGCGAAGCGGTCGATCGCATCGTCGGATTCGTTCCCGAATCCAAGATTACCGAGATGCTCTCGCGTCATCTCGCCGTCGCGTAGGACCGACCCGAGCGGCAGGTGAGCTTACGCGACCTTCCCGCGATGCATCGGTTCCTCGGCGAACCCGATGTCGCGGGCTATGCGGCCCTCTTCGGAACGACCGCCGTGAAAACGGCGGTCGATGACGTTTTGCGAGATGTGCGGTCGCACGCGGTCCGCGACTCCGTCGCGATCCCCGCCTACGACGTCATGCTCGCGCGCGTGCGCGCGCGCCTCGCTCGCGAGGAGAACGACGGTCTCGTCGACGTGCTCAATGGCACGGGCATCGTGCTGCACACCAATCTCGGTCGCGCGCCGCTCGCACCCGAGGCGCTCGCGGCGATGCATGAGATTGCCGGTGGCTATTCCAATCTCGAATTCGATCTGGCAACGGGGACGCGTGGTTCGCGATACGCGCGCGTCAACGCGCTCTTACGCGCGACGACGGGTGCCGAAGATGCTTTAGTCGTGAATAATTGCGCGGCGGCGATCCTGCTGATCCTCGATACGTTCGCGCGATCCAGCGTGCCGGGTCGTGCGGGTCGCGAAGTCATCGTATCGCGCAATCAACTCGTCGAAATCGGCGGCGGCTTTCGACTGCCCGACGTCTTGCGACGCAGCGGCGCGACGCTCGTCGAGGTCGGCACGACCAACAAAGTCTATCTTCGCGATTTCGAACGCGCGCTTTCGAGTGAGACGGCGCTGCTCATGCGCAGCCACACGTCGAATTATTCGATCGAAGGCTTCGTCTCCGATGTTGCGCCAGCAGAACTCGCGGCACTCGGCAAGCGCGTCGGCGTGCCGACGGTGGAAGATCTCGGCTCGGGCGTGCTCGTCGATCTCGCGCCCTATGGCTTGCCGCACGAACGCACGGTCGGCGAAGTCGTCGCCGACGGGATCGATCTCGTCGCATTTTCGGGCGACAAATTGCTCGGCGGTCCGCAATCGGGAATCATCGTCGGCACCGCGAGTGCGATCGCGCGCATGCGCGCGAATCCGCTGCTGCGGGCGCTGCGCGTCGATAAGGCGACGCTCGCCGCACTCGGAGCGACGTTGCGGCTGTACGTGCAACCGAACGGTCACGAACGTATTCCGTTCTACGCGATGATGCGCGCCACGCGCGAAGATCTGCGTGCGCGCGTCCACGCGTTCATCGAGAGGCTCGGCTACGATTACGACGAGCGCGTCGCGGGCGTCGAGACGCTCGCCTATGCGGGCGGCGGCGCCGCGCCCACCGCGACCGTGCCGTCGTACGCACTCGCGCTGCGCGATGGGCGTACGAATCCCAACGCCTTTGCCGCACGCTTGCGCGCGCGGGCGCCGCGTGTCGTCGCACGCGTCGAAGGCGACGCGGCGCTCGTGGATTTTCGGACGATTCCGCCCGAACGCGAAACCGATCTCGCGCGCGCGATCGTCGCCACGCTGAGCTAG
>JANYGA010000280.1 GCA_025359485.1 Rhodospirillales bacterium | reverse complement strand
GACGACTTCGTCGCGCTTGAGGCCGAGTGCATCGATCGTCATCTGATCGAAGCCCGCGCCCGAATGGTCGTAGCCGTCGGGAAGAACACCTGCGTGATGCAGCGTTAGCTTCGTCCAAAGACGCGGCAGATGCGCGACCCCGAGCGGGCCCATCGCGCGCGAGCCGATGAGCGGAACGATTTTCGAACCAGTTGCTGCGTTAGCCATGAAGTACTCCTACCGATTTTATTTGTGTGTTAACGCGCGTGACTTAAACGTGAGTTCCGCCACGCCCGATTTGTCGAGCTCGCCAATGCCGAGCCGGACCATCTTATCGAATTGCGCCGCACTCGCCTCGGCGACGGGGACATCGAGCCCCGCGCCTTTTCCGAGATCGATCGCGATATGCGAATCCTTCGCCGCGTGTGCGCCCGAAAAGTATACGTCATGCTCGCGATTTTGCATATCGACGCCGTCGGTCTCGAGCACGCGCGAGTTCGCACCGGTTTGCGAAAAGACTTCGCGCAACATCGTGAGGTCGAGCCCGAGCGCGTCGCCGATCCCGAGCCCTTCGGCAAGGCCCGCGGTGTTGATATTCATGACCATATTAACGAGCGCTTTCACTTGCGCGGCGGTTCCCTTGGGCCCGATGTAGCGCAGCGATTTGCTCATCTTCGCGAGCATCGGTTCGAGCCGATCGAAAACGGCTTTATCGCCGCCGATCATCAGATAAAGCGTGCCTTCGCGCGCCTGGGGAATCGAACTCGCCATGAGCGCTTCGACGGCGTGTGCGCCGGCACGTTCGGCACGGTCGATCGCTTCGATATGCGCTGCGGGCGAGACCGTCGCGCAATTGACGAACATCTTGCCCGACGCACCGACGAGCAACGAATCGCCGGTTTCTGCGAAGATCGCGCGCTGCGCCTTATCGTCGGTAACGACCGTGATCACGACGTCGCTATGTGCGGTGACTTTCGCGAGTTCGGTGCAGATCGCCGCACCCGTTTCTTTTGCGACGGCTTCGGCCGACGGTGCGTACACGTCGTAGACTGCCGCAATCGTGTAACCACAATCGCGAAGGCGAAGCGCGATACCCGCCCCCATACGGCCGACGCCGACGACGCCGATCTTCGGAAGCGATCCGTTCGTCATCTAACGCTCCGCCAAGTCGCTGGGCTTGATCAAACGGACGCCGTTGCGGGCGAGAATCGTCGTGATCTCGGCCTTGTGCGCATCGATCACGCGATTGAGTCGATCGGCCGTCGCTTTATCGCCAAGACGCACGCCCATCGCCATCGGAAACGCATATTGCTCGGGCGATCCTTGACTGCGGCTATTGGGCACGGCGACCACCGCGAGTTGCGGGCGATTCCGCAGAAAATAGCCGACCGCGGGTTCCCACGTCACGCCGACCGCGACTTTCGATCCGACGGCATCGAGAATTTCCGTCGGCGATCCCGATGGCGAGTCGGCTGAGTCGAACGGCACCGCGTGAAGGATGAGCGTCCGGATCTTCAAACCGTTTTCGGCCGGCGTATCCGCTTCGAAGCCGATCTTTAAGTCCTTGAGTATCGGCGAATCCATCGACGTGATGTCGTAGTGTTTCGCTTTGGGAAAAATGAAAACGTACGACGAAATGTAGTACGGGTGCGACGTGAGCACGTTATCGCTCGCGTACGGCACGTCCATCACGACATCGCACTTTTTTGCGTAAAGTTGTTCGTGGACGAACTGATCGAAGCCGCCGGGGCCGCGCGTCGTGGAGTACACGTACACGAGCTTCGAGCCCATCGCTTTCGCGACGAACGCGGCGATTTGGTTTTCGAAACCGGCACCCGCCTTATTCGAGTAGGGCATGTAATCGGGATCTGCGCAGACGCGGAGATCCGCCGCCGACGCGGGTGTCGACACGGCGCCGAAAGCCACGAGAGCACCGGCGAGCATGCCGATGCGAGCGAAGAATGTTTGCACGTAAAGTCCCCGATGGTCCAGATGTGGGATGACGGACTCGCCGACCCAGTGCGCGCACCGGGTCGGCGAGTCGAGGTTGGATGCGATGGTTGCCGACGTTCGGCGTTTTCCCTAGAGGGAGAAGACGACCACGTCGCCACCGAGTTGTGTGTAGCTGCCGAGGTCGAGCGCCGCGTTGACCGCGCCGAGACCGGCCGTCGGATTGGTGAGACCGGCCGCGAGGCCGAGTGCGGCCCAACCGCCGACTCCGGAGAACACGGCCACGTACTGCTTTCCGTTGTGCGTGTACGTCATCGGGTTGCCGATGATTCCCGAGGGAACCTTGAACTTGTAGAGTTCGGCGCCCGTCTTGGTATCGACGCCCTTGAAGAATCCATCCATCGTGCCGTAGAACGACACGCCACCTGCGGTGGTGAGCGTTCCGCTCCATGCGGGAAACTTCTCGGGATTCGTCCAGACGATCTTGCCGTCGTTAGGATCCCATGCGATGACCGCGCCGCGGTTACCGCCCGGGCCCGGGTACATCTTGACGATGGCACCGACGTACGGGAAGCCGGACTTATACTTCACGGCGAACGCTTTATAGTCCATGCAATTGTGATTGGTCGGGACGATAAAGTAGCCGGTCTGCGGATCGAACGATGCAGGCTGTTGATCTTTCGAACCCATCGCGGCGGGGCAGATGCCCGTGACGTTGACGCCAGCTTTCGGCGTTTTCGCAGCGACGACATTGGGCATACCCGTCGTCGTGTTGATATCCGTCGCCCAATTGACGGCGGGATCGAACTTCTTCGCGAGCAGCAGTTTGCCCGTGCGGCGATCGAGTTCGTAGGCGAATCCGTTGCGGTCGAAGTGCACGAGTGCCGGCGTCTTCTGGCCGTGAACGTTGATGTCGGCGAGAATCATCTCGTTGACGCCGTCGTAGTCCCACGCGTCGTGCGGCGTCATCTGGTACGCCCACTTCGCCATACCCGTGTCGGGGTTACGCGCGAAAATCGTCATCGACCACTTGTTGTCGCCGGGACGCTGCGAGGGATTCCACGTGCCGGGATTACCCGTGCCGTAGTAAACGAGATTTAGTTCGGGATCGTATGAATACCAGCCCCACGTCGTGCCGCCACCAACTTTCCATTGGTCGCCCTTCCACGTCTTGGTGCCCTGTTCTTTAGGCCCGGTGAAATCGGAGCCGATGCGCAGATCGCTATCGGGGCCCGCGCTGTACGCACGCCACGTCTTCTTGCCGGTGCTCAGGCTATAGGCGGTCAGGTAACCGCGAACGCCGTATTCGCCGCCGGAAACGCCGACGATGACTTTGTCTTTCACGACGAGCGGTGCTGCCGTGAGCGTCTGGCCAGCTTCGGGATCGGAGTTCTTCGCGTTCCAAACGACCTTGCCGTTTTCCGCGTTGAGCGCGATCACTTGGCCGTCGAGTGCATCGACGATGATCTTACCGTCGCCGTACGCGACGCCGCGATTAACGAGGTCGCAACACGCGACGGAAACCGCGAAGGGATCTTCCTTCGGCGTGTATTCCCATTTCGTGTGATAGTCGTTGAGGTCGACGGCGAAGACGTGATTCGGATAGGCCGATTCGAAATACATCGTATCGCCGATCACGAGCGGTTGGCCCTCGTGGCCTCGCGTCGCACCGGTCGACATCGTCCAGGCGACTTTGAGATTTTTCGCGTTCTCGGTCGTGATTTCGTTCAGCGTCGAGTTGCGCGTATTTGCATAGTTAAGACTTGGCATCACCCATTGGGCGCTGTCCTGGCTCATACTCGCGAGAGAAATCTTCTCTTGCGCCGTACCAGGTCTCAGCACGCCAACGACGCCGAGCGCTAATGCGCCGACCGCGGCAACGCCGACATAGATTCGCTTCATGCACTACTCCTCGGGGACGTTCGACCGGTACGGGTCGCAACGTTCCCATACGCTAGCCTGGGAACGACTCCGAGAAAAGTCGGCCATTCGGACTACGTGAAAACTGCCTCTAGGCAACGGACGAGGCGATGAAAGGTAGTTCCACGGCGTCTTATAATTTCAGTAGCGTAGGCTGTGTGCACGTTCGCCGCCCGGCTTCTAGGGAGCGCAACGCCTCATCATGATTCAACGAGAGACCCGGCCTCACGTATCCCGAAGGGGCACTATCGCCGTGGCGGCCGTCGCGGATCGCGAGACATCGCGCGGTGCGCTTTTGGCGCTCATCGACGACGACGACGAGCTCCTGGTTGCCGGCTCGGCAAGCTCGGCGAGCGAGGCGAAGCCCCTTCTCGACCTCGAACATCTCGACGTCATCCTGGTGAATCTACCCCTCTCCGCGCGGCCGCTCGCCGAAGGCATCGATTTCATCCGGTTCGCGAAAGCGAAGCGGCCCGACGTCGGCATCGTCTCGCTCAAGCGCGACGTCGACGAGCACTGCCTGCGCGCCGCCCTCGATGCCGGTGCGAACGCCTGCTGCATGGCGACGACCTCGCAGCACCGGCTCGCGCAGGCGATTCGCGCCGTCGCCGAAGGGGCGACGTGGCTCGACCCCGAGGTCTCGCGGATTCTGCTTCACCCGACCCCGCCGCCCGCCGCGTTCGCAAAGCCGGTAGTGCCACATCTCTCGCCGCGGGAGCGTGAGATCCTACGGCTCCTAACCGACGGCTATACGAATGAAGAGATTGCCGATCGTTTGACGTGCGCGCCCGCGACCGTCAAGACGCACTTGCTCCATCTCTTTCGAAAGCTCGGCGTCCGCGATCGCGTCAGCGCCGCCGTGACCGCCCTGCGCGGCGACCTCATCTAAGAAACGAGCGCCCCTATCCTCGTCTCCGTTTTCGTGGCCGCACTTGCCGCGGCGTCTTCCTACGTCGCGGTCCTCTCCGCAAACCCGTCGCCGACTCCGACCGCGACGCCGGTTTCGCCGCCGTCTACGGCAAATACTATCGAGATCGTCGACGAGAACGGTCGGCGCATCGAGGGCGCCACGATCACGAGCTCGATCGATCGGCTCGGCGGCGAATCCGTTTCGATCGGCAAGCTCGGCTTCGAGACGCGCACCCTGCGCGGGCCCCTCGCCCCGGGAACCGTCGTCCGGCTCGTTCGCATTTTGCCCATCGTCGGCTCGGTCACCGTCGCGACGGGCACCGCGAGAAATCTTCACGCCGTACCCCTCGCCGCGTCCGCGATCGATCGCACGACGATTGCGCTAGCGGAATCGAGTTCCGTCGATCGGCTCCTTCGCGAGCTGCCGGGATTCGACCGTACGCGAAGCAACAGCGCCTTCACCAATTACGGCCAATTACGCGCGTCGTTTTCCGGAGCGGGCAACGATCGCGGCGTCGTCCTCGTCGACGGTACCCCGGCCCAAGACGGCTTCGGCGGCCAAATCGACTGGCAAGCCTATCCCAGCGACGAAGTCCAGCGTGTCGAACTCTTGCGCGGTGCGGGATCCGCACTCTACGGATCGGGTGCCATCGGCGGCGCGCTCGATATCGCGACCTTCGCGCCGCGCACGGGACCGGGCGTGACGACCGATGGACGGCTCGCAATCGGACTCGGAACCAACGACGATCGGCATGCGAGCATCCAACTGCGCACGCCGATCGGTCGGACCGTCGGACTCTCGTTTTCCGGCGTGCAATCGCAGCTCGCCTACGCCGATCTCCCGCCCGCATTCGCGACGCCGATCGATCGGACGGCCGTGAGCACCAGCGGTGCGACGCATCTGCGCGCGCGTTTCGACGACGGCAAAACGAGCGTCGATGCAGCCGCAATTGCCGCATCGGATCGTCAAGACGAAGGTCGGCCGAATTACGCCTTCGATCGAACGTACCGACAGATCGGGGCGACCGCGTCGCGCTCGATCGGGGCGCTTCGCGCGCGCATCTCGACGTTCGCGCGCGACACGAACGTCGTCAACCTCGCCGACGTTTTCCCCGGAAAACCCGGCACACCACGATACGTGCAACACGTGCCGACGACGGAAAACGGATTCGCCTTCGGACTCGCCACGACGCCGAACGCGGCATTCGATCTCGCGCTCGCGATCGACGGTCGACGCGTCGTCGGCACGAGCGAACAAGTGGGACCGACGAACCTTCTCCAAGCACGCGGCTCGGGAGCCGAGACGACGCGCGGAATCGGTCTGCAGGGTGAGTTCCGATTCCGGCGCGGAGACGTGCTCGCGGGCGTTCGTGCCGACGCGATCCATTACGAGAATCTCGCGCTCGTAACGGTAACATCCGCAACGCCCGCACCGCTGATCGCGACGACGAGCGTGGCTTCGCGCGACGAAGGAGCGATCTCGCCGCGGGTGGCGTTCCGATACGATCTCTCGCCCGCGCTCGCACTGCGCCTTTCGAGCGGCGGCGGCTTTCGTGCGCCGTACCTCAACGAATTAGTTCGGGGCTTTAACGTTGGAGCCGTCGTCATGGCGCCCAACCCCGACCTCGTACCCGAACGTAGCCGCACGGATGGTGCGGGACTCGACGCGCTCTTCGATCGCGGTCGCGGCCGCGTGACGCTCGATATCGTGCAGACGCACGTGAACGATGCGATCGCCTTCGCGACGATCTCGCCGACGCTCATGCAACGCCGCAACATCGCGCGAACGCAAACCGATGGCGAAACCCTCGCGATCGCCGAAGCCATCGGCGCGTGTGCGCGGGTGCGCGCGTCGGCAACGACGCAGTACGCGCGCACGATTTCGGCCTCGGGCGCGAGCGTCGGCAAACGCATCGCCTTCGTGCCCGAACGCGCGGCGAATCTCGGCATCGACGCAACGGGGCGCGGTGCACTCGCGGGATCGCTCGACGTCTCGTACGTCGGGCAAACTTTCGCAGACGACCTCGAACGCCAACCTCTCGGCGCCGCGCTGCTCGTCGCCGCAACGTTACGCGCGACGACGATCTCGGGTACCTCGTTCTCACTCGTCGGCGAGAATCTCACGCATCAAAGCTATCTCTCGAGCATCGATCGTTTCGGTCCACCGCTCGGCGTGGCGTTCCGCATCGGCGTGCCGCTCGGGCCGCAGCCGGAACGCACCTCGGGCTGCGCCCGCTAGGCGATACCGATATCGAGTCCGATATCGAGTGCCGTCACGCTGTGCGTGAGCGCGCCGACGGAGATGATATCGACGCCCGTCGCCGCGATTGCCGCAACGGTCGCCAGTGAGACCCCACCCGACGCTTCGAGGACCGCACGACCGGCGACGCGCCGAACCGCTTCGCGCAGATCGTCGAGCGTAAAATTATCGAGGAGAATCGCATCCGCACCGCCGCACGCAACGACCTCATCGAGTTGCGCGAGCGTATCGACTTCGATCTCGATCCGCACGAGATGACCCGCGCGCGACTTCGCGCCAGCAAGTGCCACCGCGACTCCGCCCGCGATCGCGATATGGTTGTCTTTAATGAGGATCGCGTCGTCGAGGCGAAACCGATGGTTGCTTCCGCCGCCCGCACGCACCGCATATTTTTCGAGCGCACGTAGGCCCGGTAACGTCTTTCGCGTCTCGCAAATGCGCGCGTGCGTCCCGCGTATCGCCGCGACATAATGCGCGGTCTCCGTCGCGATGCCGCAGAGATGCGAGAGAAGGTTCAGTGCCGTACGTTCGGCACCGAGCAACGCGCGTGCGTCGCAAACGATCGTCGCGATCGTCGCGCCGGCCGCGACGATCTCGCCATCTCGATGTAGGATCGTGAACGCGGCCGAAGGATCGAGCAGCGTAAATGCGGCGAGCGCGATCTCGAGGCCCGCGAGCGTTCCCGATGCGCGCGCGACGAGCGATGCGCGCGCGCGCGTTCCCGCGGGGATCGTCGCCTCCGCCGTGATGTCGCCACCGAGGCCGAAATCTTCGGCAAGCGCCGCGCGGACGATGGGCTCGTAGATCGCAAGCGGTAACGACGCGAGCGCGCGTGACGTTGCCGTCGTCACGCGGGTTGCGCCGCCGACAGATCGGCGAGCGTCGAGAACGAGCGCCGACCCGTCGTACCCGCAGGTGCGGGATAGTCACGACGCGCGTGGCTGCCGCGCGATTCGCGCCGACGTAGCGCCGCGTGCGCGATGAGCCCGCCGACGAGTGCCGCGTCGCGCGTGTCGCGATCGGGATGGCCTTCGCCGATCTCTGCGAGCGCACGCACCGCGAGCGCGAGACCGGTCTCGTCGCGTTCGACGCCGACGTTGCGATACATGATGCCGCGAATCGTCTCGATCGCTTTGACGTCCGACACCTCCGCGTTGTCGCGATGTCGCGTCGCGAGATCGTGCGCTTCGATTGCGACGACTTCGGGGGCGATCGGATCCGCCTCGATCGCGCGGGCGATGCGCTCGGGATAGACGACCGATTCGAGCAACGAATTGCTCGCGAGACGATTCGCGCCGTGAACGCCGCTCGCGGCTACTTCACCGCACGCGTAGAGCCCCGCGACCGACGTGCGTCCCTCGAGATCGATCGCGACGCCACCCATATGATAATGCGCGGCGGCGACGACCGGAATCGCCGCCGAGCGCGGATCGATGCCGAAGCGCGCGCAAGACGCGAAGACGGTGGGGAAGCGGTCGGGAAAGCGCGCGCCGACGGCCGTTCGCGCATCGATATATGCGTGACCACCACGTTGAGACGTTGCGAAGACGGCGCGCGCGACGACGTCGCGCGGCGCGAGTTCGAGCGCGGGATCGATGCCGTCCATAATACGCGCACCCGTTTCGTCGACGAGCCATGCGCCCTCACCGCGCAGGGCTTCGGTGACCAGCGGCAACGGATCGCTCGGGACGTCGAGTGCCGTTGGATGAAATTGCACGAACTCGAGATCGGCGAGCCGCGCGCCGGCGCGCGCTGCAATCGCGATGCCCGCGCCGCGCGACGACGTCGGGTTGGTCGTGGAGCGGTAGAGTCCGCCGATCCCACCCGTCGCGAGAACGATCGCGGGTGCGTGCAACGTCGCGATCTCACCGGTGCCGTCGGCGATAACGACCGCGACGGCGCGTCCGTTCGCCACGATCACTTCGCGCGCGCGCGCGCCTTCGAAGGCGATCACGCTCGGGCAATCGCGCACCGCGACGGCGAGCGCGCGGACGAGTTCCGCGCCCGTGGCATCGCCACCGGCTTTGAGAATGCGCCGCCGCGAATGCGCGGCTTCGCGCCCGAGCGCGTAGCGTGCCGCCGCGTCGAGATCGAAACGCACGCCGATCTTTGCGACGCGATCGATCGCACCGGGAGCGTCGGCGGCGAGCCGTGCCGCGACGCGCTTCTCGACGAGTCCCGCGCCCGCCGCAACCGTGTCGGCCGCGTGCAGGACGGGCGAATCGTCGTCACCCACGGCCGCGGCGATCCCGCCCTGCGCCCACGCCGACGACGTCGATTCGCCGAGCGTCCCGTACGATACGAGCGCCACGCGCCGCGACGAGTCGCGCGCCGACGTGCGGGCGATTTCGAGCGCGGTCATCATACCCGCAAGGCCACCGCCGACGACGATCGCGTCGAAGGTTCGCTCCCGTACCATTATGCGGCCGCCGCTCCATCGCGACGGATCTGCGTCATGCGTTCCACCGCACGGCGCGCGGGCGCGGCGACGGCGGGATCGATCTCGATCTGCGGCGACATCGTTTCGAGCGCGCGCAAAATCTTGGGCAGCGTAATCCGCCGCATGTGCGGGCAGAGATTACACGGTTGCATGAATTCGATCTCGGGAAACGCGTCGACGAGATTTCCCGCCATCGAGCACTCCGTAATCATCGCGACGCGCGCGGGTTTGGCGCCTTTGATGTAGTCGAGCATCGCCGTGGTCGAGCCGACGAAATCGGCCTCGGCACAGACGTCGGGCGGACACTCGGGATGCGCGAGCACCGCGATCCCCGCGTGCATCGTGCGCAACTCGCGGATTTCATCAGCGGTAAACTTTTCGTGTACTTCGCAGTGGCCTTTCCAGGTGACGATCTCGACCTTGGTTTTCGAAGCGACGTAGGCGGCGAGATATTCGTCTGGCAAAAAGATGACTTTGGGAACGCCGAGCGATTCCACGACCGCAACGGCGTTGGCCGACGTGCAGCACACGTCGGATTCCGCCTTCACCGCAGCCGACGTATTGACGTACGTGACGACGGGTGCGCCCGGATGTCGCGCACGCAGCGCGCGAATGTCGGCGGCCGTAATCGAATCCGCAAGCGAACACCCGGCTTCGAGATCGGGCAGCAGCACCGTCTTGTTCGGGCTCAGCAACTTTGCGGTCTCGGCCATGAAGTGCACGCCGCACATCACGATCGTATCGGCATCGGTCGCAGCGGCCGCCTGCGCGAGGGCGAGTGAGTCGCCGACGATATCGGCGACGCAGCGATAGATCTCTTGCGTCTGATAGTGATGCGCGAGGACCACGGCGTTGCGCTCGCGTTTGAGCGTCTGGATCCGCGCGACGTAGGGCGCGTAGAGTTCCCACTCCGCGCGCGTGACCGTCTTTGCGATGCTCGCGTAAAGATGGTCCGTCGCCGCCGCGACCTCGGGCGTGTAGGGAAGGTCCATGCGTTCGGGCGCTACGGTCATGCCGCTTGTGACGCCACGCGAAGACGCGCAGGTTTCGCTTCGCGCGTCACGATTTCAAAATTATAAGTGAAACGATCGTTTCATAAACCGCGCACGCTCGAGCGCATCGCGACGCGCTCGGGTTCGGCCGTCGTTGGAAGCGCGTTCTCGACTCGCGCCACGAGCGTCGCGGCGACGGCATAGGGATCGGTCGTTCCGTCCACCGTCGCGCCCAGAAGCGAGGCGATCTGCGCGTCGACGCGGCGTTCGAGATCGCCCATGACGAGCGCCCGAACGCGGTGTGCGAAAGCGCCTTTGCGTTTGGCGACGAGATCGCCGCTCGCGCGCAGATAGGCGTCGTGGCGTTCGATCGCGGCCCACAGCTCGGCCGTTCCGATGCCTTCGCGCGCGCGCGTCGCGACGAGTTCGGGCACCCAGCCCGCGAAATTGAGCATCTCCATCATGCCGCGAATCTCGCGTTGCAGTTGCAACGCCATCGGATGATCGGCTTTGTTTACCACAAAAATATCGGCGACTTCCAAGATACCCGCTTTGAGCAATTGCACCGAATCGCCGCTGCCGGGCTGCATCGCGACGAGCGTCGTGTCGGCGAGCTCGGCGATCTCGATCTCGGATTGGCCGACGCCGACGGTCTCGATGATCACGACGTCCTTGCCGAACGCGTCCATGAACGCGACCGCATCGCCCGTCGCCCCCGCGAGCCCACCGAGGTGACCGCGGCTCGCCATCGAGCGGATGAAAACGTCGGCATCGGTAAAATGCTCGGTGAGCCGAATGCGATCGCCCAAGATCGCGCCGTGCGAGAACGGCGAACTCGGGTCGACCGAGACGACGCCGACGGTTTTACCCGCGGCGCGCGCGATCGCGACGAGGGCCGAACACAACGTCGATTTACCGACGCCGGGGGGGCCCGTAAGTCCGATCGTCATCGCGTGCCCGGTGCGCGCGAAGAAGCGATGCATCAGTGCCGCACCTTTGCCCGATTCCGCGCGCGAGATCGCGCGCGCGAGCCCACGCGGATTCTTCGCTTCGAATTGTTCGGCGATCTGCGCGTCGACGTCGGTCATGCGCGAGCCCGTTCTCCGATCGCCGTGACGATGCCGCGCGTCGCCATCGCGGCAAAGATCGTCGGTAACAGCGCGCAAACGAGAATCGTGATCGAGAGCAAGCCGATGCCGCCGCGGCCGAACGCGGCGACCGTCAACGCCCAAAAAATAATCGCGCAAAGCACGTTGCCAAAGATCATGAAACCCAAGCGTGCGATCTCGGAGACGACCGCCCACTCACGTCGATTCGGCGCACGCTTCGTTACCGATTCGACGTACTTGCGACGATAGGCAAAATATTTATCGAGAAAATGATCGCGAAAACCGGACACGTCGACTCGCTTTCGACACCGTCGTGCGCCGCCCCGGGACAATCGCGCCACCCTCGCCAACTCTCTCGTAATGAATCAGCCCGGGTACCATCGTTTCGCAGCCGTTCATGGCGAGACGCTCGTTTTCGTCTGCGAAGACGATCTCTGGTCGGTCGCGCGAAGCGGCGGTATCGCGCGACGACTCACGACGAGTTCGGGCGACGTGACGCTCCCGCGGTTCTCTCCCGACGGCTCGCATCTCGCCTTCGTCGCACGCGAGGAAGGCAACCCGGAAGTCTACGTCATGCCCGCGGGCGGCGGGATCGCGCAGCGGCTGACGTTTCTCGGTAGCGATGCGTGTAGCGTGGTCGGTTGGTCGCCCGACGGAACCGAGATCTATTTTTGCTCCGATGCGGGATCGCCGTTCGCGCGCGAAACGCACGCGTTTGCCGTGGCGCTCGGCGGCGGCGCGGCGCGGCCGTTACGACTCGGCCACGCGACCGCGTTCGCGCGACATGCCGATGGCCGCTACGTCATCGGCCGCAACAACGCCGATCCCGCTCGTTGGAAACGCTATCGCGGCGGCACCGCGGGCGATCTTTGGATCGACGCCAACAACACCGGAGCGTTCGCGCGTCTCATCACGTTACCGGGAAATCCCGTATGGCCGATGTGGGTCGGCGAGCGCGTCGCCTTCCTCTCCGATCACGAAGGCATCGCGAATATCTACAGCGTGAGCCCGGACGGCAGCGATCTGCACCGTCATACGCACGAGACCGAATACTTCATCCGTTTCCCCTCGACCGACGGAACGACGATCGCCTACACGGTCGGCGCGACGATCGCGCTTCTCGATCCCGCTACCGATACGATCGAGCGACCCGCAATAGATACGCCGTCGCCCGTATCGCAGCTCGGTCGCCGCTTCGTTGAAATCGACGACGGCCTCGAACATTTCGCACCGAGTCCCGACGGCACCGCACTCGCGCTCGTTTCGCGCGGCCGTCCATTTACGATGGCGCTGTGGGAAGATGCGGTTTCGTCGCACGGCATCGGCAGTGCCGCACGCTATCGCGCCGCCGAATGGTTGCACGACGGCAAACGTTTCGTCTGCGTGAGCGACGAGAGCGGTGCCGAGCAACTCGAAGTTCGCGATGCCGCGAGCGAAGGCGCGCCGCTTGCCGTCGTTGCCGCCGATATCGGACGCGTCGTCGAACTCGCCGTCTCGCCGAGCGCGGACGTCGTCGCGGTTGCCAATCACCGTCACGAGCTCATACTCGTCGATCTGGGCGACGGTCGCGCGCGCACGATCGATACGAGTTCCGCATCGCAGATGCACGATCTCGCGTTTTCACCCGACGGACGCTGGCTCGCGTATTCGTGCGCGGTCGCACCCGATGCGGGCACCGTCGCGAGCCCCGATACCGCGATCCTCCGCATCGCCAAAGTCAAATCCGGCGCGGTCCACGACGTCACGCCGCTCCTTCGCGTCGATCGCTCGCCGGCGTGGGATCCCGAGGGCAAGTTTCTCTACTTCATTTCGACGCGCGACTTCAATCCCGTCTACGACGCGTTGCAATTCGATCTGAGTTTTCCGCAGGCGTCGCGACCGTTTCTCGTGACGCTGCGCGCCGACGTTTCGAATCCTTTCGTTCCTAAACCATCGCCCGTGCATAAAGATCGCAAAGACGACGACGACGGCGGTGACGAGCGCAAGAAAGACGGCAAGCCGCCGAAAATCGAGATCGACTTCGACGGCATCGCGGGACGTATTCTCGGCTTCCCCGTCGACGAAGGCAAATACGAAGAGCTCGTCGCTTCGCGCGGTCGCGTCCTCTTCACGCAATTTCCGCTTCGCGGCATCAAACCCGAGGGCGCGTCGTGGAGCGACGACGACGAACTGGGCACGCTCCTGGCCTACGATTTCGATCAGCAGCGCGTCGCGACGCTCGCAACCGAGGTCGGCGATATGCGTCTCGCCGCCGATCATCGCACGCTCGTCTATACGTCGCGCGAACGCGTTCGCGCGATCGATGCGCTCGGCGAACTTCCCGACGACGGACAAGACGATGCGAAGCCCGGGACCGAGTCGAGCCGACGCACCGGCTGGCTCGATCTCTCGCGCGCGAGCGTGCTCGTCGAGCCGCTTGCGGAATGGACGCAGATGTACAACGAAGCGTGGCGCATGCAGCGCGAGCAGTTCTGGGATGTCGCGATGTCGGGCATCGATTGGGATCTCGTGCGCGCGCGCTACGCGAAGCTCGTGCCCGTCGCCCGAACGCGCACCGATCTTTCCGATATCCTTTGGGAGATGTTCGGCGAACTCGGCACCTCGCACGCGTACGAAATCGGCGGCGATCATCGCCATCCCAATCAATATCGTCGCGGTTTTCTCGGCGCCGATTTCGCATTCGACGAACGCGCCAAAGGCTATCGAATCGAGAAGATCTATCGCGGCGATTCGTGGAATCGCGAGGTCGATTCTCCGCTCGCCGAACCCGGGCTCGCAATCGCAGAAGGCGATACGATCGTCGCGATCGGCGGCCGACCGCTCGATCGCAACGTCACGCCCGACGCGCTGCTCGTCAACACCGCCGATCGCGACGTGATGCTCACCATCGTGCCCAAAAAAGGCGAGCGTCGCCGTGTCGTCGTGCATGCGCTGCGCGACGAGCGCATGTTGCGCTACCGCGCGTGGGTCGACGCGAATCGCGCGTTCGTGCACGAGCAAACCGAAGGCCGCGTCGGATATTTGCACATCCCCGATATGGGCACGTGGGGCTTCTCGGAATTTCATCGCGGTTATCTCTCGGAATTCAATCGCGACGGACTCGTCGTCGACGTCCGCTATAACCGTGGCGGACACGTCTCGCCGTTGCTCATCGAAAAACTCAGTCGCAAACGCGTCGGCTACGACGTCTCGCGCTACGGCCCACCGATGCCCTATCCACCCGAGAGCGTCGGCGGACCGATCGTCGCACTCACCAATCAATTCGCGGGCAGCGACGGCGACATTTTCAGTCACGTCTTCAAGATGTACAAGCTCGGGCCGCTGGTCGGCAAACGCACGTGGGGCGGCGTGATCGGTATCAACCCCTATCATCGGCTCGTCGACGGCACGATCACGACGCAACCAGAGTTTTCGTTCTGGTTTACCGACGTGGGCTGGAAGGTCGAAAATTACGGGACCGATCCCGATTACGATATCGATATCGCGCCGCAAGACGATCGTGCCGGCGTCGATCCGCAGATGACCAAAGCGCTCGAACTTCTCGCAACCCTCCGCGCTTCGAGCAACGGCAAACCGCACTTCGATCCGCGCCCGCATCTCGCACTTCCGACCGAGCTCGCTTCCGCAACGTGAGGTTCGCGCTCGCGACGGCGGCGTACGCGATCGCGACCGCGATGGCGCACGTGGCGGCATACGCGCAAGAGGTCCCCACACCCGACGAGCTGCTCGCACGTTCGCACGTTGCGACCGGCTTCGATCGCAAACCGGAAAACGAACGCGAAGCGTGGCAAATTCGCGTCGCCGGTCTCGATGGAACCCTCGACACGTTGCGACACGGCAACGACGTTGCGAGTTCGACGGTGCTCGGTCCGTTCCACACCGCGCGCGGCATGGCGCACGGCGTCCGATGGCACCAAAACGAAAACGGCGAGACGATTCTCGATCGCCCCGAACCTTCCCAAACCGAACGCGTGGCGACGCAGAGTGTCGCTCGAACGCACGACCTCTTCGATGCGTGGGTCGTCACGACGATGTATACGAGCGGTCACACCGCACGTGCGTTTTACGACGCGCGGACGAATTATCTCGTGCGCAACGAGCGCACGAGCGCGGGACACACGACGCACACGACGTACGATGATTTCCGTGCCGATACGCGAGGCCACATTCGGCCGTGGCACTATTACGGTGGCGACGAACGCGCCGAAAACGCGTACGACTATCGACTCGTGCGCGATGACATCGCGAGTGACGTCACCGATGCCGACGTCGAAGTTCCGCGCGATCGCCGGACGCTCGTCGAGTTTCCCGTCGGCACCGAAACCGTACGTCTCCCCGCGCGCATCGCAAACGGTCGCATCTACGTTCGACTCGATATCATGGGGCGCGGGCTCGATTTTCTGCTCGATACGGGAGCCGCGGCGCTCACGATCGATCAATCGGTCGTGCGCGAACTCGGGCTCGCCTTTCGCGGACGCGCCGCGCAAACGGTCGCGGGGTCGTTCTTTTCGGGCCGCGTGATCGTTCCGAGCGTTGCCATCGGGCCACTGTCGATGCACGACGTCGTCTTTCGCACCGTCCCACTCGCATCGAACGAGGCGCACGGCACGCGCGTCGTCGGGTTGCTCGGCTTCGATTTTCTCGCGTCGTGCGGGATCAAAATCGATTACGCGCGTGGGACGGTCGATGCCGTTCGTCCCGGTGCCTTCGTCGCGCCCGCGGGCACGACGCCGCTGAGCGTCCGACTCAATTCGG